>JAJRVM010000138.1 GCA_024277285.1 Planctomycetota bacterium
CGTCCTTGCCGTTGTCGATGCCGACGCCACGCTTGACCTGTCGTTTACACCAGACGCCTTTGGCGTTGCCAACTTGACCGTGCGCGCGACCGACCCTGCCGGTTTGTTCGCGGAAGAAGCGTTTACCGTTACACTGGCCTCAGTCAATGATCTTCCCGTCGCTAACGACGACACGGGAGCGACGAGCGAAGAAACGGTTTTGGATGTGGCCACCGCTGGTATTCTGACCAATGACGCCGACGTCGATAGCGGGGACACAAAAACCGTTGCGGCCGTCAACGGACTCGCCGCCAACGTTGGCACGCAGATCACGCTCGGTTCGGGTGCCCTGCTGACGGTCAATGCCGATGGCGGCTACAGCTACGACCCCAACGGGCAATTCGAATCGCTTCAAGTCGGCGTTTCGACCACGGACAGCTTCGAGTACACCGTCGCCGACAGCCAGGAGGCCACCGATACCGCGATGGTCACCGTTACGATTCAAGGTATTAACGACGCGCCGGTCGCCAACGATGACACCGGCACAACAGACGAAGGCACCGTACTGACCGTGGCAACCGATGGCCTGTTGGCGGACGATACCGACGTCGACAATGGCGACACGAAAACCGTTGCCGAAGTAAACGGACTCGCGGCCAATGTCGGAACACAATTCACGCTTGCCTCTGGTGCGTTATTGACGGTCAATGCCGACGGCAGCTACAGCTACGATCCCAACGGCAAGTTTGTTTCGCTGCAAGTTGGCGAATCGGCCACGGATCGATTTCAATACACCGTCGCCGACAGTCGGGGTGCCAGTGACACGACGACCGTCACGATTGTCGTCGTCGGTACCGGCTTGACGTTCGTCGTCAATACGTCGGGTGATGCCCCAGACTTGAGCCCGGGAGATGGGGTCATCGATACGGGGTTGGCCGGAGAGGTGACACTGCGGGCCGCGATTATGGAAGCGAACGCCTATTCCGGTGGTGATACGATACGATTCGATCCCAACCTGGCAGGTGACACGATTGGGCTACGGCAGGGATCCGCACTGCCGGCAATTACCGAAGCCTTGGTGATTACTGGTCTCGGTTCGGATTACTTGACCATCGATGGGCGAGGTCAAACAGGAATCTTTGTTGTCGATGCCGGTGTGGCCGTAGAGATTGCGGGCCTTACGTTGACCGGCGGAAATTCGTCAAGTTCCAGTGGTGGCGCCGTTGTCAATCGAGGTAATCTAACGATCCGCGACAGCGTGATCACGGAGAATGAAGCGGGCGGTGTGGGCGGAGCCATTTGGAGCGATGGAATCCTGACGGTAATTGGTACTGAGATTTCTAACAACACAGCCGCTGTCCTTGGGGGCGAAGGAGGCGGTGGCATTTACAATGACGGTGGAACGGTGGCCGTTGTCGGCAGCGTGGTATCTCAGAACACCGCGGGATCCTTGAACTCAGGACGTAGTGGCGGTGGCATTTTCAACAATGACGGTAGCCTGACGGTCGCCGATAGCACTATTATAGGAAACCAAGCAAGTTTCAGCGGCGGAGGAATCTACAGTTATGGAGCGAACTCGGTTCTCGTCGTCCAGCGAAGTACGATTTCCGCAAACACTTCCGGCAATAGCGGTGGCGGAGTCGAATCGCGTGATGGCGTCGTCACGATCGATCAAAGCACGATCAGCGAAAACAACACCAATGGGGCCGCCGGAGGGATTGTGACTGGTGGCCAGTTGACGGTCACCAATAGCACAATTTCCAACAATACCGCATATAGTAATGCTGGCGGACTCATGGGAATTGGTGGTGCAACCATCGTTACCAGCAGCACGATTACGGGAAATCGAGCCGACCGAGACAACGCCGTCGTCGCTGCTGGTGGAGGTGTCCTGACCAACTCTGCCAATACCATCACGCTCCAGAATACGATCGTCAGCGGCAACTTTTTGGGCTCCGGCCAGCAAGCTGTTAGCGATGACATTTATGGGTCGCTAACAACCAACAGTTCCTTCAACCTCATAGGCGACTCAGCAACTGCCGGTGGTTTAGTCGATGGCGTCAATGACAACCTCGTCGGGATCGATCCCATCTTGGGACCACTGCAAGACAATGGCGGCGCAACCCTAACGCATGCATTATTGCCTGGCAGTCCCGCGTTGGACGCGGGAAGCAGTTTTGGCCTGACCACCGATCAACGCGGTGGCAACCGCGCGGCTGATTTACGATCTTGGCATTCAAGACAGTCAATTCCTCAGCAACGCCGCAGGCGGAGCCGGTGCCGATGGCGGTGCTATCTTGAGTGTCGGGGGATCAACAACGATCGAACGGACGTCGCTTCTTTTCAACGCAGCGGAGGGAGATGGCGGCGCCATCTATAGCGCCAACAACGCGTTAACCGTCAACGATACGACCATCGGCTGGAATAACGCTGGCCAGGGTGGTGGCGGAGTTTATCAGAGTGGAAACTTTACCGCCAGTTTCAGTAACACGACGATCTCGAACAATAGGGCCGATGGCGACGGGGGGGCCGTGAAGATATCAAACGGACGCGTGAGAATGAACCACGTTACCGTGAACGCGAACCGCAGCGATTTGGATGAAGATGGCAGCGGGGCCGGAGGCGGAATACATATCGTGTCGACCAACGATGTGCAAATCCGCAACACGATTGTGGCGGGCAATTTCAAAGGACGCGACTTCTCCATTCCAAGTGACGTCAGTGGCGTGCTGGCTGTGTCGAGCGGTTACAACTTGATCGGTAATGGTGGCAGCGGCGGCCTGGTCGACGGTGTCTCTGGAAACATCGTCGGCGCCGATCCACTGCTCGGTCGGCTCGTCGACAACGGTGGCGCAATTCGAACGCAAGCGATTCCACCGAACAGCCCGGCAGTTGACGCCGCCGACAACGCGACTTCGCTGTCCCGCGACCAACGCGGCGTTCGACGTCCTCTGGACGGTGACTCGAATGGTGTGGCGGTTGCGGATATTGGCGCGTTCGAGCTTGCGAATCGAACACCTGTGCTCGCGAATATCGACGATAAATCGATTGATGAAGGCAGCTTACTGGAATTTACGGTGACGGCGACGGACGTCGATTCGGCCGATCAGCTTGCTTTCAGTCTTGATTTTGGTGCGCCCGAAGGCGCTACGATCGACGCGAACACGGGGCTATTCTCCTGGACGCCCGCGGAAGCCCAAGGTCCCGCAACATTTGCCATCACGATCCGGGTGACCGACGACGGCGCCCCGCCGCTGAGCGATCTGCAAACCATTTCGGTCACCGTGAACGAAATCAATCAAGCCCCCGTCTTGGCGACGATCAATGACGTGACAATCAATGTTGGCACTGAGTTACAGTTGACGGCCACGGCAACCGACGCGGATCTGCCGGCCAATACACTTACCTTCAGCCTCGATGCCGGCGCGCCGCAGGGAGCCACCATCGACGGAAGCACTGGTTTGTTTACGTGGATACCGACTGCGGCCCAAAGCGGACTCGTTCCAATTACCGTTCGCGTTGACGACCAAGATGGCGCGTCGGCCACCACGTCGTTCCAAGTGACGGTAAACAACGCGGTGCCAACCGCTGCGTTGTCTGGCCCGGCAGCAGCCATCGAGAATCAACATGTCACGTTCGCGCTCTCGGCTACCGATCCAGACCCAACCACGCAGGCGGCTGGATTTATTTATGACGTCACTTTCGGTGACGGCACAAGCACGCAGGTAGCAAGGACGTCTGGTAACGCGACCGGTGTCGCTGTGACTCACCTGTACGCGACTCCCGGCGCTTACACGATTTCAGTGACGGCAACCAACGTGAATGACGTTACGAGTGCGGTCGCGACCGGCACCGTGAGTGTTGCGGCCGTCGCGCCATCCGCATTGCAAGATGTCGTGGATGCGATTATCGACACCGGAACGGCCCAGCCCATGGTCGAGGTGACGACAGCAGACGAGACCGACCTGGTGGCCGTAATCACCGCGATTGAGAGCCTGACGCTTGATCTCGCTCCAGCGGACCCGCCGATGGAAATCGTCTTGGACATCGGCGGTGAGACCTACACAGGGAAAGAAATTGCCGTTCCCGCCGGTGTGGTCGTCACGTTCAAGAATGGAACTCTGACCGGCGCCTCGCCCGCCTTGACCGTGGTCAACGGCACGGTCATCGCCGAAAACGTGTCGTTCGTCAACTCGACTGCCACTCCAACGATCTTGGTCTTAGCCGGCCAGCTGGTCCTACGCGACAGCGTGGTTCACGAAACGGATGGCGGGGACGATGCGGCGATCGAGAACGTTGCCGGCACAGTCGACCTGGGGACCGTCAGCGACCTGGGCGCCAATACGTTCATTGTGCACGGCGCGGGGCAGGCAATCCGAAACGAGAGTGTGAATGCAGTCTCGGCCGTGGGTAATACGTTTCAAGTCGATGGCAACACGTTGACGTCTGGATTCAGAATCGAAGACGTTGTGTACCATGCCCTCGATGCCGCCGATTCTGGCTTGGTCACGTGGCAGGCAGGTCAGGTCTACGTTACGGCCGACAACTTGCCAGTCCAGCGAGGTGTCGATGTGGTGCCGGCTGGCGGCACGGTGCAGGTCGAGGCTGGGATCGACGACGACTATGATGCCGGGGCAAAACTGCTGACGGTCGCTTACGAAGGTGGCCCCACTCTGACCGCCCAAATGAACCCATTCGACGCCAACTTGCTTGAAATCGTTGTTGTCGGTACGGAGCAACGCGACAGAATCGTTATCAAACAGGGCGACGTCGCCGGCGCGATTGAAGTGTTATTCAAAGAGAAGCGGCGCGGCAAGTTCAAGGTAAGGAATGAACACGGCCCGACCGTCGACCGTGTCGTCGTGTTCGGTCTAGGGGGGAATGACGATATCAAAGTCCGCAAGAACGTTGGCCCGATCACTGCCGAACTCTATGGCGGTGACGGCAACGATAAGCTGCGAGGTGGCGAGGGCGACGACTACCTGTCAGGGGGAGACGGCGACGACATTTTAAGTGGCAAAGGTGGCCGAGATGTGATGATCGGGGGCGCTGGAAGAGACAGGATCGATGGTGGCGGTGAAGACGATATTCTGGTCGGTGGTATCTATGTCGAATCTGAGAACCGAGCAGCGGTGAATGCGATCATGGCGGAGTGGTCGCGCAAAGATATCGACTATGCCGCGCGCGTTGATAATATCTTGAACGGCGGCGGACTCAATGGCGATTTCTTATTCACCGCTGCGACAATTCTGGATGACCACGCGAAGGACAAGTTGCGCGGCAGGACGGGCCTCGATTGGTTCCTGGCCGATGATGACGATGCCAGGACCGATCAAAAGCTGAGTGAGTTGCTCACGCTCGTCGAATTGGATTTCGTCAACAGTGACTGATCCGCAATGTGCTTGGACCGATTCTGGTGTGCCACTGCCTCCACGCAGTACCAAGAACAATGGTCTCCTATTAGGTACATCACCAAACGGATGCAAAACCCCGCACGGAATCCAGAAAAATCCTCCGAAATCAGACTGTCTGACATCACACGATGCCCACCGCGCGTCCGTGCCACTGCTCATTTCGTACGTTTGCTAACGGCAGACACCCCAACAAAGTCATAAATCGACGCGCACACCAAGTTGAGCAGTGTGAAGCGTCGATCGAGCTGCAAGATGGGGAGTCGCAAGACGGTTCGCACTGCGTGCCCACTGCGGCGGTGTGGTGGATGAGTGGGGCGGCGGTGCCAGATCGATTGGGATCGTGGATTCGTTTGCGCATGCAGTGGCACACACGTCCCATTGGAAACCGGGTTGACGGTTCGCACTGCGTGCCCGGCGTGGCGGTGTGAGGGATGAGTGGGGCGGCGGTGCCAGATCGATCAGGATCGTGGATTCGTTTGCGCATGCAGTGGCACACGAAGTCAGACCTCAATGCTTGTTCGCTCGGTTGTTCTTCCCTCAACGCTTGTTCCGGACCGTTGGGGTTTGCTCTATAATGTTGCTGCCGTTGGAGGATTGCTCCTCGCGTCAGCACCGCCCCACGTTCGGGTATCGCCACAAGAAAACGAGGTCACCATGAAACGCATCGCTCTCTCGCTGCTTCTGCTCGTTGTCATCATCCCGATCCATGCCTGGGCCGATGTCGAGCAGGTCGACATGCCCACGGCCAAGCAACTCAAAGAAAAGGGATTTCGGTCGCTCTTCAATGGCAAGGACTTTACGGGCTGGAAAGTACCTGAAGGGGACAACGGCCACTGGAAGGTTATTGATGGTGTCATTGATTGCGACGCTAGTTCCGAGGCGAAAGGGAACAAGAGCCTGTTCACCGAAGAAGAGTTCGGCGACTATACGATCTACTTGGAATGGCGTTTCAAACGCACATCGGGTCTCTATGCCATGCCAACGATCCTGCCCGATGGCAGCTACAAGCTTGACGCGGATGGAAAACGGATTGTCACGCCAACTCCCAACGCCGATTCAGGGCTGTTGTTTCGACCGGGCCATCAGGCGAACCTCTGGTGTTGGGCGTGCGGTTCGGGCGAATTGTGGGCCGTGCGTAACAACCAGAATGCCACGCCTCAACAGCGCGCCGCGGCGGTGCCAAAAGTGCACGCCGACAAGCCGGTGGGCCAATGGAATCGTATGATGGCCCGTGTTGTCGGTGATCGGGTTACCATTGTGCTCAATGGCAAGAAAGTGATTGACAATGCCGAACTGCCAGGTCTCGAACAAACGCGCGGGGCGATCGGTCTACAACATCATGGCGGTCCGCTGTCAGCCAAGAGAGTTGAATCGATGCGCAAGCGTGGGATGACCATCGCCGATCCGCCAATGTCGCCTGCTTCGAGCCTCATTCAGTTTCGCAACATCTATATTAAGTCGATCCGAGACAGTGCGCCAAACGAATGAAGGACATGGAAACTGTGACTGACGGGAATACGCGCGCGGCGTTCTATGACAAGTCCGCTTCGCGACAAAAGACGCCGTGCTAATTTCCAAGCAACGTGATGTGTGGCAGTGGGATGAAGCAGCCCATCACGCGAAGACGCGTGCCAGTGTCGCGGAAGCCGCCAAAGTCCCGAAATGAAGTCAAGTACGGGTTTGTTGGAGTGCTGAATCTTGGCGGTCACGATTGCGGGCGTTTTCACTCCGTTGTTTTTCGCAAATATTCCTTGAGAGCTTCTATTACTCGCTCCGTTTCATGTTGCACCTTGTCGACGGCGGCCTGCAGATTGGCCAATTGCTCCTCACGCCCCATCATTTCCAGTTCGCGTGCGGCGCTCTCCGCGCGGTTGGCGTAGAAATTGCCCAGCACGCCCTTGAGTGTATGCGCTGGTCGGACCAAGGCGGCCGCGTCGCCCGCAGCGGCCGCTACGCGAATTTGCTCAAGTAACGCCGGACTATCCTCGTTCAGCATGCCAACGATGTCCTCGAGGAACTCAAGGTCATCGTCGACATGGTCCATGAGGGCCTTTTCGTCAAAAACATCAGACATGGTAGCTCCTGCTGCGCTGTCTCTTGCGACGCTGCCTCTTACTCTGTTTCCAGCACTCTGTCTATTTCTGCAAAGAGGGTTTGTCGCTTCACCGGTTTGGATACGTACCCGTCCATACCGGACTCCAGACAGCGTTCCTTGTCACCCTTCATTGCGTTGGCTGTCATGGCGACAATCGGCGTGCGGCGGGCTGCACTTTGTTCCGTGTCGCCGCGCTGCTGCTCCAACGCACGGATTTGCGCGGTGGCGTCAAGCCCATCGAGTTCTGGCATCTGGACATCCATCAGAATAACGTCAAAGCGTTCTTTTTCCCAGGCGTCCACGGCCTCGCGTCCGTTGTTGGCTACGACGACGGCGTGCCCGGCTTTCTCGATTGCGCGGACGGCAAACTTCTGGTTCACTTCGTTGTCCTCGGCCAGCAGGATTCGCAGGACTCGATCTGGTTTCGCCGAACTCGTTGACGCTGTTGACGCTGCAGGCGCGCGGGACTTCGCGACAGCCTCTCTTCCAGCCACTGCGTCGACGATGGCGTTGAGCAGCAGCGATTGCTTCACCGGCTTGATTAAGTGTGCCGCCACGCCGATCTCGCGACAACGTGCCACGTCGCCCAGGAGAACCGCACTGGTCAAGAGAACAAACGGTACGTCCCGTTGTCGAGGATTGGATCGCGTATGCTCAAACAGCATAAAACCGTCCATCTCCGGCATGTTGACGTCCGAGAGGACCAGGCGTAACGAGTGGCCCGCGTTGGCGGCCCGGTCGAGCGCGGCCAGGGCCGCGGCACCATCGGCGACGCTCTGGGGTGCCATCCGCCAGTTTTTCAGCATTTGGTCGAGAATGCGACGGTTCGTCGCGTTGTCGTCAACGATCAATACCGGGAGGCCATCCAACAGCTCGTGCAACTGCTCGGCGTCCGGTTTGGGGACGAGCCTGCCGAGCCCGAAGACGGCCGTGAAGTGGAACGTCGAGCCCTGGCCCGGTTCGCTTTCGGCCCAAATGCGCCCGCCCATCAGATTGACCAGTTGTACGGAGATCGCCAATCCCAGCCCGGTCCCTCCGAACTGCCGCGTCGTGGAGGTGTCCGCCTGCTCGAATGGTCTGAATATCGCCTCGATCTTCTCGGGCGGGATGCCGATTCCCGTATCCCGCACGGAGAATTGGAGCGTAACTCTCTGGTCCGTCCGCCCGACTTGGGCAACGCTGACAACGACTTCGCCTTGCTTGGTGAATTTGATGGCATTGCCGACCAGGTTGACTATGATCTGCCGCAGGCGGAAGACATCACCGATCAGTGCATCGTGCAGAGCGGGGGGAACGTCATAGACCAATTCCACGCCCTTGCTGTGGGCGCGGCTGGCGAGCGTGTTGAGCATATCAGCGAGCTGGTCGCGCAGCGCAAAATCAATTGGCTCCAACTCCAGTTTGCCCGCCTCAATTTTGGAGAAGTCCAGAATGTCGTTGATCAGCGTCAACAGAGCGTCGGCCGAGGATTTGACCGTGTTCAGGTAGTCACGCTGCTCGGGCGTCAGGTCGGTGTCGAGCGTCAGGTCGGTCATACCAATGATGCCGTTCATGGGTGTGCGTATTTCATGACTCATATTGGCCAGAAAATCGGACTTCGCATTCGTGGCTTCCTCGGCTTTCTCCTTGGCCACGCGCAACGCCACCTCGGCCTTGCGGCGATCACTGATATCCAAGAGCGATGCCAGCACGAGGTTGACGTTGCCAACCTCGTCTCGCACGCAGGAGACGGCAAGATTCGTGTACATGACCTCGCCGTTTTTGCGCACGAACCGCTTGTCGATCGTGTAGTTGTCAATGTCGCCGGCCTGCATGCGTCCGAAGAGGTCCGTGTCCGCGGCAAGGTCATCCGGATGCGTGAGTTCCGCCCAAGTCATCTGCCGCAACTCATCCAGATCGTATCCCAACATCTGCCGCAATCGACCATTGACCTCAAGCCAGCCTTTGTCGGGGGACGTGACTGTCATGCCCACTTGACTGTGTTCAAAGTAGCCACGAAACCGTTTTTCGCTGGTTCTGAGCTCTTCTTGTGCTTGCCGCACGGCATCTTCGGCCCGCTTGCGCTCGGTCACATCCTGATACACACCGTACAGGTACTGGATCTTGCCGTCGTCATCTCGAACGATCTGTCCCAACGCGTGAATCCATATGATCTCGCCGTCGATCGGACGCTTGTAGGCGTAGGTCGATTCATAATGGTCATAGCGGCCGTCGATCGCACCCTGATAGCGTTCGGTTGTCTCTGCGGCAGTTTGAGGATTCGCTTCCAACAAGCGCGCGAACCACTCATCTTGAAGATGGTAGCGGCCGTCTGGTTTGGGCAATTCGCCGAGGATCGTGGCCGCTCGCTGCGACTGGTAGTAGTAGTCGGGGTCACGGTAGTCGACGTGCCAATATCCACAATCTGTCAACTCAAGCGCAATATCCGAAAGGAAGTTGATTCGGCGCATCTCCTGCTCCATGCGTTTGCGCCCGGTAACATCCTCTTTCACCGCGACAAAATGCGCGATTTGACCGTCGGCATCGTGGATTGGCGAGATGGAGGCCAATTCCCAGTATATCTCGCCATCCTTCTTTCGATTGCAGAACTCACCATGCCAATCTCGCCCGGCGGTAATGGTCTTCCAAAGGTCTTCGTAGAACTCCGGTGACTGCTCACCCGACTTCAACACGCGCGGGTTCTTGCCAAGAACCTCTTCCCGCGCGTATCCGGTGACCTGGGTAAACTTTGGATTGACGTATTCGATACGTCCTTCCATATCTGTGATGACCACGGAGCTGGGGCTTTGTTCGACCGCACTCGAGAGCTTTTGGAGTTCGGCCTGTTCCTGCTTCCTCTGGCTGATATCGCGGAACACGACGACGGCGCCGATGATCACATTGTTCTGCCGTATCGGCACACTGGTATATTCAACGTCGAAGCTGACATTATCTTTGCGCCACAGCACTTCATCGTCGATCGCACTGGCAATACCCTCTGTGTAGGCGCGGCACATGGGGCAATGCTCGAGCGGATTGGGGCTGCCGTCTTTCTGGGAATGGTGGACCAGGGAGTGGATAGGTTGGCCGATAATCTCCACACGCTTGAAGCCGAGCATGGTGGCGGCCGACGCGTTGACGAAAGTCACGATGCCGTTCGTGTCGACGCCGAAGATGCCATCGCGAGTCGATTCGAGTAGCAGACGACTGCGTTCCTCGGCCTCGGCCAACTCGGAGGTCCGCTCCTCGACCTTCGCTTCGAGATCCCGGTTCAGTGATTTGAGCTCCGCCTCTGCTTGGCGTAGGGACGTAATGTCCTTGGCAATGCTCGCGATTGCTAGCGGCTCGGCGTTGTCGTCAACCAGTAGCGAGAGCGTGATCAGAACATCGAAGACGTTCCCCGTGCGCGACACGCGGAGCCCCTCGACATTGCGCACCTCGCCACCGGCCAAACAGCGTTGGAGCAGCTCATCCGCTTGGCCGCGGCGTTCTTCGGGAACGATCAATTTGATCGGCTTGCCAATCAGCTCCTCCTTCGACCAGCCATAGGCCTGCTCTGCCGCTCTGTTCAGATTCATCACGTTGCCGGAAAGGTCTTCCAACACGATCGGATCGGTGGCATCTTTGAACACTCGAAAGAAGATAGCCTGTTGTTTGGTTTGAGCAAGCGCTTGTTCCAACTCTTGAGTCCGGATGCCCACCACTTCCTCGAGCGAATCCTTGTGAGTTTGCAGGGCACGCTCGATTTGCTGTCGCTCCAAGATCTCGTCCTGCAGCGCCCTATTCGACTTCGTGACGGCATGCGATCGCCGGGATGACTGTTGGGCGAGAAATGCGACTAGCGCCATCGCTGTCGCCAGTAACACACCGACGACCAGCATCAGCGCCGCCAGGCCCGAGATTGACGTAATGTCCGCATGTTCACGCTGGATGCGAACGCCCTCGGCATGCAGAGCTTGCCAAAAGCAGAGCGTGGCAGTGAGGATCGCGATACCTAGTGGGATGGGCATCCAGCGGGGAAGCCACAGTTGGTCGCGGATGTCGCCTGACCAAACAAAGCAGAGGAGTCCGCCACTTGCGACCACAAATCCGACGGATGTATGGACCGCCATACGCGTCAGGTTGCCCCAACCGTAAGCAGTCTCCAGACCAGCCATATAGCCGGAGAGCGCGACGATTCCCAACCCGAACGTGATTGACCCGAGAACGACCGTTAACACGGAGCGAGAGGTGGGTGTCCAGCGCCGCGGGCGAAGCAGTGAACTGAGCCCAAACAGTGCAAAGCAGACGGCGGTGTTCGGCGCCATGCGTCCCGGATTTGAAGTCGCCACGGTGATATCGTGCTTCATCAACAGCTCGTCAATCCCAAGATTCACGCCGACCGCATATTCAAATAACGTCAGCAGGCCGATGGCAAAGCTGAGTGCGCCGAACAACGCACTGCTGCGCGGTTTTCCCGCGATCACAAGAATCAGGCTCATTCCGCAGCAGACAAAGCCCAACGCCGTATTGAATTGCATGGGCACGAACTTGGGCAGAACCTGAATCAAGGTGCGATTGCCCGTATACCACCCGACGATCACGATCAAGCCGAGCAGCAGCGTCGCGGCGCCCGCTGCGCCGGCCACTGCCAATAAGATTTTTGCCCATTTGGCGCTCATGAGATTTCCATCGTTTCTTTGCCGAGTTTGTTTCGCCACACGTTTCCATTCGGCCGTTCAGTTTACGGCATAGGCCCGCTAACTTCGCGAGAAGGCCAGCCAGTGTTTGTCCAGTATAAGCTAAAAGCAAGGACGCGCAGACGCGCTGTTTCTTGGTGCTCGGGATCCTAGGGGACGCGGCTCTGTACCCCCCCTTTATCCTTCCATACTGATGTTGCACAGCGACTGGCGCACGCAGCGCAGCCCCGCTGGCTGCCAAGACCGTCGAAACGGGGTGCGCGCGTGTCGCTAATGGCAGATTCAAGGAAAAATGTCAGCCCCCGCACTCAAACGAAAAAAATCTGATAAATTGAATGGTCACCCAGAATCCCAGGCCGGTTGTGACCGTGCGGTCAATTGGCCTGTTCTTCGTAGCCTTCCGAAAAAATGTACGGCTCCCGGTTTCCGGTCCGAAGCACCACCGCGCAACATGTGAAACGATCAAGTGAGGAGAGTCCGATGACGAATACACGTAAATTTTCGCGGCGCCGACTGTTAGGGCAAGCTCTCGGTGCGGCAGCGGCAGGAGTTGTTCTGCCGGGTTGCCCGGCGCCGCAAAGTGAGTCGACGCCGGGACCGGTCACGACCAAAGCACACGAAGTGAGTCCCAACGAGCAGATCGGTGTTGGGATCATCGGATGCGGACGGCGCAACAGCCAATTGATGATCGGTAAAGGGGGGCAGGGCGCACCGCCCGCCCACGCGCGAGTTGTGGCCGTTGCCGACTTCAACTTGAAACGGGCTGAGCGGTGGGGCCGGACGTACGGTACCAAAAAGATATACCAGGACTACCGCAAGTTGCTGGATCAGAAAGAAGTCGATGTGGTCGTCTATGCCACCCCGGAGCACTGGCATTACCTGCCTTGCATTCACGCGTGTCAAGCGGGAAAGGATATGTACGGTGAACAACCGTTGAGCCATACGATTGCCGAAGGGCAGAAAATGGTGGAGGCGGTACGCAAGTACGAACGAATCTTCCAGACCGGCGAGCAGCAGCGTTCTCACCCCGCGACGCGCAAGGCGGTCGAGCTGATTCGCAACGGACGGATCGGCAATATCCAACGGGTCATTGGCTACAACTATCCTAGCGCCTACGAGTGCGATTTTGCGGCGCAACCGATTCCCGAGTGGCTTGACTGGGACGCATGGTGTGGGCCGAACGAAGTCGTGCCTTACCACACTGATCTCTACTTGTCGCGGGCTCCTTATGTGCCCGAGGAACCACCGTGCTACCGGTACCCCGCGGAAAAATACGCCGTGGGCCCGGGGTGGATGTCGTTCCGGCCGTATTCTGGGGGCGAGTTGCCCAATTGGGGATGCCATGGGCTGAGCATGGTCCAATGGGCGCTCGATATGGACGATAGCGGCCCGGTCGAGATCTGGGTCGATCCCGAGGAGAAATTGGAGACGGTGGTCTACCATACGCCCGAGACGCCCGCGCGCGGCGATGCCCTCTGTTCCAAGACGTTCATTCACTACAAGTACGCCAACGGCGTAGTGTTGTCGCTGACCAGCAGAGACAAGAAGCTGGGAGGTGGGGCAACGTTCATCGGCGACAAGGGCAAGATTACGATCTTTCGAGGTGGCTTTGAATGCGACCCAGCAGGACTTGCCGAGGATCCGTTGCCAGCGGATGCGGTTCGCGTCTATAAGAGCGACAATCACATGGAGAACTTCTTTGAATGTGTGGCCTCTCGCAAAGACCCGATTATGAAAATCGAGAATGGGCATCGAGTGGCAACGTTGTGTCACCTGGGCAGCATTGCCCGCCGATTGGGCCGCCGCCTGAAATGGGATCCGGAAAAAGAAATCTTCCCCGGCGATAACGAGGCCAACACGCATCTCGATTTTGAACGCCGCAAAGGCTACGAGCTGCCCAGTGAAGTGTAGTGCTTTGGCACAGCTAGAGATTCGATTTCGCCGTGGCACTGGCTCTGCCAGTGTTGCGACACAAGACATTTGGGGAACACTGGCAGAGCCAGTGCCACTCAACGAAGCGTTGTCAGAATACGAGGAAATCAAACCGATGAAATATGCACGAGAGAAGGTTAGACGGATGGCGCGGCGATCGATGGCGATTCTTGTGACGTGTTGCTGCTTGATAGCGATGGCCAACTGCCCGACTGCGGCTGATGCGGCTGAGCCATCGATCCAGTATGTTCCGCTTGATGCCCCGGCGGGTATGTCCCAGGCCGTGATCGTCGACCAGATGCCACTGGTCCACACGCGACAACTCCTGCCGCTTGATGGCGATGGAAAGCTGGTGGGTGAGGGCTCGGCCGATAAGCAGATCTCTCAGGTTCTGGCCAATCTGGAGGCCGTGCTGAAGGACTCGGGATCCGGCCTGGACAAGCTCATCCGGCTGAACGTCTATGCTCTCTCGAACGAGGCGGCCCAACGCGTCCGTGAGCTGTTGGACGAGCGTCTGGACGACACGGTTCGTCCGGTGATTACCTCGGTACTGACGCCTTTGCCTCAGCGTGGTGTCCTGGTGGCCGTCGATGCGGTTGCCGGAGCCGCTGGCGACCAGAAGGCGGTGGCCTTGAAACGTTGCAAATCGGTTTCGGGCGACGACAAATGTGCCGATGCGGCCGTGTTGCCGCCTGGAGATATCGCCTATCTTTCTGGCGCGCCAGAAGGGTTCGGACTGACCACCTTGCCCGTAACCAAATCGATGGCCCGCTTGATGAAGACCCTCGGGCAACTGAAGCTTGGCCCCGAGCATGTGGTGCAGATAAAGGTGTTTGTGAATCCGGTGACGGCGGCCGAGGACGTTCTTCCCGAAGTGCAGGCATTCTTTCCCGACCAACTCACGCCTCCCGTAGTCTTTGTGCAATGGCTGGCTTCGATGCCGGTCGAGATTGAGTTGATCGCCCAGTTACCCGCGTCGGACAAGGCGGTCGAGGGCGTGGAGTATTTCGATCCACCCGAGTTTCGCCCCAGCAATGCGTTCAGCCGGGTGGCTCTGATGCGCGCCAAGCAGCAAATCTACATCGCTGGCCTTTACGCGAGTAAACCAAGCCGAGGTGAATTGCAGGCCGATTTGCTCTTCGGGCGATTACAGGACATCTTGGCGAAAACCGGCAGCGACATGCGGCACTTGGTCAAAGCCACGTACTACGTGAGCGACGACGACGCCGCCAGGTGGGTCGATCGGACACGCCCCAAGATTTTCGACCCCACGCGTCCTCCCGCGGCATCGAAACTCATGGTCTTTGGGGTCGGCCAGGATGGGTGCACGATGACCGTGGATATGATCGCGGTGGGCAACGGACAGTAGACACTTGTGGGAAAGTCCCAAGTACATCAGCTCTTCTAGTCCGCAGGCCAGATGGATTATATTGGGCGATCATCTGCAATATTCGCTGGACCATTGGCGGTCAGCAACCTGTGGACATGTTCGCACCGCAGTTGTCCCGCGCGATCCTCCCGCCTGCCGCTCGCCCTCCAGTGGCACGCGATCAGGTTCATCACCTATTCTTGTTTTTGGGGACGAATCATGCAAACGCCACCGTTCAGCGCGCATCCCGCCAGAGCATCCCGAAAAAGTCCCCTGCACTCACAATGCGTCATGCAAGCGTACTATCCCAACACGTGATGTCCGGTATTCAACCCCGTTTTTTCAGGATACTCCTCTGGGATTGCGGTTAACCGCTACGCCAGAGCTGCGGTGCGTCGAGCGCGCGTGTGGCATCGCGGTACGGTTTGAGGCAGTGTGACGGCTTCCTTACGCTCCCGTCAGCGGCGGCGGCATGCGCGCTGAAGGTCGGCGCGTCGAGGCGTATCCGCATCCAAAGACACGCTTCTGCGCCACGCCGGTGCCGTTGGCGAGCGGGGACGCGTCATGCAAACGCATCTGCTAACTCCTCAACCCGGCGCGATAACCCCTATGCCGGTACTCCGATCGTCGCCGTTGCACGGCTCATGGTATAGTACGCGTCAGATGCATACTGCCATTACATCCATCCAACCTCATGGGTAATCACTGTGACTGGACATCGATCGGAATCATCACACATCGACAAGAGTCTGACCAGCGTGTCGGCCTTGAAAGTCGCCCCGATCTGGCTCAAGTCAATTTGGAATGCCGTGTCAACGGTACGTTTTGCCCACCAATTGACGATCTCACCGGCGAAAGCGAGGTCCCCTCGGACCCATTCCTCTCTTCCGTTCTTCAAAACAACCCAAATTGCGTTGGTCATCCGGCAGCCATGGTGCAACGGCAAGATTGGCTAGGCGACACCGCCCACGAACCGGGCTCTGGTAAGTTCCTTTACAAGGATACGCAAGGACTTCTCTCGGATTGCCTCTTACAATACGTCTCGTGGTTGCCATCGCCAACGTTGTGGCCGCCGCCAACGCGACAAAGAAGAACATCGGATCTTGCCGGGTGAACCTCCCGGAAGTTGCGGTCACAGTGACAGGTTGCAACGTTTTGAAACCACGTCACTAAGAAGCTCCATAGTTACCTTTTTTGGGAAGCAACGACCATGAGTAGTTCGACGTCACGACGCTCCTTTCTGCAATCCGTTGGCCTGAGTGCCGCCGCTATGGGGCTCGGAGGAGCGGTGCAGGCCCAGGACAAGAAAAAAGACATCATCCCCGGTTTCGAGGAAGCACTGGTCGATCCGGACGCGTCGAAGGCGTGGCGATCGGTGTCCGATCGAAAGATTCGGGTGGGAATCGTCGGTTATGGCCGCTGCAAATTCGGCGCGGCGTTCGGATTCCAGGACCACCCGAATGTTGAAGTGGTGGCCGTCAGCGATCTGTTTCCCGATCGGTGTGCCGGACTGGCCAAGGCGTGCCGCTGCAAGGAGACCTACCCGTCGCTCGAAGAATTAGTGAAAGACGACCGGATTGAGGCCGTATTCGTGGCCACCGACGCGCCGAGCCATGCACGGCACTGCATCGACGTACTCCGACATGGCAAGCATGTTGCCAGCGCCGTGCCGGCTGTATACGAGTCGCTCGAAGATGGAGACCGGCTGTTCGAGGCCGTCAAGGCGTCAGGCCTGAAATAAATGATGTACGAAACGTCCTACTACTATCCCGACCTCTACGCGATGCATCGCATCTACCAAGCTGGTGGGTTCGGCAAGCTGGTCGTGGACGGTGCGGTGATGGAGAACTACTGGGATCGCTCGAAGCCGTTGCCCACGAAGGGCTCCATCATGCTGCATCCAGGCGGCCGTGCCGATGTACCCACACTGCGCCAGTTCGTGGGAGGGGCAGGTCCCGCCCAAACCGTATCCGAATCTGCCGATGTTCGCCAAGCCACAGGCCGAGGCTCCCGCGCTGTGGGATTCCGCCTCGCCTATCAAGCAGCTTTCAAAGGATGACCCGCCTATGCTTATCCTGCACGGTACGGCGGACAAGACCACGCCATTGGATCAGTCTATCCGTTTCAACGAAGCGGCCAACAAGATCGGTGTGCAGAGTGAACTGGTTATTGTCGAAGACGCTCCACACAGCTTCCACCTTCAGCCCAAGCAGCGCGACCTCCGGCCCGTGGTCATTGCGTTCTTCGACAAGCACCTCCGCTCTACTAGTGACGAATAGTGCTGCTGAGTGGTTCTTACTTCTGGACCAGGCGGCACTCGCTTCGGGACCGTGAATGGATACTCGACGAGCTCGAAGAATGGCAAACGTCCACCTGATCGGAAGGCGTTCCACTGAGCGCTGTTTCTTGCCCGTCATCTTCTTTGCCCTTCTCTCCTGTTGCGCTCATGGACGCCGTTCTGGTGGTGCTCCTTGGAGGGCAAAGAAAATGATGGGCAAAAAAGAACAGAACGGTCAATGTCTTTCTTGCCCATGGCATTGCTGTCCTCGGCTGCCAGATGCTTGCGCGCGGACCGTATCGGCCCTCTACGCGTAGAAGAAAGACGGGATCAACAACTTCACCAGCGAAGACCGATTGATTGGCATGGTTGCCAATCAGTAGCGAATGACGAATGCCCAACGACCAAGAGAAGGTGAAATCGGAAACACGAATGCCGTTCATCACGTGACACTGCATGGGTCGTCCGGTGGAAGAGCATTCATCACTTGCGAAAAAACGTGATCGCAAAGTGCGTTTTGGTTTGGCGTTCGGGTCTTGCAGTTTGTTCTTACCGCGTAACAGTTTAGCCGAATGGAGTAATGTCGCTTTCCAGAGACTCCCATTGGGCTTGTCCCATGGGTGAAAACGGCTGGTGAGCTACCCGCGATGCCAGCTACTCCCCCCCTTTCCTCCCCGCCGCCTTCGGCGGCGGGGAGGAAAGGGGGCCGTGGATATGGGGGGGAGATGGGACGTCACGGGTAGCGTACCAATCATCTTCACCCACC
>JAJRVM010000139.1 GCA_024277285.1 Planctomycetota bacterium
ACTGTGCGATTCAAACTGTGCGATTCGACCGAAAGCGAGGTGCTCCCCTGCCAGCGGAAAAGTGAACCACCCTACCTCTTGGCGTGAAGGGCAGCGCCGTGCCAATGCCTGGCCGCACCAACCCGCTACACGTTGCTTTCACCAACTCTCTTTCCCACTCGAGCTGCGCAGAATCGCGGTTCAAGTTTCCTAGGATCGCGCCAGCCGAATTACGCGATACCCGTAACACAGACCACCGAATATGAGGTTCAAACGTGCCAAGTCAAGTAGGGGCAACGATTTTGAGCGTGGACTTCGTCCTATACCGAGCCTCGGAGACGGTATCTGCAAACCGGTTCATTCGTCCGCATTTTCCGGATCGGCAATTGCCACGTCTCCGCTTGCCGTGTCCCCGCTTGCCAAGTGGGCGAAGTCGACCGGCGCCGGGGACTCGCGCCGTTGCTGCAGAACGGCGCCGGCATGTTTACGATCGCTGCGTCCCAGCACCCAGACGGCCCCCCATATGCTGATCAATACGAACAGAAATCCGGCCCCTAGGGCAAACCCCATCGACCGGTCGTCAGTTTGCGCAGCGGGAGCGGGCGCCGGTTCGTGCAGAATCAACATGGGACTCAACTGGCGTTGTTTCGGATCGAACGAGGAAACGTAAGGGTTGGAATAGGCCCACAGTTTGAAGAAAAAACCGTCGAGCACCACGGCAACATTCGCCTCCTCTTTTCCGACCAGTCCTTCCCATGCGGGAGGAATCGCGAGCGTGCAGCACGTGAAGGGGAAATTATTGCGATACACCGGCCCCAACTCCTCTTTTGCATCGCCGGTAATTCGGATTTCCTCATCGCGCAACGGCACAAGGATGTCGAGTTGATAGTAGCCGTCGATACCGTAGCGCTGTTGAATGTCCGGTTCATTCACGACCACGCGGGTAATCCTGCGGACCGCACCGCGCAACCGCAGCACATCGCCATGCAGACGCTTGGGCTGCTGCAAGACGGTCGCCAACTGCAGCGGAATGGCGCGCCGCGCCAGCGCGCCGCTCGACGCTCGGCCGGCCGCATGCAACAGCGCATAGAAACATTCGCGTTCGGCTGCATTGATTGGTTTGCCATTGCGTGCACGAACCGCATCAAACAAGCCCACATCCATACCCAAATCGCCCAACAGCACTTGCGCCGGCCCGATACCAAGCTCGGAGGCAAGGTGATCGGGCAACCAGCCGATTCGCCGCGCTGCGAACATGAAACGCGGGCCGTCATCGGAAACGACTCCCATTTTCAGGAACATCCCCGTCACTCGGCAGCGCTCATCGAGCCTTGTCTGGTCCTTCCAGGCTTGGGGGATCGACCGCGTGCACACGATCACGCGCGTCGCTGGATCAACTTCGATTTGTACTTCATAATAGTGGTTCAGCGAAAATAGTCCGGCCAGTTTGCCACGGACCTCGCGTTTGTGGACGGAGTGAACTCGTCCTTCGAACAACGAAAACTCGCCTCGATGCGGCCGCGGTTCTGTCCGAAGCCGTGTCCATGGCACGGGATGCTGAGCCCAGCGGTCAATGTCGTCCCACCCGATCTGAGGCATGCGGAACAGGACTTTCAGAAACACCTCCTCATCCGTAGCCGCTATCGGCTGGCCGTCGACAAACTTATCCCATTCGCTCGGTCCGATATCGAGCAAACGAAGCAGTTCGCGCGGCGTCTGAAATGGCGCCAGCAATAACCCCGGTTGATCTCGCTCGCTCGGACGCGCGTCTTTTTGCTGCGCCACTCCACGCGACGCTCCCAGGAGACTCGCCGCCAACACGATGATGGTGGCCAAGTTCCATCGCCTGCTCATCGTTGATAAATCTATCTTGCGTTTCGTGGTCATGCGATTATCCATCTTTGACGACGCGTCCCTCTCCCGCGATCAAGCCCTCTCGGGGGCCTGGCCGAATTCACTTGTTTCAGCCGGTCAAACCGGCACGCCAGCGCACCCGCTCATGTACATTGATCCGAGCAATCCGGGCTAGTCTTTGTCTCAAAACTCGTATTTACCACCTTGCGTTGCGCGTAATCTGCTGGAAATGGCATGGCTTTGCCGCGCGAAAAGACGTTTTGAGACAAAGCACTAGTCTTGCCGCTTGATTTCCTCGGCCAATTCGCTCAACCGCTGCGCGACCCCACCGTGCACTTCATCGGCTGGAAACGTCGGCAACGCATCGGGAGCGCGCGTCGACCGCGCCGTATCGGTGCTGGACCAACGGCTGCCGCGGTAGACCGAAACGGCAATCAAGGCGGCCAGCAGCGCCATCACCACGGCTGACACCAGCAAGACTCCGCGGGTGATCGGTGGATGCGCAGCGGCTTGCGACGGCGCCGCACGACGTTTCCAGTCCGTCACCTTGCCAAGAATCAACGGCGATAACGTCATGCCTTCTAAGCTGCGATGCAACCATCGCTTGAAAAAATAGCCCGTGATCTCAACTTCCTCGTTCAGCGACACGCCACTGCCAGACGGGTCGCCCGCATCAATCTTGGGAAAACCGGCCGGAAGCTCGGTGCAGTAAATCACGATCGGTGAACCACTGTGGTCACGCGGCAACAGTCCCAACACAACGTAACCATCGATGCCAAATCTCGTCGTGCGCGAAGTAACGTGATACGCCGACTTGACGATGCCGCTGACTTTGACCAAACGGCCACGAAACTCGCTCGGTTGTGCAAACAACTGCACAAAAGTCGCTCGCGGAGCTGCTTCGATCCGAGCCCGTGTGGCCGTTAGCTCGAACTGATCCCAGCAGCGATACCACGCATCGGTCTCGGCCGAACGGAGTACGGTATTGTCTTTCACCTGAGCCCATGCTCGTTGATCCAATATCGCCTGCAACTGGACCAGAATTTTGTCCTGCTCACCACCGACCAACTCCTCGTCGGCAAGCGTTTCGAGCGCCGTTTTTTGTTCACCCCACAACGACTCGGTGGCTTCGATAATGGCAAGGCTCGCTTGCTTCTGCGTTTCTGTCAGCGCATTGGGGCCCCGCGTCACTGCCGTGCGGACGCGTTCCAGATAGTCGGCCCATAGGCCATCAACCCGCTCAAGCAGTGCCGGCCACTCGGCCTTGCTGGCACCGTCGAGCGATCGATGATGGCGCCAGCTCCACAGGCCCGTTTGGAAAAGTTGCCGTTGCGTCTTGCTCAATCGGCGCAGAACGTGATTCCAACCGTCACGTTGAGGAGGCACCGCGGCAAGGGGCTGTGTGGCATCTCGGTCGGGCGGTAGTGCCGGAGGCTCAATGCCCGCAACAATCGGTTCGGAATCCGGTTCGCTCTGCCGCCGGCCACGCGACAGAGCCGGGGCAAGTGGTGTCGGCCCTGCTTCACCAGCGCCCGGCGCCAAGTGATCTGGCGTGGCCGCAGTGGACACGTTTTGGTCGAACGCCCACATCCAGCGCCAGTTCTCGGGCTTACGCGCTTCGGACGCCAACATCAAAACGCCCATGAACAGGCCCAGTAGAAGAAAAATCTTGAGCCGCACGGCACGCGAAAAATAGTTAGGCGGTGGCTGCCGCCGCCCAGCGTGCGCGCTATCGTCGGACCGTTTGAATGAAACCATTGTCTTCTGTCCCGTTGCTTGACTCGTCGCCAATCCGCCCTGGTGGCGTGCGGCCCCACCATGACACGCGTGCCCTGGATCGATCCTTCACTCCAGCATACCCGACTTCGTCCCGGCAGGAAAAAGGGGGCGATATCGCCAAAGCAACCCGCAGGCGCCCTTGCGACACCAGACCATGCATATCACGCAACGCACGACCCCGCGCAAGCAGTCACACATACAACCTATGTGCCGTTGGAATCTGCCGTTGGATCATATGTGCTCACCTCCATGCGGAACATTCGGATTATGCCCATCTTTCCGGTTCGCGCAACGACACCCGAGGCGAAATACACCGGGGGGAAAGCCGCGGCCTAGGAGGGTTAGTTGGAGTTCCCGGGATTTGGTGGTAGCTTTTAGGAGTACGCCCAGGTGGGAAGTATCTCGTTCGAGACGACACGTGAGGATGGGCGAGGGCGGAAAACGTCGCCATTTCACGTGTTTTGGCGTTCTGGTGCCACCACCGCAGGGCCCAGTGCGGCGTCCAAGGCAGTGACTGGGCTCATGTGACTGGGCTCATGTGACTGGGCTCATGTGACTGGGCTCATGTGACTGGGCTCAGGAGTATGATCGACTGTACATGAGCCGCGATTGGCCAAGTGATCTCAATACGTGGCGAATTCCCGGAACTGGACTAGGCGCGATGGAGGAAGGAGCGAAATGGTAACCGTCTGCAATGCTCCCAGCAAGGCTCGGCTTGCAACTGCCAGAAGCTGGGCCGGAATTAGCCTGATGTGCTGCCATGTGGCATTGCTGCTGGTGCTGACAGCCCCGGCCCGCCTTCGCGCGGAAGAGCCGACCGAAGCATTCTTGGAAGCACTGCGTGCACGCGGCTACTTTGACACGGCGCTGTTGTATTTGGACCGAATGGACAACAATCCACTCGTTTCGCACGAGTTTCAGTCCGAGTTGGCGTATCAACGTGGCGTCACGATGGTGCAAGCCGCAACGTTTTTGCGCGACCGATCGGCGCGCGAGCGCATGCTCACCGAGGCCAAAGCGAGCCTGGAGAAATTTCTCCGGGAGGAGCCCGGCAGTCCCAAGCGGTTGTTCGCTCGGCGCCAGTTCATCCTGTTACTGCGTCAATGGGCCAACATGAAGGTCGAGTCGGCTAAGCGAACGAGCACGCCAGCGCTCTTGAAAGAGGCGGGCCAACTGTACGACGAAGCTTATCAGGCTTCGCTTAGTGCGGTGGCCGAGTTAAAGGAGGCGTTGTCCAAGCTGAAGACCGAGATCGGTCCGAACGCGGCGCAGGAAAAGATCGACCTTCGCGATTCGTTGCGTGGCGAATACTTGTTGACGTTGCTACGGGCGGCCGAATCACTTGAGGAAAAGGCGGATACCGAGCCGGCCAAGTCGCCGACGCGCAAGGCGTTGCTTGACCAGGCGGGGAAACGGTATGCCGACATGTACAAGAAGTACGGCGAAAAACTGGCCGGAGCGCGTGCCCGCTTTTACCAAGCGCGTTGCTTAGTCAAACAGGGCGACTGCAAGACCGCGTTGAGTTATTTGCAAGACGACCTACTGGGACAAACGAATAACCAGCACGCGGCGCGGCAATTGAAGACGCAAGCTTTGTTGCTGGCAATCGACTGCTGGCTCGGCGAATCGACTCGGGATTATGCAGCTGCTATCAGCCGCGGGACGCAGTGGTTGGAAACCATGCGTCCGGCCGAGAGCAAGGAGGACGATTGGGTCCAATTGCGGCTGGCATTGGCACGTGCTAATAAACGCTACGCGGACCAATTGGCGAAGGAAAATCCACGCGACAATCTTGTCAAGAGCTCGCGTGAAGCAGCGCGACGACTGGCGCGCGCCGTATCGCGGCTGCCCGGACCCTATCAAGAGGACGGGCGCATGTTGCTGGCCGAAATACCAGGCGGTGTCTCTGCCGCGCGCAATGCACCCCGCGAGAAGGCCAAGACATTCGAGCAAGCGCGGAGCCGAGGCACCGAAGCCATTGCCGAAATGCAGAGTGCTCAGTATTTCTTGGCCAATGTCCCGGAACGCTTGCAGAAAGAAAAGAAAGAAGAAATCAGGGAAGAGCTCCGCAAGAAGTTAAAGGAGGCCGAAGAAAACGTCACACGCCGGCGTCGCGAAGCGACCGACAACCTGTTGCTCGCTCTGACCTACGCCGATAAGAGCACGCCGTTGGAGGATTTGAACCTGGTGCGCCGCCTTCTGGCGTACCTCTATTACGTGGACGGCCAGTACTACGATGCCGCCGTGATGGGCGAGTTCATTGGTCGCCGGTTCCCAGGTACCAACGGCGCTCGAATGGGAGCTCAAATCGCCCTGGCCGCCTACCTGAAACTCTACGAAACGAATCCCAATGATGAGAAGCCCTTTGAGACCGAGCACGTGATGGCGCTGGCGAACTACATTGTCGACACATGGGCCGGCACGCCTGAGGCGGGAGAAGCGATCAACACGCTCATCCCGTTCTTGATTCGGCAGGGCAAATTGGACACGGCACGCGCGTACGTCGAGAGTATTCCGCCCGACTCGCCCGAGCGAGGAGCGGCCGAGCTACGGATCGGTGAGGCGCTTTGGCGCGACTATCTTATCGGCATGCAGCAGCTACGCACGTGGGAGAAAACCGCCAAGGAAGGCGGCGCGGAAGCAGTGGAGTTGAACGCGAAAATCGCCGCCCGACGGCCGGAACTCGAGACACTTCAAACGACCGCCATGCGGACGCTCGAAGCGGGGATCCAGCGGATGAAAGACGCGGGAACCATCAATGCCACAATGCCACGCGCCGTCCTGTCGCTGAGCCAGATCTACACGGCCAGCGGCAAAGCCGCGCAAGCGCTGGCCCTGCTGGACGACCCAAAGATCGGGGTCTTGCCGATGATCCAACGCAATGATGCGGCTATCGAATCGCCGACACTGCGCGAACAGGCCTATCGCGTCGCGTTGAACGCGATGGTGTCGGCACTCCCCAAATTGCAAAACACCCAGCAACGAACGGCGTTGATCGAACGTATTCGCGAAATGATGAATGCGTTACGCGCTCAAATCGGTGACTCGCCCAAGAGCCAGAAGCGACTGGTCGATATCTTCTACACCCTTGCGCTGGGACTCGAGACCCAACTCCAACTGCTCGACAAGCCCGAAGACCGCAAGATTCTCTCCGAGGGCTTTCGCGCATTCTTGGAGCAAGTGCGTGACGAGGCTAAGGACCTGCGCATCCTGAACTGGGTGGCACAGTCATACGCCAGCCTCGGTAACGGCTTGGCCCAAGACGCGAAGTCGGCAGACGCGGCATGTGCTTGCTTCGCCGCCGCCGCCGCCACTTATGACCAGATACTCGACAATGCTCGACAGCATGAACTCACTCCAGAAAAAGAACGGATGTTCCGGTTTCGCAAAGCAGTGGCGCTGCGCGACGCGGGCAAGTTCGCCGAAGCCATCGAAATGATGAAACAACTGCTCGAGCAAGACAATCGAAAACTCGAGTTTCAACAAGAAGCGGCCAGAACCTATCAACTCTGGGCCGCTGACCCTAAAGAAGGGATCCGCTACCTTACCGCTGTGCGCGGTACTGCAGTCGACCCGAAAACCAAGGCACAAACCGCCTGGGGTTGGAGCCGCATTGCGAAAGTCACGCAACGCACCAAACAATACCGTAATGATTTTTACGAAGCACGGTACAACACCGCACTGTGCGACTACCAGTTGGCATTGCGACTACGCAAGGAAAGTGACCGGAAGAAGTACTTGACGCGAGCCCAAAACGAACTTGTTTTCACGCATCGGCTTTACCCGTCACTCGGCGGCCCCGAGTGGTTCGGAAAGTATAATACGCTGCTTAAGAAGATCCAACAGGCACTAGGCCAACGTGCCAAGGGCTTACCACGCAAGGGCAAGTAATAGGACCGCAACCGCCTGGACACTCGTCGTTTAGTTTGATTTCTCGATCGTGATAACCACCTTCAATCCTTCGCTTATGATTCGTTGTGACCCCAATTCGTATTCGCCCGCATTCAAACGCCCCATCCCCTCCGCCAATACGGGGCTGACACCACCAAACATCGCACATGCAGACCGATGATAACGGAGAAAAGAATGAGACAGAGCAAGGTGTTCGCCCTATCCTCCTTGATCGCGTTGGCGGTGTCCGCTTCGTTGAGCGTGCCGATGGTGCACGCGCAGCAATTTGATTCGGTTGTCGGCACACGAGGCACGCCAACCTTCGGCACGATAACCGCGATGTCACGCACGGAGATTGCGATCTCCTCGTCCAAGGGCGACAAGAAATATCCCGTCAATGAGATCCAAAAGGTCACTTACAAGGGTGAGCCACGAGAGCTTCGCGATGCGCGCGAGGCGATCAAAAAAGGGCAACTCGAGATGGCTCGATCGATGCTCGAGGAGATCAGTACGACCGGCATCACACGGCCCGAGATCCTGCAGGATATCCAGTTCTACAAAGCCTTTAGCGAAGGTCGATTGGCACTGGTCGGCGGTGGCGATAAAGCCGCCGCGGCACGCGCGATGCTGGCCTTTGAATCCAACCCGGCCTCCAAAAACAACTATCACTACTACGCTGCCATGGAACTGTTGGGCGATCTGGCGGTGTCGCTGTCAAGTTTCGATAAGGGGGTCGCGTACTACAAAAAGCTGGCCGAAGCCCCTTGGCCCGACTACAAGATGCGGGCCAACGTGCTGCAAGCCAACGCATTGGTGTCGGATAGCAAGTACGCCGACGCATTGAAGAAATACCAGGAAGTACTGGCGACCAGCCTGGACGATGCCAATGCACGTGAACAAAAATTGCTCGCGATGCTCGGCAAAGCCGTCTGCCTGGCGCAAACCGGAAAAGCTCAACAGGGAATCGACAGTGTCCTTGAGATCATCGCGGAAAACGACTCACGCGAAAAAACCCAGCTTTTCGCACGCGCTTACAACGCTCTCGGCACCTGTTATCTGAAAGCGGAAAAACCGCAGGATGCCCTCCTGGCCTTCCTGCACGTCGACCTGCTCTTCAACCAGACGCCCGACGCGCACGCCGAAGCCCTCTTTCACCTGAGCCACCTTTGGAAGAAAGTAAATAAGGCGGAACGCGCGATTCGCGCGCGAAGTGTGCTCGAAAACCACTACTCCGGTAGCACTTGGGCGAATCGAAAATGACGATTGTGCGGGCGGTAGGCAGGCGGAGCGCGAAAGCGCGGCTTTCCAGCCGTTCCTGGTTTACGGCCACCGCCGCCGCCGACTAGAATGAAAAGCTGCGTGGCAACCGAGCTGCGTGGCAACCGAGTGTGCATAACACGGCAACAGAGCCCCCCAGGATGTCCAAGACACGACAGGATCGATTCGGGGACCTATTTTGAGGCGTATCGAAAAGTACGCTGGCCAACGACCCGCGCGGGCTTGCTCGTGGTGGGATGAGCTGAAATAGCAACAGGTAACGCAGCCGGTCGGCGCGGCCGTACGCTTCTGGAGATGCCGTACGCTTCTGGAGATATTGTTTTGAGGGATGTCCTTTTGGGGATATCGCAAACGTAACTTCGTAACATTTTTGTTGCGTGACCGTTTATTGTTGCGTAGCAGTGAACATGGTAACAATCGATCGCGATGTAAGTCATTTCGATGTGGGAGACAGTTATGCGGCAACGAGCCTTGTGGAGATCTCGCTCGGCGACCCTCGGTTGGCTGGCGACAGTGCTGGTGGCGTGTGGCGCACTGGTGTGGACGAGTTTCGGCACACCGAGCACGACGTTCGCTCAGGAAGCCAAAAAAGCTGCGGATGACGCGGTCAACCTGGATGACGCCGTCGACCTGGGCGACGCTGCAGCCGATGACGCAGCGGCCGTCGACGCGCCGGCCGCGGCGCAAGGTGCCAATGCCGGGGGCAACGAGCCGAAACCACCGAGCGAAGTGCCCAGCATGCTCGATATAGCTCGCGAGGCGCTCGGTTGGCAATACGGTCTCACCTTTCTGGGACTCTCCTTTACGCTCGTCGCTTTGTTGGTCATGAATCTGCTGACCGCGCGACGTGAAAATGTCTGCCCCACTGCACTCGTCGATGGATTCGAGCAACATCTGGACGAGAAGCAATATCAAGAGGCCTATGAGTTGGCCAAGAGCGACGAGTCGTTCCTTGGTCAGGTCCTTTCGGCCGGGTTGGCCAAGCTATCATCCGGATACCCACAAGCGATCGAAGCGATGCAAGAGGTGGGTGAAGAAGAGAACATGAAGCTGGAGCATCGCTTGAGCTACATGGCGCTGATCGGAACCATCAGCCCGATGGTCGGACTGTTGGGTACGGTACAAGGTATGATCAATTCGTTTCAGACGATCGCCGCCGGAACCGGCACGCCCAACCCCACCATGTTGGCCAAGGGCATTTCGACCGCATTGGTTACCACGCTGGTCGGCCTGTTGATCGCCATCCCGGCCATCGCGGCGTTCAATATCTTGAAGAACCGCATCGCGCGACTCGTGTTGGAAGTCGGCATCGTCAGCGAAGGCTTGATGGCACGGTTCGAGAATGTGGGACCACGCAAGAAATAATCGCTTCAGGTTCAGGTTGGAATGCCATGCGTTTTCGACGAAAATCCGATAGTGGGATTCTGGAAGGGGATCTTACGCCGATGATCGACATGACCTTCCAGTTGATCGCCTTTTTTATGGTACTGGTCAACTTCTCACAGACCGAGGCCGATCAGCAGATTCTGTTGCCGAAGAGTGCGCTGGCCAAGCCGCCCGAGCAACCACTCGAGTACCCAATAACGATTCAACTGCGGAAAGATGGAACGGTCGTCTACGGTGGACAGGAACTGGCCAACATGAATCGGCTGCGTCCCTATCTGGTCAATGAACGAACGATCCTCAACGGTCGCGACCGACCTTTGAGTGATGCAACGATCATCATCCGCGCGCATCAACTGGCCAAAGCCGGAGTAGTGCAAGAGCTGATTCAGCTTTGCCAAGAAGAACAGTTTGTAAAGTTCGCGTTGCGCGCCAAGGAAGAAATTGGGCCTTAGCTATCGCTGCGCCATTGGTGCGCGCATAACGCTCACTCGATTCGAGATAAGCTATGAAGATCCGCCACGCTCGGACCACCGAAGATAAGATCGAAGTGCAGATGACACCGATGATCGACATCGTGTTTCAATTGCTCGTCTTTTTCATCATGACGTTCAAGATCGTTGCGCAAGAAGGCGATTTCAACATCCAAATGCCGCTTAAGAGCCAACAGGAAGGACTGCCCGATCCAAGCCCGATCCTGACTTTGCACGTGCGCATGCGCGCGGCCCCCGATGGCCAACTGATGCATCCCGGCGGTATCGTCGTGAATGGCGAATTAGCGTTCGATACGACCGGTGAATTGCACAATTACGTGATCAGTATCCTCGGCGGTGATGAGCCGGCCGCGCGCGACGATGCCGAAGTCGAAATCGACTGTGATTATGACTTGCACTACAAACATGTGGTCGACGCAATCACGGCTGTCTCCGGCTTTATTGACCCCGAAACGGGACAGATCAATCGCTTGATCGAGAAAATCAAATTCACGCCCCCGAACGGACCGTGAACGCTTTGTTGCACATGCCGCTCTGTTTGGCCGATGGGGGCATTTGACGGGGGCATTTGACGGGGGCACTAGGTTTTCCTAGCTGGACAGCGCCACTTTGGACGCAAACTCCAGACCCCAACGGCCTTGTGCCGTTGGTGAATCAGTTTGCATGGCTAGCCGGGGCACCGCCGAAAATGCCCCCTCTCTCCCGCGTCTGCCGCCGGAGGCGGCAGACGCGGGAGAGAGGGGGGAAATCATCTCGATTGTGATCTAGCTTGGCAAACTGATTCACCCGCCTGACAAGCAGGCAGGGGCCTTAAGGCCAATAACCTATTACCTAGAAAACATGTTACGGGTTTTGGTTCAGATAAAGGCCCCCACAGGCTTGCCCAGCAAGTGAACGAGGTTCGCTAGCTAAACTCGGATTGCTTACGAACGTTTTCTCTTGCCCATCATATTCCTTTGCCCTCCAAGCAGGCGTCTCTTGCCTGAGCGTTACAGACGCTCTACCTTGTCACAAATCGCCGGCTCCAAGCGAGCAAGGGGCATTTCCCTTTCAGGCCGGCGTCGTGCCGCTCCGAACCAATGATACATGGTAGCGCGCAAACGAAAGCTCATCAAAGCACAGTCCACTCTCAACACACGACCGACCGGTCGTTGGGCGGAAGCATTCATCGACTATTTGGCCGGCGAGTGCCGCTTGGCGGAAAACACGGTCGCGGCATACCGGCGCGATGTTAACCGGTTCCACAAGTGGCTGGGAGGCCGCAGCATAAAACGGCTGACGATCTCGGATCTGTCGGATTTCGTTGCGTGGCTCCATTCGCTTGAGTTGGCGCCCTCAAGTATCGCTCGCCATATCGTCGCACTACGCATGTTCTTCCGTTACCTGCAGCTGGAAGGAATATTGCGTGATAACTTGGCCGAGCTGCTAGGCAGTCAGAAGCTGTGGCAGCGGATCCCGGAAGTGCTGTCACCGGCCATGGTCACGCGTTTCCTGGCGGCGCCGAACTACGACGATACTTTTCGCCGTCGCGACCGAGCATTGCTAGAACTGCTTTACGCCACAGGTTGCCGCGCGTCGGAGCTGTCGAATCTGAAGACGCGCGACATGCATCTTGACGAACGCTTCTGCAAATGTCACGGCAAGGGATCGAAACAACGACTCGTCCCGTTGGGAGAAGAAGCGGTCGCAGCCATCCAGGAGTACCTCGAGCATGAGCGGCCTAGCTTGGCGGCACGTGCCCCAACCGCCCCACCATGGCTGCTGTTGTCGCGTCGTGGCCGGCGTCTGCGGCGTGAAGCGATCTGGGAGCTGGTCAAGAAGTATGCCGCGCGGGCGTCCGTGCCACCGACAATCAGCCCACATACGCTGCGTCACAGCTTTGCCACACACGTTTTGGCCGGCGGCGCCGACCTGCGTCAGGTCCAGGAGATGTTGGGCCATGCCAGCATCGCCACAACGCAGATCTACACGCACGTCGACCAGACGCGACTCAAGCAAGTCCACAAACAGTACCACCCACGTGCGTAGAGTCCCGTGCTGGGCTGACCAGAAAGCCGAGTACTGGAGGCTGTATCGGCCCCTCCGGGCCGTTGCGTACGGCAGGCCAGGTGCCACTGCATGATCCAGGCGCGGATTCCATTGCGATAGGCGTCGCCCAACAGGTGACCGTGAACACTCGCCGCCGCAGTGATCACGCAGTGCCGCGGCGCCGATCGTTTCGCGACTGCGATGGAGAATCAGTCGGCGACTCGCACGGCATTGGACGGGGTCCTTGACGGCGCGCTTCGCAAGCTAGAAACTCGGGGATCACGAGTGTGCTTGTTCTTGCACCTGTTGTTCGTTTCCTTGCTTTTGCTTGCCATGATGCTGACACCGTCGAGTCGGGGTGGTAGGCGAGTGAAAGCTGGGAACGACACAGCCGAGTAGCACACGTTGCCCCGCAGCGAGCGAACTCAGGAAACATCAGCGTCTAAGGGCTCAGGATTCGACCATGCAACAGATTCTGTTTGAGAAACCGTACAAATTCATCCCCCCATACCGCGGGACGTGGTGGGCGACGCTGATTCGCGATCTGAACATTCACGGGATCTGGCTGCGACGGACCGAAGGAGTGGAGAGCTACGAACTACGTGGCAAGCAGCATTTGATCGAGTCGTTACAGGCCGGGCACGGTGTTCTGTTGGCACCGAACCATTGCCGCACCGGCGATCCGATGGTCATGGGGTGGTTGGCGCGCGATGTGCGATGCCTGGTCTACGCAATGGCAAGCTGGCATTTGTTCGCGCAAAGCCGCTTCAATAGCTGGGCAATTCACAAGATGGGCGCTTTCAGCGTCTACCGTGAGGGGATCGATCGGCAAGCGATCAATGCCGCCATCAACGTGCTGGAATCGGCCGAGCGGCCGCTGGTCATCTTTCCCGAAGGCGCGGTATCACGTACCAACGACCGGCTGCAGGCATTGCTGGATGGCGTAGCGTTTATCGCGCGCACGGCCGCTAAACGCCGTGCTAAAAATGTCCCTGGAGGCAAGGTGTTGGTCCATTGCGTGGCGATCAAGTACCTGTTTGAGGGCGATTTTGATGCGGCCGCCGACCCAGTACTCACCGAAATCGAACAACGATTGAGCTGGCAACCGAAGCGTGACCTGCCAACCGACCAGCGAATTGCTCAGGTCGGTTTGGCACTGCTGAGCCTGAAGGAGTTGGAGTACTTCGGAGAGACGTTTTCGGGTTCGCTGGCCGAGCGAATGCACCGACTGATCGATCGTCTGCTGGCGCCGCTGGAACAGGAGTGGTTAGGCAACGCGTCGGTTGCCGCCGTGATCCCACGCATCAAGGCACTGCGCATGAAGATCATGCCTGACATGGTCCAAGGGCGCGTTGACGATAAAGAACGCGCACGCCGCTGGCGGCAACTGGCCGACATCTACCTGGCCCAACAGATTTCCAACTACCCCCCCGATTACCTCGATCACCTGAGTGTCGATCGCCTGCTGGAGACCATCGAACGTTTCGAAGAAGATTTGACCGACAAGGCGCGTGTTCACGGACATTTGAAGGCCGTCATCGAGGTGGGACCGGCGATCGAAGTGAGCCCTAAGCGAGATCGCAAAGCGGCAGTCGATCCGCTGATGGCTCAGATTGAATCCAACCTGCAAAGCATGCTTGATCACCTTGCACTCGAATCTCCTCTTTACCGTCAACGTTAAGAAATCATAACCGTTCACGGCCTTGGCCGTGAACGGTTACAAGAAATCGACTAGGCATGGTCCGTGGCCGGAGGTCCGACCATACCCGTTCGCGCCATTGCTGCTACTCGACTCGGTTATGCGGATAATACCGGCCGATGGCCACGCAGCGGCCCCAACGCCCAAGCCACGAGTCGGCGATGCGTAACGTACGATTGTGGAGCGAGTGGTGCCATGCACGCGCTCCTGCACCGTAGTACCGGCAGCACGGGGTACCAAAAGCGTGCGGTACCAAAGACGCAGAGCAGTAAGGGGCCATACGTTGTCGACGCTTTGCCACGCACGGCGCTAACCTCCCGGCGCAACCGCAAACAGAACCGGGTGGTTTCTGCTGCTGCGTAACAACCGAAAAGGAAGACACGTGATATCTGTCGTTTTCGTCATCGGAATGCTGAACCTCGTATTGGGGTTCGCGCTGGCCGTGTTGCTAGAGCGACAGATCGTGGTGCCGTACCCCGTTTTCTCCCGCAGCACTCGCGCTCGAGATGTCGTATTCGAGCTTCCAGCCAACCAACCGATATCGGCGGCCGAGGTCCATGAGAACATGCCCAAGCGGTGGCTTGACCTGCTTGAGACGAACGGCATCGAGTTCAGTACTTTCGTGGAAGCATCGGTCGAAATCCTCAAACTGGAAGTGGACAGCTATTGCGACGATTTGCTCGACATCGAAGATTTGGTGCGCAGTTCGATCCGCAAGCACAAGCGAGAGGCGATTCACGATGCACTGCAGGTACTCGTGGCATTGAATGAAGAATGGGCTGATCACCAAAACGATGCATTACAAGCCATGGCGAGCAGCCGCAACTCACTGGGGCAATATGCCGCGATCGGCAACCAGCTCGAAAGCATGCTGCTTGATCAAACGTCACTGGTGCAAAAGCAGTGTCGACGACTATTGGGATTGGATGTGAGTGACGCGGATACAGCATCCGCGGCAATCATCTCCGGCATTGGACATCTTGTCTGCATGGCACACGGCCTGCGTGACGCGATCCGAAATGCCACTTTACTGATCATATGCAACGAAGGACGACTCGAAGAAACCGACCGTCGATTGTGCCAAGACGCGATGACCGGCCTGCAGAATCGTATGGGCGTCGAGTTGATCTTCAAGAACTGGTGGCGTGAAGACAAGCAGCGGCATCGCCTGGCTAGCGCCGCATTGGTCGACGTGGACCGCTTTGGCGAACTCAACAGCCAAGTCAGTACACGCGTCGGCGACCGCATGCTCAAGGCCATCGCAATCTACTTGGAGCAGCTGACCGACACCGAAAGTGGCTTGGAACGCGTCTTTCGTTTTGATGGCCAGACCTTCTTCATATTCTTCGGTGATGCCGGCCCGCGCACAGCGGCAAGTAAAGTGGAAAAAATTCGGCAAACCATCGAGGCCACCAAGCTGGAACATGATGGACAACCATACGCCATCACGATTCGTGCCGGTGTCACCGATGTGCGTAAGGAGGACAACACCGCAACACTGTTCGAGCGACTGGAAGCGGTGATTGACGAAGCCAAGCACGCCGGCCGGAACCGGACCGGGCTGGACGATTCGTCGGGACGCTTAATTCTTCAGCCGGAACCGATGGAAATCAAGCAGCGGATCGTCAGAGTGGAATAGCGGCTTGGACAACCCGTGCCAGACCGGCGAGATCAGGGATCGACTTGAGCTGGTCAAATCGACCATCTTGGGCAAGCAGCTCCAAGACCGGCCGCTCGATCATGGGGCTGATCTCCAACAGTAACCAGCCACCCGGCTTCAGTTTCCCGGCGGCGTCAGGAATCAGACGCTCAATAACTTCAGTTCCCGTGTCGCCTGCCAACAAGGCCTGCTTCGGTTCAAAGTCCCGCACCTCGCGAGAAATCTCCGCATACTCAGACGTGCTCACATAGGGCGGATTACTGACAATGAAATCGAACCAAGTATCGCCGGGCACGGGGGCGAGCAGGTCGCCACAAAGAAACTCGATCCGGCCGGCAACGCCGTGCGTCGTGGCGTTCTCGCGTGCGATCTCCAACGCGGCCGAACTAATATCGGTTGCCCAGACTCGCGCCTGAACAAATTGCCTGGCCAAACAAGTCGCTAAGATACCGCTCCCCGTACCGACGTCGGCGATCATCAATTCGGCCTTTTCACGCGCCGCTTGCTTGACCAAGTCGGCCACCGCAATCACCAGAAACTCCGTTTCGGGACGGGGGATAAGTGTGTCAGACGTCACTCGAAAATCAAGCGAATAGAATTCGCGATGACCGACAAGATAAGCCACCGGAGCACCCGCAGCACGCCGACGCACCAATTCGCGAAACTCGGTCCGCAACGCCTCCGATGCCTCTTCCTCATACGCCGTGTACAACTCGATCCGTTCGCACTTCCGCGCATGAGCTAATAACAACTGGGCATCCAACTGCGGGCTATCCGATCCATGCTGCTTCAAGAAATCGGTCGTCCAAGTCAGTAACCGCCCCAGAGTCCAGCGCTGCTCGCTAGATTGCTGATCAGTGGGTTGCTGATCAGTGGGTTGCTGATCAGTGGGTTGCTGATCGCCAGACGGCCTCTCGTTGGAACTCATGCGATACTCCACGCATTGCGGTCACTTATCGTAACCGTTGCTGGTAGCTGACCAGTCGTGCCTCTTGCCGGGGCAAGCCCAGCGGAGGGCTCTTTGGGATTAGCGTCGATTAGTGGTCTCTCGCCTGAACGTGTTGTTCGCGTCAGCCTTTTCGTGGCCGGTTACCATTTATCAAGACCAATAACTCGTCACAACAATCACTTCGCCACGGAATCATTCCATGTCGACATCCATCGAGCCGCGAAGCTTGTCGCGATCGTGCCCGATCAGCGCTTCGGTCAGCGGATTCAAGTCGCCGGCGAGAATCTGGTCCAGTTTGTACAAGGTCAAGTTGATGCGGTGATCGGTCACCCGGTTTTCCGGAAAGTTGTAGGTGCGAATGCGTTGGCTTCGGTCCCCCGAACCGACGAGACTCTTGCGCTCACTGGCGCGTTTCTCGTGCTCGCGGCGTTGATAGAGATCATACAGCCGGCTCTTCAGCACACGCAACGCTTTGGCCAGGTTCTTGTGCTGGCTCTTTTCGTCTTGCATCGAAACAACGATTCCCGATTCGTAATGCGTCAATCGAATCGCCGACGCCGTCTTGTTGACGTGCTGCCCCCCTGGCCCACTCGCGTGAAAAATATCTTTGCGGTAATCGTCCTGCTTGATGTCGATTTCGACATCTTCCGGTTCGGGCAGCACAGCAACGGTCGCCGCCGACGTGTGAATGCGGCCCTTGGCTTCTGTTTCCGGCACACGTTGCACGCGATGCCCCCCGCTCTCGTATTGGAGTTCGCGGTAGATGCCCTCTCCGGCAAACGCCAACGTCACTTCCTTGAAACCACCTAGTTCGGTCGCGCTGGCGTTCAAGATCTCCAGCTTCCAATGACGATTCTCGGCATGTTTCTTGTACATTTCGAACAAGTTGCGGGCAAACAACGCGGCCTCGTCGCCACCAGTGCCAGCACGAATCTCCATCACGCAGCGCGATCGACTGGCGTCTTCGCCACCCACGGTCAGGTCGAGCAATTCCGTCCAGATCTGCTCGCGCCGCGCACGCTGCTCGGTCAGTTCCAATTCGGCCATCTCGCGCTCTTCCGCGTCGTCGCTTTGCGCCATCTCCTTCAGGCCGGCAATCTCCTCGCTCACCTGCTTAAACGCTCGGTATTTGGTCGCCAGCTTGGCCAACGCGCCATGTTCCCGTGCTACCGCCGTCATGCGATTGGCATTGGACACCACATCGGGGTCCATCATCTGACGCTCGAGCTCTTCAAATCGAGCCAATTTCTCTTCGAGCATTTCACGCATGGTAAACTCGCAACTCTGGGTCGATCACTTGTGTGGTCGATCATTCGCTTGAGGAAAAAAGGGCCTTGGGAAAAATGACACGAGACAGAGCCTGCAGCTGGGATCGTCAATATCCTAAGTCGTTGTTGCTGCGGTCGTTGCGCAGCTCTTCTTTCACTGCTTTTCTTTCATTGGCTTCGGCCTGAAGGGCCGGCGCTATGATAGCCTAGGCTTCGTCTCAAAACTCATATTTATCACCTTGCGTTTCGCGTAATCTGCTGAAAATGACATGGCTTTGCCGCGCGAAAAGACGTTTTGAGACAAAGCCTAGGTCGGAGCCCGCCCCAAGGCGGGCGGCGGCCTAGGTGAACCCGCCCCAAGAAAAACACCTCTGCGGCCTGAAAGAAGCCACTGAAAGGCCGCGCTAGACGTTTCCCGTAGCGGGGCCTTTCAGGCCTCCGATGGTGTGTGCGCGGGTGCCTTTCCTAGGGTTCCGCAAGGTCCGCCGCATGCGCGGCGGCCGTGCTCCACCCTAGGCTATCATAGCGCGCCCCCTATCGGGGCTTATCTTGCAGACATCTCCTCGATACGGAGTCACGCGCGGATCTTATCCATGCATCTACGCCTTCGCATCAACTCCGATTCGTGCCGCACAACGAAATGAGGCAGCGGAACCAAGGAGACCGGCCAGCGAAACAGCGGTTGCGACCCGACCTAGCCGCACCCTACAGACACACCATCAGACGCGACAAAACGAACGACGCGTAGGTGGCAACGGCGATCGGTCGGAGCCAACTGAGTGACGCTACTGGGTGGCCTTTTTCTTGCCGCGTTGCAGGCTGGCATAGGTACCGGCAGCGAATTTCGTCTGGAACTTCTCGATACGTCCAGCGGTGTCGACATACTTTAGCTTACCCGTGTAAAATGGGTGGCAAGCATTACAGATGTCGACTTTTAATTCGGGGCGAGTCGCGCGTGTTGTGAACTTGTTTCCACAGCCGCAGGTCACCTTCGTCTCGACATACTCTGGGTGAATACCTTCCTTCATTTCCTCAAGTTCCCGCAGCATAAGGGTTTAGCGTATCTTCTGACGACGTCACGAAACTCGCAGTATAGCATCGTCCTCCAAACTCGCCAAGGGCCGGCCGGGATGCGATCGCGCGTCTTCGCCCACCCTGCAACGGAGGCAACAGGCGGCTCCAAGGCGGGAATCGATACCTGACGCCTGAAGGCACAATACCGCGACATCGTGCGTACGTTTCGCAAATCGGCCATGGCCATTCACGGAGAGCAGTGCGCCAGTCGGCAGCACGTGGCAATCCCGCGAAAAGAGGCTTAAATTGCCGACAGTGTTACTTGACAGCCGCCGCATCTTGCCGATCGGCCACCCTTCGTGTTGCCTCGCAATTGGCGGTAAAACAGTCGTCCGCGTTACCTTCGCTTGCAGGACTGAATAATCGGCAGCAACGGGCCACATCCGCCCAACCTTGCAGGCCTCCAGCGACTTCCTTGGCGAAAGATGAATGTATGAAAGAGTTTCTCGTCCGCCGATGGTTCTTGATTGGCCTCAGTGTAGCCATGGCGGCAGGCTTCTTGGGCTCGGACGCATCCCTTTTCCTGGCCGATTCCGTGCCGTTGCGCTACGGTGTGGTGGCGAGCGTCCTGTTCCTCATGGCCTTGCCGCTCGAAGCGCGCCTGATGTGGCGCACGCTGCGGCGCCCTCGTGCTCCTGCACTCGGCATTGCGATGAACTCGGTGGCGTTGCCGCTCCTGGCCTGGGGAGTAGTGGCCACCATCGGCATGCCACTGCTGGGACGCGAGTTTTCCTTGGGCCTACTGGTCGCTGCGGCAACTCCCTGCACTCTCGCATCTGCCGCTGTTTGGACCCGTCGAGCCGGCGGCAACGATGCTGCAGCGATCATGGTCACCGTAGTCACGAATGCTAGCTGCTTTCTAGTGACCCCGTTTTGGTTACTCCAGATGACGGGCCAACAAGCGGAACTGGACGCCGGGCCAATGATCATCAAGCTGGCGTTGGTTGTGGTTCTGCCCATGACAATCGCTCAACTCATGCGACTCGCTGGCCCCGTCGGCCCTTGGGCCACGCGGCGCAAGACGCAACTGGGCGTGATCGCTCAAACCGGCATTCTGACGATGATCTTCTTCGGTTCGATCCAAGCCGCACAGCGATTCGGCGTCGCCAGCACGCGACCGACCGCCTACCAGATGGCCTCATTGCTGGCTGCCGCCGTGGGCATTCACGTCACAATTCTGCTGGCCGGGACCTGGATCGCACGGCGACTGGGATTCGATCGAGGTGAACAGATCGCGGTCGGCTTCGCGGGCAGCCAAAAAACACTCATGGTCGGCTTGCAGGTTGCGATGGAGCTTGGATTCAACATCATTCCGATGGTGGTCTACCACATAAGCCAGTTGCTGGTCGACACGCTGATCGCCGATCGATTGCGACGAAAACAGGCCCCGTGACCATCCCAGGTGCCACTGCATGCTCGAACGAACTCACGACTCCCCTTGATCCAGCACCACCGCCCCCCCCTCAACCACACCGCCGCTTACGGGCACGCAGTGCAAACCCCCATTCCATTCGCGACGGCAGCAACAGGCAAAAAGATTATGGGCAAGGAATGGCGATTGATGGAATGTGTCGCGACCAGGCGGCTCCTCGCCCGTTGCGACCAAGAAACCTGCCAAAACCGCTAGCATTTCATCACCAACCGATCTATCGCTCGTAGTCCAATCCGGCTTAGAATTATGGCACGACACGGTGCGCTCGCGAACCGAACATCGCAAAGGGGGGCATCGCCTCGAATGACCCCGTGAATGACACCGTGCCTCAATCGAGAATCAACTGACAAGAAATATCCCAACCGCAGCTGAAACAACATGTTACGCTACTGGACCGCTGGTGAATCACACGGCAAAACTCTTCTCGCATTGGTCGACGGTTTTCCCGCCGGTGTCGCCATCTCGACAGCACCGATGGACGCGGAACTTCGCCGACGTCAGGGCGGCCATGGCCGCGGCGGCAGGCAACGGATCGAGACGGATCGGGCCGAGATTCTGACGGGAGTCTGGAAAGACCATTCGCTGGGCAGCCCAATCGCACTGCAAGTGGTCAACAAAGACTACAAATTGGAGCGGATGGAGGACCTAACGCGGCCACGCCCTGGGCATGGTGACTTGGCCGGCGCGATCAAATATCTGGGCCCCGTACGGGCGATCCTTGAGCGTGCGAGTGCTCGCGAGACAGCGGCGCGGGTGGCAGCTGGAGCCCTCACCAAGCAATTGCTCGCACCGCTGGGAATCCGCGCGATGGGATACGTGGTCCAATTGGGTGGAATCGACATTACGGTGCCCGCGTGTTCGTGGGATGAACGCATCGAACGACGCGACGCGAGTGCCGTCTATGGACTCGATCCTGCCAAAGACGAACAGCTGGTCACGTTGATCGACAAGACGGGCAAGGAGGGCGACACGCTCGGTGGAGTGGTCGAAGTATGCGTTGAAGGGTTGCCTTTCGGCCTGGGGACGCACGCCCAGTGGGATCAGAAGCTGGATGGTCGTCTGGCGCAGGCCGTGATGGCGGTGCAGGCGATTAAGGGCGTGGAAATCGGGCTCGGGTTCGAGGCCGCGCGCCGCCCCGGCTCGCAAGTTCATGATCCGATCCAATACGACGCCAGTGCCGCCAGCGGTGCCACGCTCGGCTATCAACGTCCGACCAATAACGCGGGTGGCCTGGAAGCGGGTATGACGAACGGCCAACCTTTGATCGTGCGTGCGGCGATGAAACCGATCAGCACATTGCGCAAAGCGCTTGAGTCGATCAACCTGGACACCAAGCAATCCGAGTCGGCCGAGTACGAACGGAGCGACGTATGTGCGGTATCGGCGGCCAGCGTGATCATTGAAAACGTCGTCGCCTTTGAAGTAGCGCGCGCTTTGATCGACAAATTTGGCGGCGATAGCCTTCAGGAAATGAAGGCACGGTGGGAGCTATTCCACGAACTGGCCCAGCAACGATAGTCTTCGAGCCTATCACGCAACCTGGTTGGCTCGTTGAGTAAATTAGATCGTGAGTAGATCAGATCGGTAGTGGCGCTGGCTTCCAGCAGTTGGCGACAAGTTCTAAACCAAAGCGTACAAGGACGTATGCCATGCGATTTGCCACGCGACGCAGGTTTTGCCGAGCCGTGTTTTGCACGCTCGGTGTGCTGCCAACGCTGTTGGTAATCGGTACGGCCGTACTCATCCACACCCCCGCGTACCGTGCAGCACAGACGGCGCAATGGCGTTCCCAGTTGGCCGCCCACCTGGGACTGGAAATCGAAGTCGGCACGATCGACTGGAGCAATACGGCGGAGTTGGTGGTCCGCAACATCCAGTTGCGCGATCCTGAATCACACATCTGCCTGGCGCATGCGAGATCGGCCACCATCGTGCAAAGCACGCGCGGACCGATCATCCGGTTGGGCCAGCCGGAAATCGACTTCCAACGCTTACCTCGACTCGTCAATATCTTGCACGAACACCTGCTGTTGCGCAGCGCCGACCGTGGCGGGTCGTTTCAACTGTCCACAGCCACTCTCCTGCTGCAAAAAGCCCCGCAAAGCGAATCGGTGCTCGACTTGCAGTTCGTACTGGATGTCAAAGAGGACGGCTCCGAGGTTTTTATCGAATTCCAGCCGACCAGTTTGGAGAAACGCAATTGCGAGAAATACGACCCCCGCAGCGGTGACTAACCACAACGCAATCACGTCCGTCTGCGCGTGGTCCGCAACCGGCAACTCGACCCACCCGCCACGGGCTGGGAACTGCATACGGGAACGGTTGAGGTCCCCTGTTCGCTGGCCCAAGCCTGGTTGCCGCAAGCCGAAGAACTGGGAATCGCGTGTGCCTTCCAGGGATCGGTCTGGGCCGAGCGTTCTACCTTGGGGTGGGAAGCGGAGATCTCGGGCACTTTCCGCCAACTCGACCTCGATGCTCTGGTGACCCGTCGATTCCCGCACAAGCTGAGCGGCATTGCCGACCTGACATTGCACCGGCTGGTCGTCCATCATGGCCGCATTGCTGAGGCCCGCGGACGGATTTTGTCACCTGGAGGCGTGATCAGTCAAACGCTGCTCCATGCCGCCGAAAAACACTTGGGACTAAAGAACTTCGCGCCGTCCAGCGAAGCAATATCATTGAGTTACGGCCTCCTTGCCTTCGAGTTCTCACTCGACAAGAGCGGATTGCGCGTCGTCGGTGGCCGCGACCAGGAACAGACGATCCTTGCCGACTCCCAAGGCCCGTTGCTCTCGTCGCAAGGCGCCACCAAGGTCCCCCCGCAAGCCCTCGTGCGACTGCTCGTTCCGCTAACCGACTTGCAAGTGCCGGCCGCCAAGGAAACTACCGCCCTGCTGCAAACGCTCCCCTTGCCCGCCGTGAACCCGGCCCCCACCGCAACGGCTCGGCGTCATACTCCACTCAGACTGCTACGTGAGTAAGAGGCTAATCCAGAAAGTGCCCTCAATGGCATGCCGTGCGTTCCTGGCAACTTGTTGCGAGTAGCGTGCAGGTAGCTTGCGAGTGGCAATGAAAGGTCCTTGGCGGTGCGAACGACGCGGAGCGTCGTTCCACACTGCGTCTATTCCGCGAGCGTTGCGTCGACCACATCGCCGGCAACATCACTGCGCCAGGCCTTTAGGGGGAGCATCCCGATCGCGATCAGCACCAATTGCACAACGACGACGATGCCGAGGATCAGCAGCACGCCTTCGGTGAACCCGTACGAGTGCAGTCCAACTCCCAGTTCATTGACGCCAAACCACGACCAAGCCGTGACAATGTTGCCACCAATCGCCATCACCGCCAAACCACGTTCCTTGACCATGCGTCCCCAATAGGCGTGCAGGACAACGGCGTTCCATAGCACGATGATCAGCGCGCCATTCTCCTTCGGGTCCCAGCCCCAGAACCGCCCCCACGAATCGTCGGCCCAAAGCCCACCCAACACGGTCCCGAAAAAGCTGAAGAAGATGGCAAAGCAGATCGTGCCATAGATCATGCGTCCCACTTCTTTGGCAACCGGTCGCGGCAGTGATGGCGTGAAGACGCCGCGCAAGACATAGACGATCCCCAGGAAGCCGGCATAGAACGTCGCTCCATAACCGGCCGTCACACAAGTAACATGTGTGGCCAACCAGAAGTTGGTATCGAGTACCGCCATCAAGACGGTAAACGTGTCTCCCTTGAAGGAAACCACTTCGGTCGTCAACTTATAGGCGATCAACAACGCGATAAATCCGTTCGCTGCGGCAACCACATTGGCCACGCCGATCTTGGAATACCGTTCCATCAGTAACCCAAGCAGGACGCACGTCCAACCGACGAACAAGGCGGATGTGTATAGCGTCGTGATCGGAGGACGGCCGGAAATATACATCCTGGCCAGCAGTCCGAAAGTATGGATCACCAACGTGAACAGACACAGCCAGGTCGAGGCACGTTGCAAGGGAACGGTCCATCCGAACCATGCGAAGCAACCAAGGATCGCTGCGAACAGGTAAAGGATCATGGCGTAATAGAGCGGCGCGGCATGATTGAAAAAGACTTCAAAACGCGTCTTGCGCCGATCCCAATTCACCGGTGGATCCTCGTCCAGCCGTTTCTGGTACTCCTTGACCGCTTGATTGAAAGTCGCTGCGTTCTTGCCCGCGGCGTCATAGGCAGACAGGATATTGAGTATCGCGAGCGTTGCCTTGTTCGGCTTCTTTACGTCCATACCTTGATTCGCAGCCATGCGTGTTGCCATCGCGTCGAACAACGAGAATGTGTAGGCCTGCCACTTGTCGTCATCGGGACCAGGCGGAACGGCCAACGGCAATGAATAGCGCGCATATTGTTCGCGCCGGTTCGCCTCACGCGAGATATCTTCCCGCACATGCTCCGAACGCAATTGCGGCAAACGAAATGCTTCCTGCAACATCAGGTATTCGTTGAGCCGCTTATCCAGGTCGAGTACCTTGCGCGCGTAAAGATCGCGATGCTCCGGTTTCATGGACCGCGCGTTGCGTACCTGAGAATTGAATACGTCAAGCCGATCGGCAAATTCCTCGATGGCATAGCGGAAGCCCTGACGCCGCTCCAGCTTCAACGTCTCCAACACATCGAGGTTGTGGATCCGAAAGATCTTGTGCTGGCGCGCCGCTTCCGATTCGGTGATCACATCAAGCAGCCAACGAATGGCGGGTTGACGGTCGCCATGGGCATCGATATACGTCTGCCGATCCGAGATCATGCGCAGGCTGGTGCGCGCCAAGGTATCGATCGGCTTGACGCGTCCCTCATAGGTAATCGGCAATCGGCCAAATGCAGTGAAGTCGATCTGCGTCGGTGGCACTCTCGGCTCAACGGCTTTGCTGGCCAACCACAAAGCGCCAAGTAACACCACTCCCAAAGGCACCACCCAGCTCCAGACGCTCTTCGCCGGCTGTGCAGACGGACTTGACACCTTACCGCCACGCCCGTTCTTGCGGCGTGCCGGACCATCAAAGACGACTGAATCGGCGGCGTGCAGGCGGCTTGCTCGACGACGCCGTAGAAATCCACTCAACGTCATCCAGAATTGTGCCAGCATGCCGATCGTTACGATCATGCAGGAAACATACGGGATTCGCCAACCGGTGTTCGTCACCACCTGCAGCCCCGTATACTCCTTGCCCGTCATCGAGTCGGCCCCGTAATTGGACTGGTAAAACGTCGAGCCCGCATAGCGTAGCGGGTTGTTCATCCAGATCCGAACCATGCGGTCCACATTCTGCTGCGGGTCGACCAGCCGGAGCTCCGATGCATAGCTCTTGGCCATCTGCGTGCCCATGTAAACCTGCTGCTCGACATTCACCAAGTGCATCGAGTACGGTTTGTAGAGGTGCTTGTAACGCAACTGCACGGTCCAGGCCCGCCCTCCGATGACCACTTTCTCGGAACGCCCACGCATCCAGTCCTGCAAACTCAGGCGGTAAACCCCGAGTGATTTGCCCGATTTTTTGTCGAGAAACTTGACATAGGCCGTTGGATGGTTCGTGCGGCGCGATGCATCGACACCGCTAATCGGCCGCGTTTCCACCGCCACCGTCGATAACCCGCTGCCTGCCGTCGCGAGATTCTTTCCGTTCGGCTTGGCGCGACGCAGTTGGGAATTCGACATAAACTTGACCGGCTCGACATCCATCGGTAACTTCGCGTCATCGATGGTCTCGCCACGCTCAAGCCGTGACTGAGGAATGGCAAGAATCTCGTCTTCGGTCTTGCTTGACTTGTCAATTAACGCCAACTCCACCTCGCGTCTGTCCATCGCGAAATTGACGGTCTCTCCCTCCGTAATGTGCATCTGCGATTCAACCGCCGCAATACCGACCACGAGTTCGCCAAACATCAGCAAACCGATCCCGGCATGCAACAACACCATGCCAGCGCGCTTACGAAACACCATCCAACAACCGGACAACAAAACCAGACCGGCAACCGTACATTGGGTCAACAGCCACAAAATCCGCAACGATGGCCACTCGACGAAAAGCTGCGGCAAATCCGCCGTCTGGTGCGACCCGACCATGATGACCATTCCAGTCACGACGCAGCCGAGCAGGATCACGAGTAGCCCAATTACCAGCTGCTTGCCCTTGGCCACAATACGAAACCGAATCAGATGGGCCGCTCCCAGGTTGATGAATAACCCCAACCCAATCAGCCAACCGCTGGGAAAATAGAAACCGTAATCCCATGGAATCGGTTCCATGTTCGGAAAGAAAGATTTCGGGAAGAAAATCCGAAAGTCGATCCACGCCAGCGCCGACCTCAACGCCGCATCAAAACTGCTCAGGTCCATGCGAAAGTAATCATGAATGACCTGCCAGATGTCCTTCTCCGTCTGCGCAAGGGTCCCCGTATAGACGATAAAGATCGACGCGAGAAACAACGCGACAGTGATCTTGAGCGAAGCGAGCGGCGTCAGAATCGCCTTCGCAACGCCCCAGCAATCCGACCAGAATCCGCCCGCATCGGTGAGCGCTGATTCGGACGAGGTGTCTACCGACAAATACGATGTATCTTTGGCCATTACCGGCTCCATCACGGGGCGTTGAATTTAAGCGTTTTCATGAACGTGCGGAACGTATCAACCTGAGCGCGTACCAATTGCGGATCACCCGACATTTTCACAAACCAGGTCTGGCCGCCTTGCAGGCCAATCCAACCCACAATGGCCTTGTCGCTCCCTTGGCCCGCCGCGCCAATCGCTTCGGCATAGATGCCCGAGATTCCGCTGACGTCCAGCTTCTCTGTCTTCTTGGCAAGATCGTCCGCACTGATCGGCGGCAGGCCGGCCTGGCCAAACCAACGATTGACGTTGGCTAACAATCCCCCGGCACTCCCCCGCAACGCCGAGACCGTGATCTTCGCCGATTTATCGCCGTCGGTAACTTCAAACGCCAACAAGCTGAACGTCACCGGTGGTTGGGAAACCCAATTGGCCGGCATATCGTACTTCACGCCCGACTTGCCACCATCCGAGGCCGGCTTCGGCACCGCCTTTGGCGAAGCACCGGGACGCGTTTGTGATAGCGACGCCGTTCCCATCGAACCACTGCTGAAGTTACCGATCAAGTTCACCAACACCGCCGTTCCGTCGGTCAGTTCAAGCAACTCGGTCTCATCTTCCAACTGAGCCTGCTCGAGCGGCGCTAAATGCATCTGGCGGCGCCAGCGATTGACGTTGTCTAGGATCGCTTGCGGTGACGGACTGGTGCCCAAACGGATCACCGAAACTTCCAATTTCTTGCCCTCAACCTGGACGCTCAAAGTCGCCTGGCGCTGGCCCGTCCCTTCGTCTTCCTGCCACGACTCGGGCAAGACCCACCGAGGTGCACTGCCTGGGCTTTCAAATGCAAGCGACTCGATCAGCGTGCGAAATGCCTTCTCCTGAACCGCAACCAGATCCATCGGACCGGTCATTTTGAAATACCAGGTGTCCGCGCCGCGCGGCACGATGGCGCCAAGTAAGCGGTCGGTCGGCGCCGTCGCGTCCTCAGCGTCCGCCACCACGTCAGCCGAAACATGGTTTTCAGCGAACAGGATTTCCGGTTTCGGGACCTTGTAGTGGCGAATCTCTTCCGCACCGCCACACCCCGCCAACACCAAGCTGGCCAGAAGCATAACGCCTCGAAAACGGTTGCAACCTCTGCTAACTCGGCCAAGCGTCGAGCGTGCCATGGGTGACTCCAAATTGAATGATCGGTCGATCCTAGCGTTCCATATGACGCGCAACAGGCGCGCACGCGACTGGCCAGCGGTCCATGAAAAGGATCCCCGCGACCCCAGCACACGCCGCTCTGGGACAAAGCCCCAATTCCAGCAACCCGTACCAGCAAGCCTGCACCAGCAAGCCCGTACCAGCCCTATATAACAGCAGCTTTTGAGGAGAGACGCACCAGCCACTATACGATCAAATTAGCCTGCTGCTCTCGATTATAGCGCAGCCGCGCCATTTTGACATGGCCTCCAAACGGAAAAAGCCAAACGGAAAAAGCACGGAGCGTGCAACGCTCCGTGCTTTGATATCTTCAAATCGTGTCGGTCGGCGCGGCGAACGCCCCGAAGTCTACTTCATTCCGAGTGCTTCGATGATGCTGTTGGCCAGCCCACTCGAGGCGGAAATGTCGCCGTTCCATGTCCACATGTTGCGCACAATATCGGCCATCAGCATGCCAGTCACCGACAGCAGAAGTACGACAAACAACAATGCCATGATGTTCCAAACGGTATAATCCGCCTCGGGTACTTCCGCTCCAGCAACCGACAAATCGCCCGCCACGGCAACCGCACCGTCGATCGGCTCAAGCTGCACGTCCAGCGCATCGGCGTCGTCAGGAACCAACATCGGCTCGGCCGCGTCAACACCACCTACATCCGAATCGCTCTCAAACGCACTGGAATCGTCCAGTGCTATCACCTGTGAGCCGCTATCGGAAGATTCGTCACCCAACATCTCGTCCGACGGAGACAACAAGAACTCTTCGTCCTGCTGCAATTCCGTGGGGTCGTCGGGGGCGGCAACCAGTTCGTCATCCAGCGAGATCATGTCCTCGTCTTCCGGCAACTCCAATGCGCCGGACGCCGAATCCGCTTCTAACGACAAACCACTGTCAGACGGACTCGAAACGCCAATACCGCTGTCACTGGCGCCAATCGCTAAGTCGCCCTCGGAACTCGCCGATTCCGCCGCAATGATGTCGTCGTCATCACTGTCCGCCGCTAATGCCAGATCACTGTCTTCATCCAGCACCAACGCCTCGTCCGACTCGAAGTCAAGCGAGTCGGACAATGCCAACTCGTCGCTCAAGTCTTCCGAATCGGCCAACTTCAATTCGTAATCTTCACTCTTGGCAGCCTTGTCGCTGGCCGCCTTGTCGCTATCTGCCGACGGTGCCGACGCGTCGCTTGCCTCGGCCGCAGCACCTTCGACCAACTTCAAGTCGCTGTCTTTGTCCTTGTCCGCATCACCTTTGCCAATGACCGTACTCGACGAATCGTGCCCTGCCCCAGCCGGCTCTTCACTGATCAAAATCGACGAATTCTCCAGTTCGTCGTCCGCGTCGACCGATTCGTCGAAATCGAGCAGCTTCTCGAAATCATCGCCACTCAACGATGCAGAGTCGGAAAAGCTGAGATCCTCCGCCACATTAGAAGCGGCAAGCTCTTGCGCAATCCGGTCAATCTCGGCAGGTTTGAATTTCCAGCTGGTCCCATCTTTGTAGCCATGAACCTCTCCGGCTTCGCGCATGGCTTGCAGCTTGTCGGGAGAGATGCCTAGCTGGGCTGCTGCCTCTTTCAGTTCGATAAGTTTTCCGGCCATTGATGTTCGGGCTCCGTGAGAGCGATCGATAAGCGTGGGTAAGTACCGCTGACTCGTGTCCACGCTCTATCGAAACCAAACAATGCACCGGCGAAACCGGTCACTATTTTTGTTCCATGAGAACGCGAATGTCACGAGGTAACGGACTAACTCCGTTGAATTCTTCCACCAACAAGTCCCAGCGGAAGTTCCGTATACTCTTAAGCTCAATCTTCCCAGTCGTCTGATCAACGTGATACACACACATCGAGCGTGCCTTCACATCGATCAAAGTGACTTGCGACTGCCCGTTGGCGAGATCGGACGAAAACGCCATCAGGTCGCCCGCTGCCGCCACCGGCAGACGAGTTGCAAGAACCGGTTGAGCTTGAAGGGGTTTCGGAGGCTGACCATACGCAGACAAATCAAGCGACATGGCCCAGCCGACTACTACCAGAACTGCTATACAACTTAATCCATATGCCGCAACTCGCATAGCTTACCTACCTTCCGTGACGGGTTGCGAAAATTGGACCCTCAAACCCATTCTAAAAGGGCCAATTTCCGTTTCAAGTGTTTAATGGAATTCCCGGACCGGCTTTCGCGCTTTTCCAACCCGCCCGCACCTCGTATTCGATACAATCCCTCGTTGACCGCGCCCCCCCAACTATCGCCGCCCCAAGACCAAACTCGTCAGGCCAGCCTCCCGCCACACCCCCTCGTTAGGTGGTTCCTGGCACGCGACTCGGCGTTTCGCCATTTTAGTCGAGCGGAAAAGCCGGCGGCAATATCAGTTCTGCTCCGGCGCGCTGCGAATTCACCCCGCCATGCTCTCAAATGAGCGGTTTTCAGGCGGTGCACACTATGTGGCTTGGGAATTTTTCCCAAGAAGTGTGGCACGGCACTCCGTGCCGTGGGGGGGCCGTTTCGCAGCGCCGGGCAGCAATACAATTGGGCTGTTTTCGGGCGGTGCAAACGCCGCGGAGCGGCGTTCCACACTGCGTCGCTTGGGAATCTTTCCCAAGTGTGGACAATTTTCCACCTGCAGAGAATTCAACACAAGGCGTTAGCCGCTCAACGCGCCCGGGATGGAATCCCGGGCCACATGCCGGCACTCGACAGGCTCTCGTACGCCCGACTGTAGGGCGTGAACAGGTTGCTGTTGCCCTTGGTGTAGGCCAGCCCGGTCAAACGGCCGAGCGTATCGTAGCTGTACAGTGCCATTCGGGCCTTGCCCCCTGGCAGTCAACACCGAAGAAGAAGACATTCATAGAAGACCTCCCCTTTGTTTTGTGCAAACCTGTCTCTTGGAGAACCTGCCCCAAAGAAACTGGGGCTCTTTGAAATAAACCCAAGAGAAGCGTGCGACAGCGAACGCTCGTTGCCCACTAAGCGTATTGCACCCGAACTGAACTGCGTTTTACAACGCCAATCGACGAAGCCAATCAAGTTCGGTCAAGTTTCTTGACATTTCTTCATCACTCGGCGTTTCATCCACGCATGGATTCCGATCCGAATTGACGCGCGCTGTGCTTGAGCACGGATAGACCGTTGCTTGGTCGCAACGCTATCTTCCAATCGCTATTTTTTACCCTTAATCTTCTTTGCCTTTGCTGCCCTCACGCTCCCGGAGAAGTACGCTGCGACACCTGATGTTTGCTGCGAGACTCAGCAAGTGCCCAGGGGCGTAGCACGCCCTGAACACCAATCCCCTCCAGTTCCATCCCACTCTCCCACTCTCTCCCTCTCCCACTCTCCCACTCCGGCCTGGCCGAGCAAGTCCCACTGGGGAACGGCTCACCAATGTCGCCCCCCCCTCTGCTCGGTCAGGTCACTCAGTGTAAGATACGATTCAGCGGGCCGCGTCTGTCTTGCCCTCGCTTTGTCATCGCCCGACCACGCAAACGCATTCCCATTCGCCCGCGGTGTTCCGGCACAAGACGGCGGCGCGCTCCGTTTCAACAAAATGTTTTTCAGATTGGGAGTTGACCGTGTTTCGTGTGACCTGTCAGATCGATTTTTGCTATGGCCACCGATTGCTCAACTATGCCGGAAAGTGCCGGCATCTGCATGGGCACAACGGTCGTGCGGTAATTTCCATCGCGTCGGAACAACTCGATCACCGCGGCATGGTGCTCGACTTCACCGACATCAAACGTGAAGTAAGCAGCTGGATTGACGACAACCTGGACCATCGCATGCTGCTGTGTGAGAACGATCCCGCAGTGCCGATGCTGCGTGAACTTGGCGAACCGATGTTCTTGCTACCCGCCAACCCGACCGCCGAAAACATCGCCAAACTGATTTTCGACGCCGGAACCGAACGAGGCTTCCCCATCGTTTCTGTCAATCTCTGGGAAACCCCGCGCTGCTTCGCCACCTACGAATCGCAATAGCGAGTCCCTATCGCGAACGACACGGGTAGACAGCTATAACTTGGCGCGACGCATTCCAGCAAACGCTGTGCTTTGCCCTGCTGTTGTTGCGAAGTGGAAGGCGTTCTGCCTGCCCTCCCTGGTGGGCAAGAAAAATGCCGGGCAAAAGAAAACGCGTGGTGCCAGCCGTCTTTTTGGTCTGCGGCTAGTTTGACAAACTCTACGCGTAGCGACTCTTCTTCGTTCGGATCACTTTGACGACATCGTCATGACGGCTGCCTTCGATAACGTCTTTGAGCACGATCTTGCCATCGATGTATTGCAAGTGGATGCGCCAACCCGAGATCTTGGTCACGTCCGCTCGGTAGATCGCCTGCTTGACGCCGCGCACGCGGTGCAGGCGAGTTTTGGGGAATCGGCGATGACGATGACAGTCGTTGTCCTCCAATTCGGCCAGTGATTCCAGGAACTCCAGCTTGAGCTGATTGTTCGGCAACTTCTTGAGTGCCTCGTGAATGATGCCGTATTCGTCAAGCAGTGGTTTCAATTCAGCCACAGCGGAACTCCCTAGTCGCTGGAAAAGTGTTTATACAACGCGCGCGTCAATTCGATTCTCGCAGCGGTATGCTGGTGGGCTGGAAGAACATGAAAAAGTGTGATGGCAAGCTGCTCAAACAACGGATCCTCGTCCACCGTAAAGATCACCTTGAATTCATGACTCGTTGTCAAGACCACCATCGATGAGTCCAATCCATCCGCCAATTGGGGCCGAACGTGTTCCACACGGCGGCGGAACTCGGCCGGATCGTACAGCAGCAATTGGCAACAGTCATTCAATTCGGTGGCCAAGGCTGTCATTTGCTCGGCTGGCAGGGCTCGAAAATCGTCGAGAAACGTTTGCGTCTCGTGGAACACCAATTCGAGCGGTGGCTCGACGACACTGTGAACAAACCGTCGCGCCGAGTCGATCGCAGCATGGTATCGGCCGACGGATGAAATGAGGCGTTGGACTCGTGGATGCAATTCCGGCGCGCGGCTCAGCACGAGCAGATCATCCAGAAAGGCAGCCATCAGCGGTTTGAAGACGGGCGTATGAGCCAGCAAGTCAGCATAGTTCGCCCGGTACTCACCCGGCAAAGGACTGCCATCGAGTTTGGCAGAGCGTTGTGTCCACTGCAGCAGGTCCAATGCGACGCGCCGGATCGTCACAAACGCCTGCTCAATCTCAGGCAACTCCGCATCGATCGTGTCCGCGCAGCGACTCATGGCCCGGTCCAGGTCCGCTCCGGCTGCCGCGTCTTCATGCAGCAGGCGGCGGCACTCCCCGATCGATTCAATGATCTGCCGCACGCTCCCCACCATCCCCAACAACGCTTCGCGTTCTTCGATCAAACGCTCCGCCAAGTGCCAGCGGTCGGCGGCTTCCGCAGCCTCGTCGCTCGCCAGCCGGTGCGTCTCCAAAATAGAAGCACCCAACTCCGCGACCCGACCGATGGCCACCGTCATGTCGGCCAGCCAGGAATCGATTGGAAACGGTGGTATGCCAGAGGCCATCAGCCTCTCCTTTTTGCTTGAGCCCAGTAGGCTACTTGAGCCCAGTAGGCAATGAGTCCGATAACACTCCGCTTACATCCGTGAAACGCTCGGCGAATCGCGCGCAGTGCATCGCCTGCAGCCCCGTGCATACCTAACCTTACGGGAGAGGGAGTGTTGAATCCACCAGTCCAAGTGGCGAGGCAAGCGGCATGTTCGCCAGAAAGCGTCACGATACGGTCGCCCTGCATTCCATCACGGCCATCCTGGTGGAAAAGCCCCTGGGATCGACCCGTCTGAAAAACGAGAACAGCACACGCCCCCACCCCAATCACACGGTTCCCATCAGACGTTTCCGCCCGCGTGCCACTCGTGGTGCGTCACGAAATACCCGTTCACAGCCTAACGAACGAGAACCTGCACCGCCAGCTGAACGCATCATATGACAACGCCGTGATCGGGTGCGCCAAAAAAAATAGCCCGGGGGGCCCAATCTTGGGCCGCTCGCCGGACTATCGATTCCCCCCCTGGGATTATCGGGCTGGACGGAAGCGTCTTGTTTCATGATCCCGACAACGGACAAGATTATCGGCGCAAAGCGGCTTCGGACTTTTGGTAAAATATAACGTTTTTGCCGCCTTTGAGGATTGGAAATGGCTGAACGGGGGAGAATCCCTGGGGTGGCCAATTTCCTAAGTCGCTGTTGCTGCGTTTGTTGCGCTGCTTTTCTTTCAGTGGCTTCAGCCTGAAGGGCCGGCGCTATAATAGCCTAGGTCGTCAGGCCCCGGACCGCCGCCTCCCAAACCCGCAAAGCCCCGAGCAGGGGCGATAAAGGCACCCGTGCTCGCGCTTCCTGTGTCGCCCCTGCCCGGGGCTTGCCGGTTCTGGTTTGAACCACACCGGTGCCTCACGGCACCGGCAGAGGCTGTACCGGCCCTGCCGGGCCGAACTCGGTCCGTGCCCTCCCGCAATTGCGACACCCTTCTGACGCTTCGCCTGAGCCCCAATCGCGCCCAACTGCGCCGAACAACCTTTGGCCCGGAGGGCCACAACAGCCTTTGCCGGGGTCGTCAGGCCTCGGATCGCTGGCAAGTTTTGTCGATTATGGCTCATTAATCTGTAACGATTATTCCGATTTTACGGGAAGTGCGCGGCATGCGCGTACTGACAACCATAGATTGTGCGTCTTGAAAGGACACTCCTGTGACTCGTGATCGCGAACGCAATTCGATGGTAGCTATGTTGGGCAGTCTCGGTTGGCCGCTCATCCTGGGAATTTCCGCCTGTACGATCTTCTATACGGCTGTTTTCCAGGGACCTTTTGAATCCGAGTTCATACGCCGCTACTTCGCCTCACACCCGGTCTCCTATGCCGCGACCGGCATGTTCTTTGTGGGTCTCGTGGCACTGACATTCAAGCTCATCAATCTGGCTGGCCAGTTCATGGCATTGCCGTCGATCGGTTTCGACCTGGACCGTGACGCCAGTGTGCCGCTCGAGCAAAGCAGCATGATGCTAGACCAGTTAGAGGAGCTGCCCGCTGCGGCTCGACGCTCGTACTTGGGCCAACGTCTGCGTGACGCGTTGGAGTTTGTCGAGCGCCGCACCTCCGCCGACGCGTTGGACGACGAACTCAAATTCCTCGCCGATATGGACGCCGCGCGCCAACATGACAGCTATGCGCTAGTGCGGATCATCATCTGGGCGACACCGATGCTTGGCTTTCTTGGCACCGTAATCGGTATCACTCAGGCGTTGGGCGACTTGGACCCGAAGATGCTGGCCACCGCCATTCAGACCGCCATGGATGGCCTGCTCGCCGGACTCTACGTGGCGTTCGACACGACCGCTTTGGCGTTGTCACTGGCGATCATTTTGATGTTCTTCCAATTCTTCGTAGACCGTCTTGAAACCCAGCTATTGGCGACGGTCGACATGCGGACCAATGAAGAACTCGGCGGTTGCTTCGAGTCTGTTGGCAGCTCGAAAGACCCGCATGTGCTGTCGGTCCAGCGAATGGCCCACGAGGTGATCCAAGCAACCGAGACGCTAGTGCACCGGCAAGCCGACGTCTGGCAACAGACGATTGCGGCCGCCGAACATCACTGGGAGACTACGTCACGCAGATCGGCCGAGCAGATCAGCTCGATGCTCACCGATGCCATGGACCAATCGCTGACTCACTTCGCACAACGCATCGCCGACACGCAACAAGCAGCGGCCGATCAGGCTGGAAAGCGATGGGAGCAGTGGCAGACGGCATTGTCCCACAACGCCCGCACGCTGCAGGCACACCAGCAAGAATTGGTCAAGCAAGGTGAGGTGATGGCGCGCGCTGTCGAGGCCACGGGCGAGGTCATCAAGTTGGAAGCCTCGTTAAACCAGAACCTCAAATCGTTGGCCGGCGCCAAGAACTTCGAGGATACGGTGATGAGCCTATCCGCAGCGATCCATCTGCTTAACACGCAGCTCGGTGCATCCGCAGCCGAAACGCAGCAGGTCGAATTGGAACAGAAACCATCGCAAGGTCGAGCGGCATGAGGCGGTCTCGAGCACAAAAACCCGCCGTTGGCGTATCGCTGTTCCCCTTTCTCGCGGTGCTGATTTGCACCATGGGGTCACTGATCGTCTTGCTGGTGCTGGTCGTCCAACTGGCGCGCGTCGACGCGTCGGAAAACGCCCGGCAGATCGAACCGCTGGCGCAACCCGATGCGTTGCAGACGAAGCAAGAAGACTATCAGTGGCGGCGCGAACTGCTAGACCGACAGCGCGTCCAGATTCAGCAGCAAGCCACCAGTAAACGGCTCGAACTGAGTCACTTGGAAGAGCACATCCGCGAACTGCAGCAGCAGTGGGAATCGTTGCGAGAGACCGCCCTCGACCTGGAACGGCGCCGCAACGGCAAGCAAGCAGACCTCGAGGGAGCAGAAGCGGACTTACGACAGTTGCAAGATGCGATTCGTGCGGCAGAACAGGACTTGGACCAGGCGCGCCGACGGGCAGCCGAGCAACCGCCCAAGTACTCGATCGTCCCCTACGACGGACCCAACGGTACGCATCGTCGCCCCATCTATCTTGAATGCACGCGCGACGGTGTGTTGATTCAGCCCGAAGGAGTACTCTTTCCCGCTGCCGACTTCAACGGCCCGCTCGGACCGGGCAATCCACTTGATGCGGCGCTGCGCGCGATTCGCGAATACTACGCTCGACTGGCAACCACCGACACGCGAAGTGAGCCCTACGCCCTGTTGGTCGTGCGGCCCGATGGCGTCGAAAGCTATGTGGCCGCGCGTGCCGCGATGCGCGCCTGGGACAGCGAATTTGGCTATGAACTGGTAGACGCGTCAATGGAACTGAAATTCCCCGTTGCCGACCCCACACTGCGTCAGCTGCTCGACAAGACGATCGCCGAAGCCAGGTCGCGGCAGAGGATCCTGGCCGCGGCAATGCCAAGCAAGTTTGGCGGCCGCGGCGAGAGCGGATTTGTCGCGTCGCCCAACCACGGCGGCTTCGTCCCCCGCGACGGCACAAATGGATCCGGGCCGAACCGTTCCGGAGCGTACCGCCAGCAGCAAGGACGACGCACGGGCGGATTCGGCCAAGGGGGTGACAGCCGCTATGTCGATGGACAAGCGTCCGGAAGCGTGCAAGGTGATGCACCGACTGCCGCCGAACAAACGGTCGGCGGTGCTATCGAAAAAGGGAACGCCGCCGGCAAGCAAGGCGCTGCGATGGGGACCGGATGCTCGCCACTGGCCAAACAACGTGGACGCAACTGGGGTTTGCCCGGTGCCAATGCCAGCGCAACCGGCATCATTCGTCCCCTGCGTGTCGCTCTCTTGGCGGACCGGTTGATCCTGCTGCCCGACCGAGACGAAACGCGCAGTCCGGAAGTGGTGCTGATCGACGGACCGATGACGGACGAGATGGATGCGTTTGTCTCCAAGATCTGGGATCGAATCGAAACGTGGGGGATCGCGGTCGCCGGAGGCTATTGGAAACCGGTCCTGCACGTGCATGTTGTGGAAGGAGCCGAACAACGGTTCCAGGAACTCCGCATTCTGCTCGATGGCAGCGGCCTTGAGGTACAGAGGAGCAACCAATGAGACGGCGCACGCGACCGACCACGGAAGAGCCAGGCCAGGATTCGTTTCTCGATATCGTTGCCAATCTGGTCGGTATTCTGATCATCCTGGTGATGATCGTCGGTGCACAGGCAAAAGACGCCATGCTGCAAACGGACAAACCGGTTCCGGGCGTGAAGCAAGAAGACGTCGAGATTGCGAAGAACGCCGCGATTGCCGCGCGGTACGATCTGCAACGACTCGCCGAAAAAAACACGAAACAAACCGTCGAACTCGCCTACCGAAAGGCCGAGCGAGATCGCCTGCTGGCCGCCAAGGCAATGGTCGAAAACGCCTTGCAGCAACGTCGCGGCGAACTGTCTCTGGAGCAGCGTGTCGCACACGATCTGCAAACGCGGATCGCCGCCGCACGTCGCCGTCAAGCCGAACTGCTGGCAATGCGCAAGTCGGTTGAACAGAGTGCGGCTCCGGTGCGCGAGCTGAAACACCGCCCAACCCCACTGGCCAAGACGGTTTTCGGGCAAGAAGTCCATTTTCGCTTGAAAGGCGGTCGTATCGTTTTCGTACCGCTGGATGAATTACTCAATCTGTTCAAGACGGAAGCCAAACAAAAAGTCTGGAAATTGCGTCAGGCACCGTCGATCACCGAGACGGTTGGCCCCGTCCGCGGCTTCCGGCTCAAATACACTTTGAAGAAAGAATCCTTCACTCCCAACGCGCGGCCCGGCATTCCAACTCAGGAACGCGTCGTGCTCGACCACTTCGTCTTCGTTCCGGTGAGCGACAACCTGGGCGAACCCGTCAACGAAGCACTTCAGCCGAGTTCGGAATTCCACTCGATACTCAGTTCATATAACCCACACGAAGTCACGGTGACGATGTGGGTCTATCCCGATAGCTTCACTAACTTCCGTCTCCTCAAAGAAGATCTGTTCCAACGTGGCTTTCTTACCGCCAGTCGTCCATTAGCCGAAGGCATGCCGATCAGCGGGTCCCCCGAGGGTTCGCGTTCCGCAGCCCAATGACGTGTCGACAGCGGCAGCCGTGACAACGCGTGGCAAGACGGGCCCACGCCCAAAGACGATGAACGGTTCTCTTCACATGACCGAGCTCACACGCCAAGCCACTACACCCGCACTCAACCAAAGAACAACTGCACGCAACGGCGGATAAGCGTTCCCGCCTCGGGAGCCTCGGTGCAACGAGCGGCGAACGCGTCGTAAGGCACACCGGCGATTTTTTCGACGTATTCCGGATAGGCGCGCACGCGTTCCAGATAGGTGTCGCGCGTCAACTCCGGATGAAATTGCGTGCAGTAGATCGGTTTGCCCGGAATACGAAACGCCTGGTTCGGCACGCGATCAGTCGACGCCAGCAACTCGGCGCCGACCGGCAAACGATCGACGATATCCTGATGCCCGATCAATGCCCGGAACGGCTGTGGCATCGCACCGAAAACCGGGTCCTGTTGCCCAGCGGCGCTCAGGTGCAGTGTCGCCGTCTCCAACTCGGCACGGCTCATGTCGGTGACCACTTCACCCCCCAACGCCAAAGCCATCGCCTGGAACCCCCAGCAAGATGCGAATGTCGGCTTGGACCAGTCATACAGCTCGCGCATCGTGGCTAACGCCGCCGACAGCCAGCTGCCACCTTCCGCCACCGAGTAGTCGCCACTACCACCCAACAACACCATATCGACTTGATCGAGCTCCTCGTGAGTCGGCACACCCTGCAGTATGCTGAAGACTTGAATTTGTTTGTGGTCACACTGGAGCGCGCGCGCAAAACAATCAATCTCCTGACCTCGCATGGGGTCGTCCTGGTTGCGAACCTGGAAAAGCAAAAAACGTAGATCGTCAAACATCGTCTCAATGGTCCCTTAATTCTCAATCGTTAACACACTCGTTGGGCCAGTCGCGATCCGGCCAGGACGAGCCATCTAGGGACAGCTTTTCGCGAATCACCTGTATCCGCGTCTATTGGCAGCTCCTCTCCAGGAGACGCTGCCCACAACGTCTCTTGCGTGAACGTGTGAACGGTTGCCGTTACTCTACCATCGCACCTCAACCACGGTCCCAACAACTCCGTCAAGCACTTGCGCAGCGTTGCCATTCGTCAGCGCGATCTCCAAACGTCCACTCGAACCGAACAACGCGATTACGGTGCCCGATTTCGCCTTGCCGTACGTCTCGACCGGCGCACCACATTCGCGTTTGCCGCACGTCACGCGCGCGTCCGACCAACTCGTGCCATCGGGTAACATTTCCTGCCTGATATTGGTGATCAAATTGCCAAAACCGTCGACCAATACCACGATGCCACACAGCGCATTTGCCTCAACGCGGGCCTCGGCCCAATCCAGTTGCACCATCGCACGGCAACGTCTCCCCAGCCGCTCCGGATCGACTCCGCGCGCCAAGTGTGCAGCGACCGAGACCATGATGTCACGACCGTGAAAAGTGGCAGAAACCTCGCGCTGCCAATATTCGGGCACATCAAGACCAATCACAACACCGACCGGTTGCTGACGCGCTAACAGACTCAGCAGGCCATTGTCGGGCGCTACGAACCGCTGATCGCCGATTTCCGCGTAGACGATCTTACGATTGGTCCCGACTCCCGGATCCACGACACCTACATGAATCGTCCCGGACGGAAAGTGTTCAGCAACATCCGCCAACACGACGGCGCCGTGCCGTATACTCTGAGGCCGAATGGAATGCGTGATGTCGATCAGCGTCGCGGCGCGATGGATCGACAACGCGACTCCCTTCATTTGTGCCACATAGAAGCTGCCTTCGCCGAAATCTGTCGTTAACGTAATGATAGGATTGGACATCGTCTGGCGGACCTGAATAGGGCGACATCTTCCTGTGGCGGTGATCGGCCAGGCCAATACGGAACTACGACAAAGCGGCTCGATCGTATTCGCGGTCTTTACGACTGTGCGATCAGCTCGAGGCAAATCTCACGAACTCGTCCTGGGTTCGCATTCGGATTGTGCTTGCGAGCTTGGCCAATCAAGGCGCCGACAGCCTGTTGTTTTCCGTTCTTGACATCTTCCACGATCTTCGGATTCTGCGCAAGCAGCTCGCGACAAAGCGACACGAGTTGATCGGAATCGACCTGCTCGATCCCCAATTCGCGCAGCGCTTCCGCGACGGCGCAGGGGGAGGCAATCATGTGCTGAAAAACATCTTTTGCGCGCGCCGTATCGAGCTCGCCCTGCTCGACCATCTTCAATAATTCGGCCAGTGAAGTGGCGGAAACGGCAAACGCATCTAACGAAATCTGGCGTTCCTTCAACGTACGCAACACGTCTTGCTGAACCCAATTGCTGCTGCGTTTGGGAGCCGCACTCTGCTGCGCCACGGTTTCAAAGTAGTCGACCAGCGCACGACCTTGATTGACCAGCACGTCGGCGTCGTAGGGATCAAGCTTGTATTGGTCAAGCAAGCGCGTGCGCAGCGCGGCGGGAAGTTCGCCCAATTCTTCCTGTGCCGCTGCAACTTGCTCGGTCGTTACGCGCACCGGCAACAAGTCAGGATCAGGAAAATAGCGGTAGTCGCTCGATTCTTCCTTATGGCGCTGAGCGCGTGTGACCTGAGCTTGATCGTCCCAACCACGTGTCTGCTTGGGAACGTCGCCAATCTTTTGACCCGTCTCGCGCCACACCTCGTATTGTCGCTGCGATTCGTACCCAAGTGCCCGTTCGACCGCGCGAAAACTGTTCATGTTCTTGATCTCCACAATCGGTGTGGCGATCTTGTCCTGCGGCGTATCGATGTGCAGGTTGACGTTGGCGTCGACTCGCAAACTCCCCTCCTGCATGTTGCAGTCCGAAACCTCCAGGTAGGTGAGCAACAGTTTCAGCTCGGTCAAATAGGCGTGTGCCTCTTCGGGAGAGCGCAAATCGGGGTGGGAGACGATTTCCAAGAGCGGCGTTCCGGTGCGGTTCAAGTCGATGCGGCTGTCCGCCTTCCCCGCCGCTTCGTCATGCATGCTCTTGCCCGCATCGTCTTCCAGGTGGGCACGGATAATGCGAATTCGGCGATCGGAAAATGCGTCTTTCGGATCGCTGATATCGAGATATCCATCCTGGGACATCGGCAGGTCAAACTGACTGATCTGGTATCCCTTCGGCAGATCGGGGTAATAGTAATTCTTGCGGTCCCATTTCGTAAATGCGGGAATCTCGCAATTCAAAGCCAGTGCCGTTATCAACGCCAATCGAAACGCCTCGCGGTTCATCACTGGCAAACTGCCCGGCATGCCGATACAGACCGGGCAAGTCTGCGTGTTGGGAGAAGCGCCAAACTGCGTGCTGCACCGACAAAAAAGCTTTGATTGTGTCTTTAATTGCACATGGACTTCCAGCCCGATGACCGTTGTGTATGCATCTGCGCTCATGGCAGCTCCGGTTTCTTCGTGTGCCAATCGGTTTGCTGTTGATAGTGATGGGCGGCCAGCAGGAGGCGAGTCTCTTGGAACGCCGGCGCCAGTAACTGGACACCAATAGGCAATCCCTCGCGTGTGAACCCACATGGCAGCGACATGCCGGTGATCCCTGCCAGGTTGGCCGTTACCGTGTAGAAATCTTCGAGATACATGCCAAGCGGATCATTGAGCTTCTCGCCACGTGGAAATGCGGCTGAGGGTGTCGTCGGCCCAATCAAGAAGTCGACCTGCCCGAACGCGGCATCGAAATCGTCTCGAATCAGGCGGCGCACCTTCAAAGCCTTCAAGTAGTAAGCGTCATAGTAACCGGCGCTGAGGGCATAGGTGCCGAGCATGATGCGTCGCTTGACTTCCGCACCAAACCCCTCGGCGCGCGTCTTGCGGTACATCCGCACGAGAGCCGTGTCAACCGAGTTCGGGTCCGCCGCCGTGTCCCGCTCCCGCCGCAACTCGGCTAGCATAACCTTCTCGTCCGTTCGGTGTCCGTAGTGCACACCATCGTAGCGCGCCAGATTGCTGGATGCCTCGCAGGGAGCGATGATGTAATAAGTGGCAATACCATACTTGCTGTGCGGCAACTCAATGTCATGGATCGTGGCGCCAAGCGAGCGAAAGACATCGATCGCCTCGTCGGTGGCAGTGGCAATTTCCGGATCAAGACCTTCGCGGAATTGGTCACGCACCACGCCGACACGCGGACGACCGAATGGCCCACGTAACGCCTCGCTGTATCGCGGCACCGCCTCGCTCGCACAAGTTGAGTCGCGGTGGTCAGCACCGGCGATTACCTCGAGCAATAGGGCCGCGTCTTCGGCCGATCGGCTCATTGGACCTGCCTGATCCAGGCTGCTGGCGAATGCGATCAGGCCGTAGCGGCTGACGCGACCGTAGGAAGGCTTCAACCCCACGACGCCGCAAAACGCCGCCGGCTGACGAATCGAACCACCCGTATCCGTACCGACCGCCAACGGCGCCATCCGCGCCGCCACGGCGGCCGCCGAACCGCCACTGGATCCGCCAGGGACGCAGTGCTGGTCCCACGGATTGCTGGTGTCTCCCAACGCACCGTTTTCGGTCGATCCTCCCATCGCGAACTCGTCCATGTTCGTCTTGCCAAGCAGCACGGCGCCGGCGCTGCGCAGTTTGCCGACCAGCGTCGCGTCATAGGGCGGAATAAAGCCGCTCAGCATGCGGGAACTGCACGTCGTTGGCTGCCCCGCCGTGCACAACACGTCCTTCAACGCAACCGGGATACCGTCCAAAGGACCGCGTGCCGAGTTGGTCAAATGACGTTCGTCTGCGGCAGCGGCAGCCCGCAAAGCCCCTTCATGGTCCACCAAAAGAAATGCGCCAATGGACGAATCGTACCGTTCAATTTGCTCGAGACACTGCTGGGTCAGCTCGCGCGATGTGAATTCACCCTCAGCGAGCCCCTGTGATAGTTCAGCCGCGGTCCGATCGATCAGAGACATGACGTTCCACTCGCTCGCCACAACGTTGTGTTGGGTTGAAAAAGTTTAGCATGGGATGTTGAAAAAGATCGCGGTGCCGACGCGCCCAGCTCAACGACACGGAGACACCCATTGAACTGCCGAGTTTGTGCCAACTCGAGCGCAACGGCACGCTCGGTAGGTCGCAATGGGATGCGAACTGATTCCGATCGCCGTGGCCACAGACGGCCGATGGCTACCGAGCCCCCAATGGCTACCGAGCCCCCAATGGCTACCGAGCCCAATGCTACAGAACAATCGCTACAGAACAAACGCCGACCGAGCGTCGAAGCGTATAACCAGATGATTCGCTTCACTCACCATCGAGACCGGTAACCGTTTCGGCCTCTGCCAATCCAGTTCAAACACCTGTGCAGCTCAGTCCGCGTTCCACTCCGCTCAGTCATCACCCAGGACAGCTGGAACACGATAACACTCGGCGTCCCGCTTCGGCGCATTGGCAAGCGCTTGATCCCGTTTGAGGCTCGGGACCATTTCGTCGTCGGCAAAGACGTTCGACAAGTTCAATGCATGCGCCATCGGTTGAACATCACTCGTGTCCAACTCGTCAAGCAATTCGATGTACTGAACCACTTGTCCTAGCTGGAGCGTCATTGCCTCCAATTCCTGCGAACTCAGTTGCAACCGAGCCAACAGAGAGACTTTTTGGACGTCTGCGCGAGTGAGACTCACTTCTTCGCCTTCGCCTTGGCCTGATCCACGCTAGGAAGATTGAACGGCCGCTGACGCACCACGCGCTGGACCGCACCGCTGCGCAGACACTGCGTGCAAACACGCGCCGTCTTGTTGGTGCCGTTGGGCGTCGTGATTTTCACACGCTGCAAGTTCGGTTTGAACTGCCGACGCGTAATGCCGGTGATTTTCGTACCTACCCCACCCAAGTACTTGGCCTTACCACGCGTCTCGACGCGGTTGCCCACCTGAGTACCTTTGCCGCAAATTTCGCAAACCCGTGCCATGGGGTTCCCCTCAGTGACTGGAGCCTCAATGATTTTGGAAACCGTACAGTATAGCGACGCGTTGCCAAGCCGCAACGCCACCACCCACCCCCTCTTTCGGGCAACGCACACCAAATCTCATTCAAGGGCAAATGTCGCTCGCCCATCAGACGGACTTCGCATATGGACGAGTTATCGCCAACACCTCGTCCAAAACCCGGCGATTGGTGCCGATCCCTTCACCGTGATAAATGGTCCGATTACCTTGCCAATCGGTAAACGTACCGCCAGCTTCCTCCAATATGGGCTGCAGTGCCGCAGCGTCCCAGACACTCATTACCGGGTCAACCATCGCTTCAGCGCGCCCAGTCACCACCAGCAAATAGCCGTAACAATCGCCCCAAGTCCGAGTAATATAGGCATGGCGCTGCAGCTCATGAAATGCCTGCCAGGCGTCGCGGCGTTCAAACAGATCGACTTGCGAGGTAACAAACAGCCCATCCGCCAAACTCTCACGCGAGGAGACTCGTGCCGCTTTGGGCTCGTTGTTGCCCACCTCGTACCACGCACCGCCCCCCTCGGCCGCAAACACACATTCATCCATGGCAGGCAGACGAATCACGCCGGCAACACTTCGTTGATTGTATTCCACACCAATGAGCGTGCCGTAGAGCGGCACACCACTGACAAACGAAGTCGTGCCATCAATCGGGTCCAGAATCCAACGATACCCCGAACTGCCAGCACGCTGACCGAACTCCTCACCAACAATCGCGTCGTCAGGAAATGCAGCCTCGATTTGCGCGCGCAACAACTGCTCCGCTTCACGGTCGGCGATTGTCACCGGCGAATCATCCGCCTTGCGTTCGATCGTAAACCGATCGCTGCGAAAATACTTCAAGGTCAATTCGCCAGCGTCGCGCGCAGCTTGACGAGCAAGAGTCAGGCGGGCTTCGATCGCTCGGTTATCGTCAGCCATGGCGTATCACTGGCCATGCCAGTGCCTGGGAAGTAGCGTCTGCGGATCAGTCTCTGGAGCAAGAAAACAGGCGTCGAGAAAGGTTGGCCGACACGAGGCCTGGCAAGAACTCCGGCCCACGTCAGCCCTACTACACATGGTCCTACTACACACAGCCCCATTAGCTGGGATCGATTGCCTCTTTCTTGTCCGGCAACGTCGGCGGCTCAAGTAGTTGCGAAAGCTTGATGGCTTCAAGCTGGCGGCGCGAATTATCGGTGACCTGCTGCAACGCGTCCTGCAAACGGTTCTGTGAGTCGGCAGACATACCTGCAGTGACCGGTTCGCCCGTATTGAGCGGCCCTTCGATCGCCTCAATCACTTCCAACAAAGAGACTTGGTCAGGTGACCGGACAAGTGAATAACCACCATCCACGCCACGCGTCGAACGAAGGATTCCGTGCGTCACCAGATTGCGGAGGATCTGAAGCAAGAAACGCTCTGGCATCTTTCCGTCCGCCGCCAGTTGGCTACATGGTACGGGCGTCGAGGAATCGCTCTTCGCCAACTGAAGTGTGGCGCGTACCGCATAAGCGACTGTCCGTGATAGCTTCATCGTCGTAACCCGCCTTTATTGCGATCGAAATTCCCACCGCCCAATTGAGAAACCCAATTGAGGATGTCGTCTGGTTGAGAATACGTCCGATCGAAGATGCCTGCACTGATGGCTCTAACATGGCTGGCAACCGTGACGCCTGCACCAAGTCATGCCTGTTACCGAATCTGCCTCATCTCGGTAGCACCAAATTATAAGCAATCGAAATCACTTTCGCATGCCAGCCGCTTCAAAACTACATAGCAACAGGTAACCGCAACACACATGCCAATACCTCAGCCTCACGAGCATGGCACCAACCACGCTCCCCAACAGCCTCCTGGGGCACTGGCTTCCGGGAACTGGCTTCCGGGGGGGACTCGCATGCACAGCAGCCTACCACAAAACCGTCCACAAACCACGTGTACGGACCCGCCAATGATGGGCCCTGACCGCGTGCCTCGCAACGGCTTGATGCGACCTGCCCCAACCTCTCAAAACGTCTGAATTACACCATCGATATCGGGCATTAATCTATCAAAGTCATGCCGAATGTCAATTAGTCGCGATGGCGTATTGCGTGCCACACCAACAAGATAGCACCACAAACCAGGAAGGAATCGGCCAAATTGAAGATCGGCCAATCAAAGTTGATCGCATCGATTTTGAAGTGCAACCAATCGCGAACCGCATAGACCGGCTCACCCACTTCGTGTACCAACTTGCCAGTCCGGTCATACACGTTGACCCAAGTCAAGCCGTGCAGCCCGAGGCGGTCGTACAGGTTCCCCAAGATTCCCGCCATGACGAAGCTGAGTGCCGTGGTCAAATGCAGGTCGCGCGCCTGCCGGGCAAAGACCAGCCACAAAATGATCCCCACAGCCGCAACCACCGAGAGAGCGGCAAATGCCACAACTTGGCCCTGCCCCACCCCGAACACAGCGCCTTCGTTCAGGCTGGTCTCAAAACCAAAAATGTCATCGACCAGCCAAACGGGGGGGGCTGGCACGCCCTGTTGAACCTGCTGATATCCCAAACGGCCGAAAATCCAGCTCTTGGTCAGCAGGTCCGCCGCGCAACCGCCAACTGCGATCGTGACGAAGACGAGCGCAGCAATGCCGACACGAACGCTTCCGCCAGCGTCGTCAACGCTGGAGTTCGGTAGCACATTTGATGCAGTGGGGGGTGTAGGGGATTGCATTGAGACGCGTCTTAGGGATTCGGCCGCTACATTCTGTGCACGAACCATACGTCTCTTCTTCAATCCTTTCAAGAGCAGCCTCGATCAGCTCGAGCGTGCCTTCGTCGTTCTCCATCAATCCTAACGTGAATTCCTGCTCGAAATTATCGGTGCCAAGGTCCGCCATGTGGATCGGCATGCTCGATAAATCACCACTCGCCTCGGACCGCGTCCGCTTCAGCGCCGCATCTGCCATCGCGCTCACGTCACCGCGCAATCGAGCGCGTAGCTCAAGAAGCTTTTCCTTAAACGGCTGCATATTTGGTTTTTTTCTCATCTCTGTTGACCCCATCACGACGCGTGGCCGTGTTTCCTGAAGTTCTCATAGTCACCCACAATGACACGTCACCACAATGACACGTCACCACAATGACACCCGAGTTGTGATCCTGGCCAATCCAAGTCCCTGGCCGCCTCAGTTTCTCTTCGATCCTTCTGCCCACTTTCGTCTTTGATCCCCCCGCCGGCCAGTGACCCCGGCCAGTGACCCCGGCCAGTGACCCCGGCCAGTGACCCCGGCCAGTGACACTTCACCCAGCCCGCTGTCCCAGCCCGCTGTCGCAGCCCGCTGTCGCAGTCCGCAGTCCGAGCAAAACTTCTGTGCTGCCTTTCCTGTGCTGCAACTCGGCGAACCACGCAATTGCCAGCCGCAAACACAAACCCAATCTCGGCAGCTCAATCTTGCCAAGCCCTTAGCGGGGGATCGACTTCCCTAACATCCTCAACAAGGTCGCGGATGCTTCCCAACTCATCACCTCCAGAACCTGTTTATTCTAGACAGCCGTCAAACGACTGTCAAAGAGCCGACCCGGCCGTTGCGGGCGGCCTACACTTGAACAAGGCTGGACCGTCCTCGTCAAATCGTCGCAACCATTGCCCACGATTCACCTTGTACCGCCCTATGACCTGCCCTAGACTGACGCCCCCAGCTCGGGACAATTGCCAAAAAACACCAGCATGCCAAATGGGGGGCAAATGCGTGTCCCATCCCTTTGGACGAACAAACACCACCTGCCGCAGGGGTTTGAGCATCGACCGGTGCAGAATCCCCACCCCCGCGATTGCTCGTGGACGCTACTTCCGGACTGGATCGATCCCCCACTGGCCAGCTCCTGAACGACCCGACATTCTTGCAGCTACCGCAAACGTAAAAGAGAGACTCAAACGAAGCCCCCCCAACGCGAACTCCCAAATAACGACGTGCCCCGAGCGTCCCGCTCGGGCCCCAGACAGGTCCAAATTACGCCTCGTTTGCTGTCCGTAGGTTTTTCTCGTAACAGAATTTTTTGAGGGCATGAGTCTGTGACGGACACTCCTATCGCATTCCAACAGTGCATCGCACCTCAATGCGGCGCTACCTATTCGATTCAAGAAGTCCTGGTCGCATGTCCCAAATGTGGCGACTTGTTGGATGTGGCTTACGACTGGGATCGCGCCGCCGTGCCCCGTTCGCTCAGCGAGTTTGAAGCCACGTGGGCACAGCGTCGCCAACCACATTGCCATAGCGGCGTTTGGCGTTTCCACCAGCTGCTGCCGTTTTGTGAAACGGACCAGATTGTGACCGTCGGCGAAGGACAAACGCTGTTCCAGCGCGCCGACCCCGTGGCAGCATTCACCGGGCTCGATCCGGGTCGCTTGTTTCTGCAGTACGAGGGCATGAATCCTTCCGGCAGCTTCAAGGACAACGGTATGACCGCAGCGTTCACCCATGCCCACATGACCGGTGCAGAACGAGCTGCCTGTGCATCGACCGGCAACACCAGCGCGTCACTGGCCATGTATTGCGCTGTGACTCGATTGATGAAAGCAGTGATTTTCATCGGCTCGGGAAAGATTTCCTACGGCAAGCTATCACAAGCACTCGACTACGGTGCGCTCACGGTCCAAATCGCAGGAGACTTCGACGATGCCATGGCCCGCGTCAAAGAGGTCTGCAGCGAACTGGGGATTTATCTGGTCAACAGCATCAACCCCTTCAGACTCGAAGGCCAGAAGACAATTATGCTGCGTGTGCTTGAGTCGCTCGCCTGGCAGGTGCCCGACTGGATAGTCGTCCCCGGTGGCAACCTGGGAAACTCAAGTGCCTTTGGCAAAGCGTTCGCCGAACTCAAACAACTTGGCCTGATCGACCGAGTGCCCCGTTTGGCGGTGATCAACGCCGCCGGAGCCGATACGCTCTATCAGCTGTACGAACAGCAAGGCATGCGTTGGCACCAAGGCCAGGCGGATATGAAAGTGGCCGACCAGTACGCTCAAGAACTAGACGCACAACACCAAAAAGCCTCGACCGTTGCCAGTGCGATCGAGATCAATCGACCGGTCAATTTCCGCAAATGCCTGCGCGCGCTTGAAGTGTGCGACGGCGTCGTGCGGCACGTAACCGACCAGGAGATACTGGACGCCAAAGCGCAAGTCGGTGCCGGTGGATTCGGTTGTGAACCGGCCAGCGCCGCAAGTGTTGCTGGAGTTAAATTGCTACGCACCGAAGGCCTCATTGGTGCCGACCAGCGCGTCGTCTGCATCCTAACGGGTCATCTGCTGAAAGATCCCACTGCCACCGTGGCCTACCACTCCAGCGATCAGGCCCAATTCGACAAGGTACTGGGCAGTCGCGGCATACAGAGCGCCACCTTAGCCAATCGCGCCGTGACCGTTCCCAACGACCTGAGCGAAATCGTCAAGGCAATCCAACTCCACAGCTGACGCCATCGGCGTTGGCACCACGCTCGTCGCGTCACTGCTCCCCGCTTACCATACCGGCCAAACGCGTCCGAAACCAACCCAAGCGATGGAGAGTCGCATCCGGGCGCCCCGTTTTTGTCTTCCTCAAACGCGTTGGGCGACTGCAACGACCTCGCTTCGGCTGCTATGATGTTACGGTTCAATGAAACTGAATCGAATGGCACTCGACTGAAACAGCACACATAGGCAAAGGAATACGGAGTTTCCGCGCATGAACACGATTCGATTGGCGATTCATGGTGCCGCCGGGCGGATGGGACAGAGGCTGGTGGCGTTGGCGACCGAGGATCCGGAACTGGAGGTCGTGGCGGGGCTCGAGTCAGCCACGCACTCCGACCTGGGGCGTGACACCGGCAGACTGGCGGGGCTCCGTTCGATCGGTGTGCCACTCGGCTCCACACTCGAAGTCTCAGCCGACTGCGTCATCGACTTCTCAACGCCCGACGCCATGTCCAACGTCGTCACATTGTGTCGCGATCGACAGCTGCCTCTCGTGCTGGCCACGACCGGTTTGACCGACGCCGATAAGGATCTCGTCGCCGACCTTGCCCAGCAACTACCGGTCGTCTGGGCACCCAGCATGAGTCTGGCAGTGAATCTGACGATGAAGCTGGCGACGCTTGCCGCCGAGGCACTCAAGACTTGCCCTGGCGGGGCGGATGTCGAAATCATCGAGCGACACCACCGATTCAAGAAAGACGCCCCCAGCGGCACAGCACTCCGCTTCGGCGAATTGATCGCCAATGCCATGGGCCAGACGGAAGTGACTCACGGCCGACAGGGCCAGGTGGGCCAACGGCCGCACGGCGAGATTGGTTATCATGCATTGCGGATCGGAGACAATCCTGGGGAGCACACGATCGTGTTCGGCATGCTCGGCGAATCGATCGAGCTGTCGGTCCGCGCTTCAAACCGCGATTGCTATGCCATTGGCGCGTTGGCCGCCGCCAAGTTCATCGTCCAACAACAGCCTGGCATCTACACGATGGTCGACGTTTTGGGTTTGTAACTTAAGGCGTTGAACAACCTTGCCTCACGGCAGAGCAGTGCGTGGTGCCGGTGCGGCCTGACGCCTGCAGCCCGAAGGGCCGCTGCTATGCAACCCCAGGGTGACACGCTTGCAACGTGTGGCACTGGCTCCGTTCGCGAGTGGTATGGGTTGGTGATGGTGTGTCTTACGCGCTCACTCAGCCAGTGCCACACATCGCCCGTGAAGCGAAGCCACGCTCGGCTTAGTGCGGCCTCGGCAGCGCGGCGGTTTGGTGGTGAGTTGCTTGTTCGGCCTGCAAGGCCGTAACAGACAGAAAACCGAAATGGTGGCAACCTCCTCAGCAACTCAGTCAACACCATCTTATCGAGCCCCCACTGCCTCCTCCTTCGACTCTGTGATCACGCGATACAGTTCGGGACGGCGTTGTGCCGCATTGCGGCTAAACTGGCGAATGCGTCGAATCTTCTTCAAATCGATTGTGGCAGTCAGATAGGCTTCTTTGGCACTGCTCACGCGGGCCAGAATCTGGCTGGGCCACTGTGCGATCGTGGTTCCCGCGCCATAGGCCTGGTTCGTGGCAACCATGGCAACTTCGTTGCGAAACACGGCCGATCGGATAATAAAATCTTCCACCGCCCCTTGGCGACCGTTGATCCACACCAATACTTCGGCTCCTTCGAGTGACAGAACGCGGAAGCTCTCGGGAAACCAACCGTCATAGCAGGTCAAGATGCCAACCTTGCCGAAATCAAGATCAAAAACCGGAAACCGATCGCCGCGTTTCATTTTCCATTCGGGATCGTGGGTCAGGAACCACTGTTGGTCCTTGCCTGCCGGAGGCTCCGACCAAGGTGGTTTGCCCTCCCATTGATCGACCGCCGCGTGAACCTTGTGGTACTTTCCGGCAATTTCCCCTGTTCGGTCGAACAGCAATGCCGTGTTGGCAAACGTCTGGTCCGGGTAATCTTCCCAACAGCCAATGATCACATAGATCTTGCCGGCGGCTGCGGCTGCGGCGATTGTCTTGGTCTCCAGCCCCGGCACGCGGATGTGCCCCAACACATACTCTGGGAAAACCACCAACTGCGCACCGTCAGCCGCCGCACGCGCGATGTACTGCACAACCGCCTTGGTCGGATCCAAACCAGGGCGAGGCAGATCAGTCTTGTCGTAGCCAAGCAGTTGGACTGCGGCTATTTTGACTCGGCCATCAGTGTCGGGCACATGCGACGGTTGGCCACCCGCCACTCGCCTACTCAGTGAGACCGATACGGTCAACAAAATGATCGTGACCAAAAAATGACGATTAAACATATCGGTAACTCCCCAATACCAGCCAATTATCGTTCACAAAAGAGAGGCAGCCAGCGTTCGCCAACGCACACACTCAGCAAAGCAATCACTCGCGCACGGCACTCTCTTAATTGCTCCCCCTCGCTCACACGCCCATTCGCATCATCCACCGTTCTCTGCGGCGGCCAACAGTACGGCACCTTGGACCACGACACTCTCGCCCAGCGCAGCCGGCGCGATGGTGTAACTGCCGGCCAGCGGTGGAAAGACGTAGCGTGCGACTTCGCGACGCACGGGAGCGAAAAACAAACGCGCACCCATCAACGAAACGCCGCCACCGATAACGACCACCTCCGGTGCCAATAACGTGATCACCTGTGCAATCGCCCACCCAAGCACCTGACAGGCATGGTCAAGTAGGCTCTGTGCCAGCAGATTTCCTTCTTCCGCAGCTTGTGCGACGAGCAATGCGGTCAGCCGCTCGACATGACACTCGCAGCGATCCAATAGGTCCGCCGCGTACTCTTCGTCCGCCTCGCGCGCATCATCCAACTTGCGTTGCAACTGAGCCGCATTAAGCCGCGAATCGTCGCGATCAAACGTGGGGAATCGGTGCATGGCATGATTCGTCACGCGTTGCCGAGCAGCGGCGGCAATTCCCCAACCACTGGCCAACGATTCGACCGTCGCATCCGCCTGATCCGCCAACAGACCAGGACGCAAGTGGCCAATCTCGCTGGCTGCCGGCCGTCCCGCGCCCAGCAATTGGTCGTCCAATACGAATCCGCCTCCCACGCCCGTTCCGACCGTCACATAGAATACACTGCGCCGCCCCTGCCCTGCTCCGAAACGCGCTTCCGCTAACGTCGCACAATCACAGTCATTGCCCAACGTGGCCGGTACACCGAACGTTTCTTGACACCACTGAACCAAATGGTAGTTGTCCCAACCTTGAATCTGGTGGCTGGTGATGACTCGCCCCTGATCACGGTCGACCGGTCCGCCAAAACCGATGCCGATACATTCAACCGGATACCGTGCCATGAGTGCCGTGCCAAGCTGCTGAATCTGCTGCAGAATCCCCACGGCGCCATTCTCAGGCACGATATCGGCACGTGCCAATTCGACCAGATCGGCGGAATGGCCATCCCCCACACCCAGCTGCAGTTTCGTGCCGCCAATCTCAATGCCCAGCAACATCACAAGGTCCTCGTTGCTTTCAAGCCACGCAGTAACGACCCGCATGGTTAATCCGCGCGTGAACGTCGTTCAATACCCAGTGAAACAAACACAAGTGGATACTCTCGACCATCCCCATATCATCCAACGCCACGTGCAAACCGTCCTTTTGCATCCCGCGCAACTTGCCGCCATCGTAGCCGGTCAAGCCAAAGGTGCTCAGACCGTGCCGATTCGCCCAATCGACGGCATTCAGCACATTGGGACTGTTCCCCGAACCGCTGATGGCAATGACCGCATCCCCTTCCTGGCCAAAATTCATCAGCTGCTGGACGAAGATCTGGTCGTAAGACAAGTCATTGCCCACGGCCATGATCCAGCCGACGTTGTCGGTCAAGCTCATCACCTTCAAACGCTTGCGGCTCTCATCGTTCAGCACGGATTCAGGCAAAGTACTCTTGCCCAGATCTTCGCACATGTGGCTGGCGGTCGTACCCGACCCACCATTGCCCAATATATAGACACACTTGCCCTGCTCCCAAGCCGTGAAGACAAGATCCGCCCAACGCACTAACGCCGCTTGGTCGACCTGTTTGATCTCGTCCTGCAAGCGTTGCAAGTAGGCGTCCGCCGCTAATTCGATTCCTAACATGACTTCCTTCGTTCCTTTCACTCAACTCGTGTCAAGAGGCCCGTATCATCAAAAGACCCGTGTCAAGAGACACCTATCGCCCAGCCCTCTCGCTAGTCCACATCCGTCGTTTCCCCAGCGTCTGCCAACGCCCGATCGGGATGATAGAAAAGTAACGCGGGCACCATCACCAACGCGGTCATGGCAAAGATGGGACAGCGCATCTGGTAGTCGCCGGTCATCGACCAGGGGATGTGCACAACAATACGATCGAACAGCCAATAGACCACCGAGGAGAACATAATGGCCGTGAAATTGGCTTGGTTCATAACCGCAATCATGCGTCCCTTCAGGTTATCAGGCGGGCGCGACTGCATGAACACCTGCAAGGGAATGGCATACATGCCGGCAAAAATCCCCATCACGTAAAGTGCAAAACTGGAACCGTAGAAGCCGAGCAACTGACCATGGTCCGGCCCCGGCAAGGCGAGTGCCAACAGACTGGCCACCAACCCCCACCCGCCAAACCGCATGACCTGAAAATCGACGCGCCCTTTTGAATAGAGCCCTGCCAGCACCGAACCCGACGCGATCCCCAATGCAATGCACGCTAACATCAAGCTGGTCTTGGCATCACCGACCTTCAGTTGGTTTACGCCCAGAGAATTGACCGCCTGGTTCGCCACACCGGCGACCAACCAAAAAACACTCGAAGCAAGCAGCGCGCCGAACAACGGCCGATCACGGCGCAACATGCCACGCGTTTCCGGTGGCACGGTCGTCGCTGAAGGTGTGAACGCAAGATCGGGAACCGCCGCCGGCACTCGGCGCACAAACAGGGATGTCACCGTGCCAACCACGGCAATGCCGACGCATACCAACGAACCGATCCAAAGATGTTGAGCGGTCTCGATAACCGGCAGTTTCGTTTGCGTCGCCATATCGCTCAGCAACCCAGCCGCAACCGCGCCGAAGATAATCGCCACGAAGGTCGTCATCAGAATAACACCGTTCGCACTCGGTAGATCTCGGGGACGCAGCATCTCGGGCATAATGCCGTACTTGCCAGGTCCAAAAAATGCGCTCTGTGTTCCCATCAAAAAAAGGACGACCAGAAGGCCGGGGAAGCCCCAGAGGCCGAACATCAAGAACGCACCGACGCCCAACAGCATCGCTGCGATCTCGGCCACCTTGGACAGCACAATGATCGTCCGCTTGCTGTTTCGGTCTGCCAGATAACCCGCATAGCCAGAAAAAAGCACAAACGGAACCGAAAACACAAACATCGCAATCGGCTGACGATCCTGATCGCCCATCTTCAGGGCCAACAGCAACACCAGCTGTTTAAACAAATTGTCGTTGAAAGCGCCCAAGAACTGCGTGGCCGTCATGCCGAGGAACGACATGTCGGCATAAAGCGACGGAAGGGCAACGAAATCGATGCCCTTCCTGGACGTCGCCGCGACCGGTGACGTGGAATGATCGATCGCGCGATTGGTAGAAGCGTCGTCCGTGTTCATGATGGACGCATTATGACCGATTACCCAGTCCCATAACAAGATGGAGCTCAGCCGGCAGGGAGACGGTGGCTGAGTCTACTTAACTGTGAGTCAACTTAACTGGGGCACAATCACGGGGATTGGAATTTGCATTGGTTCTTGGTCACGCAAACGACGCGGAGCGTCGTTCCACTATGCGTCACCCGGCTTCAGCTCGACCAATTCCTCGCCTTGCGACATCTGGCGAATGTCCTCGGTGATCTTCATCGAGCAATATTTGGGTCCACACATACTGCAAAAATGGGCACTCTTGAAAGTGTCCTGGGGCAATGTCTCATCGTGAAAAGCGCGTGCCGTTTCAGGATCTAACGACAGTCGAAACTGTTCTTCCCAATCGAATTCAAAACGCGCTTTGCTCAATGCATTGTCTCGTTCTTGGACGTGCGGCCGCTTGCGCGCCACATCCGCCCCGTGCGCGGCGATCTTATAGGCAATCACACCTTGCCGCACGTCATCGTTGTTCGGCAAACCAAGGTGCTCCTTGGGCGTCACATAACAGAGCATGGCAGCGCCGTACCAGCCCGCCATCGCGGCGCCGATCGCACTGGTGATGTGGTCATAGCCGGGAGCGATGTCGGTGATCAGCGGCCCAAGCACATAGAACGGAGCACCGTGACAGATCTCGATCTGTTTCTTGATGTTCATCTCGATCTGGTCCATCGGCACATGACCAGGCCCCTCGACCATCACCTGCGTGCCAGCCGCCCAGCCACGTTGCACTAGCTCGCCAAGCGCTTCCAGTTCCGCAAACTGCGCCGCGTCGCTGGCGTCGGCGATCGAGCCAGGTCGCATGCCGTCACCCAGGCTCCAGGTCACATCGTACTGCCGCATGATCGCGCAAAGATCTTCAAAATGCGTGTAGAGCGGATTCTGCTGGCGATGCGTCATCATCCATTTGGCAATGAGTGAACCACCTCGGCTGACAATGCCTGTCACGCGATCGGTCGATAAGTGCAAGTGTTCGAGCAACACGCCGCAGTGAACGGTCATATAGTCGACACCTTGTTGCGCCTGACGTTCGACCATGTCCAGAAAATGCTGCGCCTTCATGTCCTCAATGTCGCCACCCAACTCTTCCAGCATCTGGTAGATCGGGACCGTACCGATCGGAACGGGCGAGGCTTCGATGATCGTCGCGCGGATCCGGTCGATGTCTTTGCCGGTCGACAGATCCATAATCGTATCGGCGCCGAAATGCACGGCAGTGTGCAGCTTCTCCATTTCAATCGACTCGTCACCGGTCACTGCCGAGTTGCCGATATTGGCGTTTATCTTGCAACGTGCCGCGATCCCAATCCCCAACGGCTGCAAACGGCCTGCCAGGTGGACCGTGTTGGCGGGGATAACCATACGTCCCGCTGCCACTTCCTCGCGGACCCGCTCCACCTCCAAATATTCGTCCTTCGCAACTATCTCCATCTCAGGCGTTACGTTTCCGGCGCGCGCGGCTTCAATCTGTGTCATCGACATGAAAACTCTCCGATTTATGTATCGCGACTCGTTAGCAGGCGGCATTCGAGACCTGTCATTCAAGACATCGCGCCAGCCTGCGTCTGCTTGCGGTGCGGCTAAGAAACCTTCAAACCATCGTACCGATTTGTCGCTGCGCCCGCCAGGGCTTGGCTGCCTCGTTCAGGCCACCCAGCCTACACCCAACAAGCGTGTTAAGGTGCTTTAGCGAGACGATGGCACCAACGGCATGCGACGGGGGACTCCCAGCGGCTTCAATAACCCAGATTCGGCCGGAGCCATTTTTCCGCTTCTGCGATCGAAATCCGTTTACGTGCCGCATAATGCTCAACTTGATCGCGTGCCAAACGCCCGATCGCAAAATACCGAGCTTGTGGGTGCGCAAAGTAGAGCCCACAGATGCTCGCCGCGGGGTCCATCGCCAGCGATTCGGTCAACTGGATACCAATTTGGCGTTTGGCGTCGAGCACCTGGAAGAGCGTCCGTTTCTCGGTGTGGTCGGGCTGGGACGGGTAACCGGGGGCCGGACGAATGCCGCGATATCGCTGCGCGATGAGATTCTCGCGTGACATGCTCCCAGGTTCTTCATAACCCCATTGCTGGCGCACGCGTTGATGCAACAGCTCGGCAAATGCCTCGGCCAACCGATCGGCCAGCGCTTTGACCATGATTGAATTGTAATCGTCAAGATCTGCGGCATACTTGCCGGCCAACTCGCCAGCACCAATCCCCGTCGTTAGCGCGAACCCACCGATATAGTCGCGCACGGGACTGTCATAGGGAGCCACAAAGTCCGCCAAGGCCAGCAGCTGATCCTGTCCCTTCTTCTCCCACTGTTGGCGCAACGTATGGAATGTCCCCAGCTCGCGCCGCCGTTCCTCGTCGGCAAAGACCACGATATCGTCTTCAATGGCGGCCGCTGGCCAGAAGCCGTACACGGCGCGTGCCCGCAATAGCTTGCCCGTCACAATTTGATCGAGCAGTGTCTTGGCATGATCGTACAGTTCACGTGCCGCCGCGCCGATCTTCGCGTCCTGCAGGATCCGGGGATACTTCCCTTTCAACTCCCAGGCCATGAAGAACGGCGACCAATCAATGTAGTCGACCAGTTGGTCCAACGGAAAATCGTCGAGCACACAAGTGCCTGTGAACGAAGGCCTAGGACACTCTCTCTCATTCCACGATATGTTCAGGCGCCGTTCACGAGCCTCGCTGTAGGGGACTAGTTTTAATTGGTGTTTTTCAAAGGAATCGACAAGCTGCCGCTGTTTCTCCTCGTTCTCCTTCAGAAAATCATTCCGTAATTCGTCACTCATCAACCGATCGACGACGCTGGGACAGCGCGACGCGTCGCGCACGTGGATCGTCGCACCGCTGTAACTTGGAGCGATCTTTACGGCCGTGTGCCGTGGACTGGTCGTCGCGCCGCCGATCAGTAACGGTAGGTTCATGTCAAGGCGTTCCATCTCGGAAGCAACACTGACCATCTCGTCCAGACTGGGAGTGATCAGTCCCGACAGTCCGATCAGGTCGGCGCCGACCTCACTGGCTGTCTGCAATATCTTCTCGCGCGAGACCATTACGCCAAGATCGATAATCTCATAATTATTGCACCCCAATACGACGCCGACGATGTTCTTGCCGATATCATGCACGTCGCCCTTGACGGTCGCCATGACAATGGTGCCACGGGTCCCGCGCGCGTCGCCACCGGCCGCCTCTTTCTCCGCCTCAAGATAGGGCAACAGGTGGGCGACCGCCTTTTTCATCACCCGCGCTGTCTTGACCACCTGCGGCAAGAACATCTTGCCGACGGCGAACAGGTCACCCACCTGTTTCATGCCATCCATCAACGGACCTTCAATAATGTCCAAGCAGCGGTCGGACTGCTGTCGTATCTGCTCGACATCCTCCTCAATGTACTTGTCGATACCCTTGATCAACGCATGGGCCAGTCGCCGCTCGACCGGTTCCTCGCGCCACGCCAGGTTTTCAACCATTTGTTGCTTGGCAGGCCCTTTGACCGATTCTGCATAACTCAGCAATCGATCTGTCGCGTCGGGGCGCCGGTTGAGCAACAAGTCTTCAACATGTTCGAGTAATTCGCGTGGAACTTCCTCGTAAACGGCCAGTTGCCCGGCGTTGACGATCCCCATGTCCAACCCCGCCTGGATGGCGTGATAGAGAAACGCGGCGTGCATCGCTTCGCGCACCACGTTGTTTCCACGGAACGAGAACGAGACGTTGCTGATGCCGCCTGAGACCTTAACGCCCGGAAATGCTTTCTTGATGCGTCGCGTCGCCTCAATGAAATTAACGGCATAATTGTCGTGTTCTGCAATCCCGGTCCCCACCGTCAGCACGTTGGGATCGAAGACGATGTCTTCCGGCGGAAAACCAACTCGCTCGGTCAACAACTCGTAGGCGCGACGGCAAATGCGCACCTTGTCGTCAATCTCCGATGCCTGGCCCGATTCGTCGAATGCCATCACGACCGCGGCCGCACCATAGCGACGGATGAGTCGAGCACGGCGCAAAAACTCCGCTTCGCCATCCTTCAGACTGATCGAGTTGACAATCGATTTGCCCTGCGTACATTTTAGGCCCGCCTCGAGCACCGACCACTTGGAGCTGTCAAGCATAATCGGCACGCAAATGATGTCCGGCTCGGCGGCAAGCAAATTGAGGAACCGCGTCATCATCGCCTCGCCATCCAGCATGGCGTCGTCCATGTTGATGTCGATGATGCTCGCGCCCGCTTCCACCTGCTGACGTGATACCTCAATCGCCTCGTCAAACTTCTCGTCGCGAATCAGCCGGGCAAACTTGCGTGATCCTGTAACATTGTTGCGTTCACCCACCATCACGAAATTGCTGTCGGCACGCAGTGTTAATGCCTCCTGGCCACTTAGCCGCGTGAGCGGTTCGATCGACGGCAAGCGGCGCGGTTCCGCACCCTTAACCATCTGAGCCAACTCTTCGATGTAGCGTGGCGTCGTCCCGCAACACCCGCCAACAATGTTCAACCACCCTTCGTCGACGTACTCACGCAACGTCTCAGCCATGCTCTGTGGCGAAAGATCGAATTCGCCGAATTCGTTCGGGAGCCCCGCGTTGGGATGACAGCTGATATAGACCGGCACGATACGCGATAGCTCCTCCAAATAAGGGCGCATCTGCGCCGGGCCGAGCGCGCAGTTAATTCCGACTGCTAGCAGGTCAAAGTGGGCAATGGAGTTCCAAAATGCCTCGATCGTTTGGCCCGAGAGCGTCCTTCCCGCCTGATCGGTGATGGTAACCGAAGCGATCACCGGAATCCGCCTGCCAAGCTCCTCGCAGTGCCGATCAATGGCGAAAAGGCATGCTTTCAGATTGAGTGTGTCGAATGTCGTTTCGGGAAACAACAGATCGACGCCCCCTTCGACCAGCGTCACGATTTGCTGGTAATACGATTCAACGTGTTGATCAAAAGTGACGGCGCGATAGCCAGGATCCTCGACTCGAGGGGACATCGACGCAGTCTTCGCAGTCGGCCCGATCGATCCCGCCACGAATCGCGGCCGCTGCGGCGTCCGGACATTAAACTCGTCAACCGCTTTGCGCGCACACGTAGCGGCCGCCAGGTTGATCTCCCGCATCATCTCGGCCGGTAAACCGAATTCTTCCATCCCGATCGGGCTGGACCCAAACGTGTTGGTCTCGATAATGTCGGCTCCCGCCTCTAGGTACTGGCGGTGGATCTGCGTCACGGTTTCCGGACGCGTCAGGCACAGCACGTCCACAAAGTTCTTCAAATCCTTGTGGTGCCCCGCCAAACGTCCCCCGCGCATGGTCGCCTCGTCAATGCCCATAGCAAAGACGGTCGTCCCCATCGCTCCGTCAAGAACCAGGATTCGCTGATTTAGCAGGCTTACCAGCTGCTGTTGCACATTATTTTGCTCGGAATTGGTCATGTGCATATGTTCGAGGCCAAACAGAGGATCGTCAAGTGTTGGTGACAAAAGACGTTGTGGCACGTCACCGCCGATGTCCAGCCCCCGACCCGATCGCGGATGCCCATAAAATGCCATTGCCCTGATTGTGTAAATACCCTGTAATTGCCCGGTTCACTGTTTTTTTTAAGCCGTAAGATCTCGCTGAGACTCAAGATCCGCATAATCGGAACCGATAAGAGACGTACGACGTAACGCGCGGTAGCCCTCAGGCGGCCGTGATTCCGCATCGCCTGCTACATGGATGTCTGCGATGACTGCAATTCCCCGATCCGCCACCCCACGTGATGCTAACCCCCTTGCGCGTGGCGCGTCTTCCAACGAAATATATGGTGGCGAGAACCTGCCGGTACTCGTGCGATTGCCCGACCTTACGAATCCGGCCGAGCCCGCGCCAGCGCTCGCCAATCGAACATTGCCGGTCGACTTGGTCAACAACGCGCCACTTCCTGACCAACCGGTCCCTGACTGCGCGCTACCTGACGGCACACTGCCCGACTGCGCTGCACCGGCCGATCGTGCCGTCGACACCGCAGTCTCCGGCACCAATACGGCCGCAGAAAACACGGATACTGCGATCACGGATACTGAAGCCAGTGCATCTGCAGCAGACGACCCAACCGACGCGCCAGCCACGATCCCGCTGAAGGACTACCAGTCGGACGCGGAATACGTCGAGTCAGAATCATCGCTTGCAAGAACGCCGCTTGCCGAAGCACCGCCAACCGAACCGCCCCGAGAGCAGCGTTTGCGCCAACAGCGACAGGCGCGTCGCGCCCGCGTAACACGACGCGACGAACGGCGTGCGGCGTTGCCGCGCTGGTTGCGTGGCGTCAGCCAACTTGTCTTTGCCGGCGTGCTTGCGGCCGTCCTGTTGGCCGTCGTCGTCACGCTCAAGAACTGGAATGCACCGGCCGGGCAGCCTACGCAGCCCGATCAAGACATCTCCTTTGTGGAAGCACCACCGCTGGACATGAGCGTCGAAACACCATCGCCAGCACCGACCGAGGGACTTCGCGGGCCGGAACTCAGCCCGCCCAGTTTCGGTGATCCCAGTTTTGGTAATCATGGCTCGACGCTCAACAACACTTCGACGACGGGCGCTGCCACGACCCACCTCGATACCCCCGTTGGCAGCGCGCCATTCACCATGGGGGCCGCTGCGCAACCAACCCAGCCAGCCCGATCCGTTCCGCCAGCGTTCGCCGAGCGCCAACCGATCAGCCGCGCACCACAATACCCGAGCACAAACTATCCGACCACCGGCGCCAAACCAATCGTCGCCGCGCCCGGCGCGGCGGCCGTCGAAAACGTTCGTCGCTGGTCCGGAGCAGTACCGGCCGGCGAAGTGCGTAGCGCCGAACTGCCAGTTCAACCCCATGACGGTCACCAACACCGGTAACCGCTGTTTCCACCGATTTGCGAATGAGCCGAACCATGAATGCACTCGACCAGGCCTTTATCAAGGCTTTTGCCAAAGATCGAAAACAGGGTGCCTCCGCGCAGCGAAAAACCACGGAGCTTCGCGCCCAAACGCAACCACCAGCCGAAGGAGTTGAATCGGTATCGCTGGTGCTGCACGATCTATACCAGCAAGGCAAACGCCTGCGCGTCGACCGCCCCAATTCCGACTGCGTGGGGCTCGACGCTCACATGATCCTGCCGCTGGTCCAACACGTGCAGTCGTACGATCCGGCCGACGTCGCTCACGCCACGCAACCACTCGTGGTCATCGAAGACCGCTTGGCACCCCTCGATCACATCGCCACCACAACGGCACAAGAGACACCACCAGAAGATCCGCCAAGCGGCCACAGCGAAGCACTGCAACCGATCGATCCAGCGAACGATGCGCCAGTAGACGATGCGCCAGCAGAATCAGAATCCAACGTCGTAACACGCACGGATGCGCACGCGGACAAGGAAGTCCCGACGTTGGATTCAGCTGACAATGAAGGTTCGACGGACAGGGGGGATTCGACGGACAGGGGGGGGTCGGCTGACCGTGGTCAACCGCAAGCCGTCGCCGCGGCGCCAAGCGAGGCCGAGCGGCAAGCGATACTCGAGCAGCAGTTGCTGCGCCAGTGCGCGCCCCAAGTCGTCGTGGCCGCCACGCAATTGGACGCCCCTGAATTGATGACGCACGAGCTTGGGCTGCTCGAAACGCCCTCCACAATACGGCTCGACGACGCCGTCTCGCAACTCGAGGCCACGTCTCCTTCGGTCAACCTCGACGTGTTGGCCGCACACGCATGCGAATCGCCAGCCCCCGTCGATCACGATGATGTCCAGACCACCACCGACACGACCGTGGAGCCGCCCGTCACGACACCTGCAACGCGCGCTTCCGACGCCCCAAGGACGCCGGAGCCGTTGACGCCGGAGCCGGTGGACCAGCATCCGGTGGACCAGGTTTCAGTAACACAACATCCAGTGACGGAACCTCATGCCGTCGAAACGCAACGAGCAACCGACCACCGTGCACTATCTAGCAACAAATCAGCCAGCAGCCAGCAGCTTGATCGCATCCAGCAACTCGTCATTGACCAAAGTACCATTCCGGAACGTGCTGTCCACAGCAACACGCCCCACAGCAACACGCCCCACAGCAACACGGTCCGCAGCAACACGGTCCAGGAAGATCGGCAACCGAGTACGATCGCTCCCGAGAGTGTCGCTGAGGACTATGTGCTCCAGGGCGAAACATCTCGGTTGAGCGCAGAATTGCCGCTTCCTCAGGAATTGCAAGCGACCGCACAGACGGCCCCGTGGACGGAAACACCGTGGACGGAAACGCGAGTCCAAGAACTCGAACGGCAGGCCGCCTCGGCCACCAGCGAGATCGAAGACAACGCCACTGCGGTGAATGCAACCTTTGCGGCGCCGACCCCCAGCATACCGCTTGACGAAAACGTTTCTCGCCCCAGCGACACCCCTGTGCAAAGTCCGGCCGAACCATTTGTGCCGGCTTGGGAAGTCGATGCGTTTCGATGGCCGCAGCTCTGCCAACAGCTGGACGAAGTGACCGATGGGCGGCTCACGCAATCGGGCGACGAGCTGTTTGTGGCCACGCAAGACGGGCTCAAGATACTGGCCGTCACCAGTTCCAGCCGGCTGGAAGGCCGCACGACATTGGCACTTTCGTTAGCGCGAACTGCCGCCCGTGCGGGCAGCCGTGTGGCGCTGGTCGACGCCGACGCGGCGAATCCCGAGCTGGCACGGCGTTTGGGGATGGAAGCTCCATGCGACTGGCACGAAGTGGTCAGCCGTGGTGACCCATTAAGCGAAGCGGCGGTGGCGTCGCTGGACGACCATGTTACACTCTTCCCCAAGACGTTTCCCATAGACGATGCCTCCGATTCGTTCGACGAAGCGTTGCTGACGACATTACGTGACTTGAGCAAGCATTTCGATCTGGTGGTCGTGGACTTGCCACCGGTGGTGTCCGACCAGATGGTCGCGACACCGAACGCGGATGC
>JAJRVM010000140.1 GCA_024277285.1 Planctomycetota bacterium
ACTGTCGATCACCTTGTACAACAGACTGGAGGACTCTGGATACTCGCGACGTTCGAGTTTATCGAACCCGAATTCGTCAATGATCAGCAGGTCGAATCGTCCATAGTAGCGGACCCGACGTGGTAACGTCTTGTCTCCGGACGACTAAGGAATGACGGTTCCCCGTCGCAGGGCACACAGATTAACAGGCTGTTAGCGAGTGGAAAAATACGGTGACTTTGGCATAAGGAATTGATGCTGTGAAGAACACTAAGACCAAGTGTGATGTTTGCGGGGAAAAAAACGAGGTCAATCTTGTGGCCGGTGTGAAAGTATGCCACCAGTGTCTTTTGGACTGCAAGCAACCTACAACCCCATCACATCCGCCCGAACCAGAGATGACTGTTGAGCAAGTCAAGCCGGTTGATGTGATGACGGCGGATATCGTGATTGGCAAGGATGTCTCCACGGGGCGACACCATCAAATCCACCCAAGCAGTATGTTGGAAGTGATTCGGCGGGGTGGGCTTGACGGGACCCTAACCACCTTGTGTTTCTCGTTCGACGGGAGGTCAAAGCGACACGAAGAAATGATTGACGAGATCATCATGATTGCGAAAGGGGAGGCGAGCATAATTGTCGATGAATGCCACCACGACAATGACGGGACTAACATCCCGATTAACGCATCGCCAGAGGTACACCTCCAACGCCACCTCTACTACTGCTTCCTCTGCCGTCGAGGCGGTAACCAGCTCGACCTCTGGGCCGCCGCTAAGAACCTGCCCCTGCATGCCGCCACACTTGATCTCTGCCAACATCTCGGCATCCAGCCCATCACACTCATCGATCCGCAACCACCAAATCTCGTCTGATCGACCACTCGAACCGCAACCGCTGGCCGAAAACGGCCGACAAAGTGGCTCGATTTCTAACCGCGATCGACAGCAATTTGGAGTAGGTCGGCGGCTTGTCATTTGAAGCCCATAAAAGACCGAGTCCCGTGGCTGACTTCTGAGCGGATGGGAGGCGGCTGGAAGTGGTGGGGTGGGGGGAGATAAGGCAATCTGGAATGGAGTGTTGGTTATGCGATCACGTGGCGGCGGTTTGCCGTCATCAAGCCGTTGGCAGCATGGCCTCGGTGGCCGACGCTTTACATCAGATGGAGGGCAGTTTGGAAGTGGCGTTGGGGTCGTCGCTGGGCTGCGATTCTACACTCTCCCACCTGCATGACCAAAGTGTTGCAAAAAGTGTTGCAGACGCCAAACGTTGCAGAGTATGGTGCCATAGAAAAAGCCATAAACCGTTACAGCTTATGGCTTTAAGTCAGTGCCCCCCGAAGGACTCGAACCTTCAACCCTCTGATTAAGAGTCAGATGCTCTGCCAGTTGAGCTAGGGGGGCTAAGTGGTTGTGTGTGCATGGTTTATGAACAACCAGCGGAGACCTGAATTCGGCCCAAATTGGCCAATCCGCTCGGTGCAAATACCAGACGTGTAAGCGTAGCAAGATTTTCGCCCGCGACAAGCCCCAGTCCCAGGCCCAGGCAAGAGAACGAAACGCAGCGATTGGTGCTGACCAGCCGTGGTCCCGCCACGCACACGCCGCACGCGAAGAGCTCACCGCGTCTGGCGGCTGTCAACGTGTATTCGCGGTTTCTCGCTCGCATGTGTGTTCTGCGACCTCAATTTCCGTGTGCGGTTATCGCTACGCTCAATTTCACCACGAGGACGGTCGTGCCGCTTTCTATTTCACGACAGGGACTGTCGTGCCACTCTTCTTGCGGCGCCAGTCGTATCGAGTCTTGCCGTCTTTGTCGAGCAGTAGGAGACGCTCCTCGGTCAATTCGAGAATTGGCTCGTCGACACGATCTCCCATCATCTTGAGAATCATTTTCACGCGTCCCTCCGGTTTGCCGTCGATCGTTCGTTTCTTCAAACGCCCGTCTTGCAACGACCAACGCATGTTGAATTCAAGCCGCGCCGCGAACAGCTTGGCCTTCATCCCACTCAGTTCGACCACCAGCGTGGCTGTCCCGTCTTCGTTAAGCGTCATGGTGCGGTGCCCCTGATAGTCATCCTCCCAGGTGCCGACCACAAGCTGGCGGTACCGTTCGTCTTGTCCGCCCCCGTCCTCCGCCCCCTGCCGAGCGGATAAACCCTTGGTCGAGGACTCGGTGGTACCACTGCCTGCCGACGGCGTGGGAGTCGGCGTTTCATCAGCCGACTCGGTGCTGTTCGTCGACGTGCTGTTCGTCGACGCGTTGTTCGTCGACGCTGCCGCGCCGCTCGATTTTGGCAAGTCTTTCACGGTGTTCCCCGAACAGGACGCTAACGTCATGGTCGCAACCACGATCAACAAGTTGAGTATTCGCACGATTATCTCCGTTGTCTCCCCGTTTCTGCTTCTTCGCAATACAGGCTCATTATACGCATAACGGGCCAAGCATGTTTCAAGGCTGTGGATCGCCAGCCCTCAACCCGATTGGCTGCGACTGGACATTTTGAGCCAATTGCGGTATGTATAAAGGTTCTTAGCGACCGCGAGCGCGGGCCCAATCGAAAGCGATGGTGCCTCGTGCGCATACTCCATACAGCGGATTGGCATCTTGCCGATCGGCTCAAACAAATCGACCGGACCACGGACTTGCGCCGCGCGGTCCAGAGGATCGCGGACTATTGTGACACCGAATCGCTCGACGTGTTGGTCATCGCTGGCGACCTGTTTAGCGAATTGGCGCGCCCCGAAGCGTTGCAAGAAGCACTCGCTCACTTGAGCCAGACGTTTCGCCCGTTCTTGATGCGTGGTGGAACCATCGTCGCGATCGCGGGCAACCACGACAACGACATCTATTGCGAGACACTTCGTCGCGCCTTTCAGTTGGCCGCGCCCAACCTAGCTCGGCCTGGCGACTTGGTCCCCAACGGGCGGTTCTACCTGATCACTCGACCGGTCCATTTCACATTGCGCGGTGCGCACGGCTGGCCTACTCAGTTCGTTTGCATGCCGTACCCAACCACCAGCCGTTACCTGCGCGACAGCACGGGCAGCGACTATTCGAGCTTTGACGAACGTTGCCAACTGCTGCGCGCGACGTTTATCGACCGACTCAAGGCGATGCGCATGGAACTGAACCCGGAACAACCGTGCCTTCTGGTGGCGCACGTCAATGTGCTTCCCCGCCGTCCTATTAGTTTATTTCGCGACATGGGCGACGAGGACATTGTCGTTGATTCCCCCGAAGTGACCGACAACTGGACTTACGTTGCGTTGGGGCACTTGCACGGCAGCGGCAGCGTACGGAACCTGCGTCACGTGCGCTACTCCGGCAGCATCGAGCGACTTAGTATTACCGAAAAGGACCAGCAGAAAAGTGTCGTCCTGGTGACGCTCGCAGGCAATTCATCCCGAATAACCACCAAGCTATTACCTTTACCTGCCACACCGTTCTACGACATCTGTATCTCCGACCCACGCAATGAACTGCCGCAATTGCGACTGCGTTATCCTCACGCCGCCACAGCCTTGGTGCGCTGCCACGTTCGGTTCCGTCGACGTGACGATAATCTGTACGAGATCCTCGGCGAAATCGCGCGTGTTTTTCCCCGATGCTATGAGCGCACGTGGAGCGAACAAGCTGGTCCGCAGCGACTCAACCGGTCCAGTGTGCCGACCGACGCCACCGCCGACCTGCAGTTCCCCAAGCCTTTGCTCCATGCGGACGCCGATGTTGATACGGCGCGTCTGTCGATGCCCAACATGAGTGGGTCGCTGCAACAGCTGGTCTTGGGTTACCTGGCTGAGCAACTGGCGGACGATGAAGATCGGCCGCAGATCGTGGCGTTGGCGCGCCGACTTCTGGAGGAAATGGAATGATACCGGTACGTATTCAAGTGGCCGGTTTCCTTTGTTACCGGGAACCGCAAGAGGCCTGCTTTGAAGGCCGCACGCTCTGGATGCTCGCTGGGCCCAACGGCAGTGGCAAATCGGCCCTGTTTGATGCGGTAACGTACGCGCTGTTCGGCCAGCACCGTGGCGGTCGACACAATGCGCGCGGCTTGATCCACCACGATTGCGACCGATTGGCGATCGAGTTTGACTTTGCCATCGACGACCAGCTCTTTCGAGCGCGTCGCTCGCTATCACGCCAAGGACGCGCAACGCGGCAGATCCGGGTCCGATCGAATGACGAGCAAACCGACGGAGAATCCTGGGCCGACGTGACCGGAACCCACACAGAACGTGGTTTTGCGCAGTGGATTGAAGCTAATCTCGCATTGAACTTCGAGACCTTCACGGCCTCCGTACTCCTGCTGCAAGGCAAAGCCGACAACCTGTTGCTCGCCACTCCCGCGCAGCGTCATCGCCTGCTCTGCCAGGTCGTCGGACTCGATCGCATCGAACAATTTGCGCAGCGCGCGCAACGCAACCACGCGCACGCGGAAGGGACCACTCGGGCCTACCGCGACCAATTGCAGCAGGTCGAGTCGGGCACGAAGAACGACCTGCACCTGTTGGCCAGACAATACGCCGACGCGCAGCAAGATCTGGTTCAACGGTCGAGTCACGTTGAGCAGCTCAAGCAAACGCTGGACCAAGCCACACATTGGCAACAGTTAACCAGCGAACTCCGTAACTTGTTCAAAGAGATCGAACAACAGTCGACGCACCTCGAACAATTGCAGCAATACGAGCAGCAACAACGGCACGAAGCGGTACTTGCCATACAAATCACGGCGTTACGTCGCTTGCTAGACCATACGACGCGCATCAGTCAGTGTCGCGTGAAACTCGACCACCTGGAAACGGAGCACGCGGCCCTGCAAGGCTCGGTCGATCAGATCGAACACGACCTGCACGAGGTGGACCAAGCGGTTGCGACCGCCAGGACCGAGCTTGACGCGGCGACGGCGCGCGAGAAACAACTCACTCGGCAGCACGCCCAACAGACGCGCACTCTTGCAGCGGTCGTGCGTTTCACGCAAACACGCGACAAGTTGCGGCAGCTGGACGCGTCGCATGCCGCGCTGCAAACACAGCTCAAAAAGGCAGTGCAGGAACAGGCCACGTTGCGATCAGTCGCCAATTCTGATAACGCCGTTCGTGAGACTCAAGAAACCGCCCGCATCATGACCGTAAAGCTCACGGAACAAGAGTTGCGGACGGAACACCTCCGCCAACAACTCGCACGTCTCCGCAGTGTCGCAGGTTCGGCAACCTGCCCTTATTGTCGTCAATCACTCGATCACTCGCGTTGTCAACAAGAAAAGCAGCAGTTGGCACGGGGTTTGCAAGATGCGGAAGCCGCCTTGAAGCAAGCACGCCACGCATGCGGTCAAGCCAATGAGCATGAACGACGCAGCCGCGATGAACACGAACGCCAACAACAACGCGCCGCAACGATCCAACAGCAGATCCTGCAACTCACGGCCCAAGTGCAGACGGCCAGTGCCGTCGAGCAAGAGGTGACCGACCAGTGCCGGCAAGCGTATCAGGAATTGCCACTCGACCTGCGCAGCAAGATCGCTGGCGAGAAATCGTGTAAGAAAGAAACCGTCGACGATACACTTCGTGACCCTGTACTGGTCGGTGATCAACCTGTCGAATGGCGCGCAAGCACGTTTCCACAAACAGAGCACATTGGCGCGATGCAACAAGGTGTTCACGGCATGGCGCGCGAGCTGAACGTGCTGGCACAACGTTGCCCGGCACTCCGGCAGAGACTTGATCAGTACGTCGCCAGGCAACAGACACTGACTGCCCAGCGGCAAGCCACAGCACGGACAAAGGACCAATGCTCGCAATGTCTGGCCCAACTGCATGGCGAGCTAAGTGGACTGGTGACGCTGCAAGACGCCAGCCGATCCAGCGTGCCACCACCGTGGCGCGACCTGGTCGCCGAGGATATCGCCACACAGATTCGTTCGCTTGAGGCGAGCTGCCGACCAGCTCGGTCGACCACGGAGTCGAGTTACGATGACACAGCGAAAATGCAGACGACACAGCACGTGCAAACGCTGCAGACGCGGCACGACATGCTTCAAGAGCAGGTCGACACGATACCGGCTGCGGCGCGGCGCAATCCACAGGAGCTCGCGTCGCAGCTGCGCGACGCCCAGCAGTTGCACGAACAAGCCGAAGGCGAAGTGGAGCGATTGCGGGACGTGCGGTCGCAGGCCCAGCAGCACTACGATCGACGTCAAGCGCTGCTGGAGCAATTGCGCAGCACACAGCAGCAAGGCCGGCGGTGGCAACGCATTGCCAAACTATTGGGACGCGATGGCTTGCAACGGGCGCTGCTGGAGACGGCCGAACAGGCGATCGTTCAGTACGCCAATACCATTCTCGATCGACTGACCGGCGGGAAACTGTATGTCGAGTTGGCGCGCGCCGATCACGGTCGCGCCCCAGTCGGCAAAACCCCAGCCGGCAAATCTACTGCCGGTAGAGTCGCGACCCGTAAAGTACTGGACTTGGTTGCGCGCACTACCGGTGCCAACACGCCCAAGCAAGACGTCGCGTTCCTGAGCGGCAGTCAGAAGTTCCGCGTCGCAGTGGCACTTTCCTTGGCGATCGGCCAATTTGCCAGCAACGCGCGGCGGCCGGTGCAAGCGGTGATTATCGACGAAGGATTTGGGTGCCTCGATACGACGAATCGCCAAGTGATGGTCCAGGAACTGCAGAATTTACGTGGCCATCTACAACGCATTCTGCTGGTCTCACACCAGGACGAGTTCGTCAGCGCATTCCCAGACGGATACCGCTGCGAAATGGTCGACGGCGCCACACGACTGACACCGTTCCATGCGTGAGCGTGGCGAGATTAGCAACGCGACATGATGGTCTTCTCCGGCCACACGATAACAATGGCTCCGAGAATAGCGTGGCGTTTCGCGGGCGAGCAGATCGCGAAGACGCCACCGTGTCTGGAAAATCTCGCGCGGACTGCCGCCAGTGCCGCCTCGATCAACCGTGTAACTCGATCAATCGGGGAATAGCTCGTTGATTTGCAACGCAAGCCCCGGAAAGCTCGTCAGCTTTAACGACTCACCGCTCCTCCACGTGCGCACATTCGCGTATTTCGACGACCTAACGTCCGAATACGCTTCGACGCACTTTGCTTCGGGCACAACAACCAGGTATTCAATCACCCCGGCGGCGGCGTACAGCTTCGCCTTCTCGCGGTCCAATTCCACCGACGATAGAGCGACTTCGATAACCAGAACCGCCGTGCTGGGGTGAGTGGTTCGATAATCATCCCGCAACCCCGACACAACGGCGACATCTGGCTCCGGTTCCGAATCGGCAAATGTAAGGGGTTGCTGCTGACGCACGTGCAGGTCTGACGACAAATCCACTCTTAACCATTCCACGAGAAATTGAACGAGCCAACTGTGAATCGGCGATTTGATCATCTTCTCGACAATTACTCCTCTCAACAATTCCGTATTAGCCGAGACGAGTCCCGATTCTCCCAAGCGATGATATTGCTCGACACTTACCAACAAGGCAGCTTGCCGAACCGCCGGATTGTCAAGAATGGAAGACATATTGGGCTACTCGAATCAGAATCAAGTACTCAGGAAACTAGCTGGTTTCGCGTGCGGCAATTTCTGGTGTGACAATCGCATTCCGTACCAGCATCACTACGGGTCGCAGCTGCCGGCCGGTCAGATTTGATGACACATTCTCAGTCTACGCTCCCATCCTCTCGCTCACAAGCTAAAGAGCCGCTACGACTCACTGGTCTCGAGGTCCAACTGACGCATCTTGCGGTAGAGGTTGGCGCGGTGCAAACCAAGGCGTTTCGCGGCGTTGGTCATGTTGCCTTGCGACCGCTGAATCTGCTTCTTAATGAACTGGGCCTGAAACTGGCGTGTGGCGTCGGCCAGCGACATATCGGCCGGAATCCAGGCGTTTTCGTCCTGGCGAGGTGAAAGGATGAACGCCAACTCGTCCGCCTCCACTTTGTCGCCACTCGACAGATACGCAATACGTTCCATCAGATTGCGCAACTCGCGAACGTTCCCCGGCCACGCATGTTCGAGCAGTCGTTTACGCGCGGCCGCAGTCAGGCGTGGCGGGCTGCGCCGCGCCTGCTTGCAGAACGAAGCCAGAAATTGCTCGGCCAACAACAGAATGTCGTCGCCGCGATCGCGCAGTGGTGGCAGATCAAGTGTTACGACATTCAACCGAAAATAGAGGTCCTGGCGAAACTTTTTCTCCCGCACTAATTCAGCTAGATCTTGGTTGGTGGCAGCAAGAACGCGCGCGTCGGTGTGAATCGTGGTCGAGCCGCCGACACGCACGACCAGTTTTTCTTCCAGCACACGCAGCAGTTTCGCTTGACCGCCGAGGCTCATGTCGCCGATCTCGTCCAAGAACAGCGTACCACCCGAAGCCAATTCGAACTTGCCAATGCGTGTTTCATGTGCGTCCGTGAACGCGCCCTTTTCGTGACCAAACAGTTCGCTCTCCAGGAGTGATTCGGTCAGCGCCGCACAATTGATCGCGATGAACGGCTCATGACGACGGCGGCTCAAGTAGTGAACGCTCCGCGCCACTACTTCCTTGCCCGTGCCATTCTCGCCCAAAATCAAAACCGCCAACTCGGTGTCCGCAACTCGGGCAACCGTGCCCCGTAACGCCTCGATTGCCGAACACTGTCCCGCAAGCTCGACGCCCGACGCGGCTTCGTCGGCCATCTGGTTACGCGTCTTCAACAGTTGCTCGTATTGTTGCGTCTGTTCGAGTGCCACGGCGGCGTGCGTCGCCAGTTCGTTGAGCGCCGCCTCGTCTTCGTCGGTGAAATTCCCGGACAGCTTATTGATCAGCTCGAAGGCGCCGAATAATTTGCCACCGCGCCCTCGCAATGGAACGCAGAGCAGCGTGCGAGTTTCAAAGCCCAGTTGTTGGTCCACGCTGCGGTCAATCTCCTGCTGGCCAAGATTCATGTCAACACGGCGTGACTGACCACTCTGTACGACCTGGCCGACCAGTCCCGTATCCTCGCGAATCCGCAACTCACCTCCCTCCACGCCCAAAGCAGGACGGCCCACCAGCGTTTTCGTCTCCCGATCCCACAAGAAAACGCTCGCCCGCTCTGCCCCTAACAGTCGCGTCGACGTTTCCGCAATCTGCTCCAGTAGCTGGTCCGTTTCCATCGCCTGGCTCCATTGCGCCAGTATCTCCAAGATGGCTTCGAGTCGCTCGACCCGTCGCTGCTGGCGCTGCCGCCCTTCGACCGCCAACAGGGCCGCTGCGAGCCACGAGGCCAATACCGAAGCGATCGGCACTAGCGCGTCGGTCTGAAGTGGGTCACCCTTGAGCACAATCAACTGCGCCGGCCCCGACATGTGTGGAAACGGAGCGACCACCCATGAGCCGGATGACCGCGCCTGCTCAGTGTCCAACGTATCCCCCAACAGCTCGTAGGGCAGTGCCCCCGAATCGCCCCGCCGTGCCAGCTGCTGATACTCGCCACGCTCGAAACGCACTACGCCGGCAAACCCAATCCCCCATTGCAAACAACACTCTTCAAGTACCTCGTGCAACAGCGACTCGACCTGTGCTTCAGCGGCCAGTGCCTGGACCAGTCGAGTGGCAATTTCAGCTAGTTTCTGAGACACAATCGCTTACCTGTATTCAAAAGTACAACGTGCAGTCGAGCATTGAAGCCGCAAACGAATCTAATGCGATATGAACTGTCGTCAAATCGACTAATGATTCTAGTATGAGTGGAGGGAGTGAGCAAGCATGACATTGGGCTTGTATTGCGTCGGCCCGGACTGTCAAAAGTTGTTCCTGCCGGCCATTTTGCTGCCTGGTGGATGCGACGGTTCTTGTCCTGAGTTGCTGCGCGCTAATCTCGAAAATGGCTGCTTGGTCGGTGGATAATCCGCCTAGCGCTGTTTCTTGCCCATGATCTTCTTTGCCCCTTTCCTTCTGTCGCGCAGTGGACGGCGTTCTGGTTGTGTTCCTTTGAGGGCCAAGAAAATGACGGGCAAAAAAATGAAGAGTGATTCAGCCTTTCGCACGCCATGGTGCGCCGTTCCGGACGGCATACGCGACAGATCACCCGATTTGAAAACCAGTTGAGTCCGGTTTGGCGGGCGGCATTTACGGGGCGGGATCCCAGCCGTACGTAGACAGAATGGGTGGAAATCTGCGCGATTTGACCGGTTTGCGCTGCAGCGCAGTCTTGTCATGCAGCGAGTAAACCCGCACACTGTGGATCTTACGAAGTCGTTCGGGCCCTGTTGCAGCTGATGGGTGTACCGTGGAGGGCAGGTTTTACCGGTGCCCGACGGGCACGAGCCAGGAATGGGCATGGGGCCCCGATACGACCGGAGGTGCTATCGCATTGGGGTCGGAATTGGGGACGCTGGAGAGAAGCGAATGGGTCAGTTTGACGGAAAAAAGGGCTTGATTATGGGCGTAGCCAACGATCGTTCGATCGCGTGGGCTATCGCTCAATTCATCATGCAGGAGGGGGGGGAATGTGGCTTCACTCACCTTCCGGATCGACCGGACGACCCCAGAAAGAAGAATCGCCGCCGCGTCTCCAAATGCACGGAGAATTTTGAACAGGCCAAGTTCCTGGTCCCGCTGGACGTGCGCGATGAAGCAAATATTGCCGCCGTCATGGAAACGGCTGCCGATGAGTTTGGCAAGATCGACTTCCTGTTGCATTCCATTGCATTTGCGGACCGCCAGGACCTGACTCGACCAACCGTGGAGACGAGCCGCGACGGATTCAAGATGGCGATGGAAATCAGCGCATACAGCCTGATTGCCGTGGCCAATGCGGCGAAAGACCTGATGAGCGAGCGTTCTTCGATCGCCGCAATGACCTACTACGGCGGCGAGAAATGCGTGCCTGGCTATAACGTCATGGGCATCTGCAAGGCGGCGCTCGATGCCATCGTACGTTACCTGGCGTACGACCTGGGGCCTCAGGGAATCCGGGTCAATGCGTTGAGTGCCGGGCCGCTCAAGACACTGGCCGGTTCAGCCGCTGGCGTCGGTGAGATGCTGGGGCTTTACGCGCACATGGCTCCTTTGGGACGCAACATCACGCACGAAGAAGTGGGCAAGACCGGCGCGTTCTTGCTGTCCGACCATTCGGATGGGATCACCGGCGAGATCCTCCACATCGATGGCGGGTATAATGCCATGGGATCGCCCGGTCGATTGCTGGACATCATCCGCTCCGCTTCTTCCTGAGCGTGGGGCTTGGCAACAAGCCGATCATCACGGGGTTAGAGCCTCAGCGGCGGGTAACATACCACCAAAGAAGCGGTTTTCGCGGAGCCCACGTGGGTGCGGCCGTTGCGCATGAACCGAAGCGAATCCATGACCACATTCACATCCGTTGCGATTGCCGTCGTCGAGCACGAGGATCAGTTTCTGGTGGGCATGCGCAGCGAAAGGGTCCCACTGGGCGGCTTGTGGGAGTTTCCCGGCGGTAAGCTGGAAGGCGATGAATCGCCTGGCGAGGCGGCACAGCGCGAGTGCTTGGAGGAAACGGGTATCCAGGTGACCGCCACACATACGATGGCGATCAATCTTCAGCAATATGCTCACGGTCAGATCAAGTTGTACTTTTGCGCATGTGAACTCAAGGATCATGATCCCGGTACGCCACGCGATGAACCGGCGGCACCTTTCAAATGGGTCTCGCGTGAGTCGCTTGGCTGGCTGGAGTTTCCCGTCGGCAACCAACCGGTATTGCAACTGCTGGCGGACTCGTCCGAGCATGCGTAACGGTGCACTCCGTTTGCTGATCCTTGGCATCTCCTTCGAGTTTCATCAAGTGCCGAAGGCGTAGCAGGCCTTCAGTACCACCTCTCTCCAAGCTAACCAAACGCCCACCTTTTCATCAGGCCACCTGGGCTGCTCGACGGATAATACATCTGCTAGCACTTCTCTTGGGTGTGGAAGAAGGGGAATGGAAAATCGGTCTAGGTCAAATCGCGTTAATCCGGTACTCTTTGCCAACGATTCGGAAAAAGTGTGATCGCAGATTGAGTTCACGGCGTGCCGCAGCGCATGTCGCTGGAGGCGCACGCAAGCAGCGTGCGCAGCACTCAAGGCGGTCCATTCGGGCCCATGGCTATCGGCTTCCCGCAAAGCTGTCATCCAGCCCGCCAGTGCCTGTCGCAGGAAGCGACACTGATTAACCGATTGTCAAGGAGTGACAATGTCTCGCCCAACCGCTCGACCCAGCGCAGGCGTTTTGTCTGCACCCCTGCCTATTTCACGACGACAGCTCGTTGTGCATGCCGTTACGATCCTCGTCGCCCTATCCTGTATGGGCGCCAACTCGGGATCGCAAGTGCGTCTCGTAACCGGTCCCAATGGCAGTTGTCGGTCTCAACACTTCGTTGTCCAAGCACCGACGTCCGAGTTTGCGCGCCAGGTGTGTGCCGAAGCCGAACGCTTCCGCCGCGAACTGGCCATCGAGTGGTTGGGTCAGGAGCTTCCACCCTGGCAAGACCCATGCCCGATCCGCGTGACGGTCGGACGCAATTTGGGCGCTGGTGGTGCCACCAGTTTTACATTCATTCATGGCCAACCACGTGGTTGGGAAATGGACATCCAAGGAAGCCGTCAGCGGATCCTTGACAGCGTGCTGCCGCACGAAGTCACTCACACGATCATGGCCACGCATTTTGGGCGTCCGTTGCCACGTTGGGCCGACGAAGGCGCGGCGACCAGTGTGGAGCATACCAGCGAACGTACCAAGCAGGACCGGTTGTTGATCGAGTTCCTGACGACGAATCGAGGCATCGCGTTTAACCACATGTTCGCGATGAAGGAATATCCGCGCGACATCCTGCCACTTTATTCCCAAGGTTACTCGCTGGCTCGATTCCTCATCGCCCGTGGCGGCAAACGCAAGTTCGTCGACTATGTCGGTGATGGAATGCGCTGGAACAACTGGACCGCCGCCACGCAGAAACACTACAACATGCGCAGCCTCTCTGAGTTGCAAGTCACGTGGCTCAGCTGGGTGCGACAGGGAAGTCCCAACACGATACCCCATAGTGTGCCCAACACGGCTATCGCCATGGCCACACCCACTCGTCCTGCCACACCGCCACGTCCTCTCGCGTCAACGTCGCCAAACGCGCATCCTAGCGAACTCGTCCCGCTCCCCTCGCCGGTTGCGCCGCGCGCCCCAGGTGCTGCTTCGAACGCAACCAATCCGCCCAGCAACACGACGCTCCTGAGCCCAAGTGACGGCTGGTACAGTCGGCACCGCGACAATGCCACACAGCAATCGGAAGGTGCGAAGCAACGCGTCGGTCGGCCAAGCGGTCGTGTGCTGCGGTGAGGGAGTGTGTAACTGTAATGCAACCGGTCACGAGCTTCGGTTTTTGTTATGGTCGGCTACGTGCCGAAGGCACAGCCCTATACGAGCCCTGGGTAGCCTTTCCACGCAACCCAAAAGCCGCCTACGGGGCGGTCTTAACTGTTTTGGGGCCACCTCTGCGGGGTTTGACGGTGATGTTTTTCGTAACCCAGGGTTGCGCAGCGAGCGCTGCGCTCACGCCAGCTCCACCCTTTGCCCTGGTATAGGAACGTCCCTTCGGGACTGGAACAAGAAACCGATATGAACGCTTACCTGTAATGCAACCGGCCCTCACCCTCTCGCCCTCTCACCCTCTGCTTCACGCCATGCGCGACAGAATCGGTGCCAGGTGAAAGAAGACGGGGGCGGCGAAGCAGAGTGAATCGATACGGTCCAACACGCCAGCGTGTCCTTGCACGAGTGTCCCGTAATCCTTGACGCCTCGATCCCGCTTGATGGCCGACATCGTCATCCCGCCAGCGAACCCCATCACGGCGATCACCATCGCCATGCAAGCCGACCCCCACACGCCGAAGGGTGTGACCCAGTAGAGGATCACGCCGAACAACGTCGTACTTGCCACGCCCCCACAAAACCCTTCCCAAGTGCGGCTGGCGTTAATGTTCGGCGCGATCACATGCCGGCCGATCAACTTACCCCATCCGTATTGCAGCACGTCGGCCAATTGCACGAGCAGCACAAAGTAGAAGAGCAACCCGGCTTTGCTCCCGCCCCAGATCATCATGTCGCCAGCATCGTTACGGGTGTACAGTGTCAGGCCCAGAATCGCGGGTGCGTAACTCAGGCAATAGACACAAATGAGCAGGCCCGCCATGATCTTGGCCGAGCGTTCGAGGAACCGCTTTGCATCACCAGTAAAGGCAATACGGCTGGGGATGAACAGCCAACCGTACACCGGAATCAGAATGCTGTAGACCGGATACCAATCCTCTCCCATTCCGACCAAGACATACTGGAGCGGGGTAATCACGAAGAAGACCCAAAACAGAGTGCGGTGGTCACTGCGTCGAGTTGGCGTCATGGTAATGAATTCGCGCAGCGCCCAGAACGAGACCATGCCGAACAGGAAAACGGTTGCTTTGTAACCGAGCAAGAACCCGGCCACCAGAATCGCCGCCATCATCCACCAGGCTCGCACTCGTTCGCTAAACGTACGTGCAATCGCGGGATGGACCGTTCCTTCTGGTTGTTTGCGCAGAAATCGAGCGACAATCCCGGCGATCAATAGAATCGCCAAGACGACGCCCAACAGCCAGAGGCTACGAGTGTTGAGCCAATTGTCGCGATGCACGGCTGCGGGCGTATCGGTGGCCGCTTGCAGCAACAGCGGCATGCGACCAAGTTGTCGGAGGGCGAACTCGAACATACTCTACAAGTCCTTCAAACGTCGCACGGCGTCGCGTGCCCGCTTCAAAAAAACGGCTTTCGGCTCGCCACTCTCCAACCAGATGGGTGGCCCAATCGATATGCAACTCAACAGCGGCACCGGCAGAAACTCGCCGCGCGGCAACACGCGATTCAGATTGTCGATGTAGACAGGGACCAGCTCCAGGTCAGGACGCTTCTTGCTCAAATAATACAATCCACTCTTGAAGTCCGCCATCTCTTCGCCCGTGTTTCGGCGCCCCTCGGGAAAGACGATCAGCGAATAGACGTTCCCGATCTCGCGGATCATCAGGTCAACAGGGCTCTGATGAACCTTGATCTTACGCCGATCGATCAGCAACGCGTTGAAGTTTTTGGCAATGTGCTGCCGAACCCAACCACGTTCCCAGTAGTCCTTTGCCGCTACCGGCCGGGTCCGCACACGCACATCCCTTGGCAAACTCGCCCAGAGCACCAGGGCATCCAAATGGCTCGTATGGTTCGCGAAATAGACTCTTTGGCACGTGTCTGGCTGACAGTCGATCCAGCGCACGCTCGAACCGCTCAGCAGTTTCGCTACAATCGCCAGTACACTCGCCGTCGGGTTCATACAGATATAACGCTAGGGGTGCTGCTCGGCCGCCATTCGAGATTCGTGTGCTCAGTGTGGTCTGTGCTGCGTGGTCTGTGCTGCGTGGTCTGTGCTGCGTGGTCTGTGCCCGGCCATCCCGATTTCCACCGATCCGAAGGAGTGTTACCGGGAAAGCCCCGTGGATCGCGTTTCATTGCGGCAGGCGAGCCCTCGGCCCAGCGCCGCGACTCCCATCCCGCTGCAGTAGGTCCATACTATCGCGCTGTGTGGAGCACCGGAAGGTAGCTAACACTGGCCGTAGGCCAAGCAATCACAGGGCGGCAGGGCCGCCAACCAACGGCGAGCTACCGCTCGGTTGGCAATGGTCCGCTCTCGTTGGTCGCTGGAGTTTGCGCGCGAGCCCAAGCTTTTTACCGTTAGTAGCCTCTCTCTCATCCCTACTCGCTATGACCGTCAAACTCTTTCTTGCCCGGAACTTGCCAGACGAATTCCACACTTTTGGCGGTAGATATCGGAAATCAACCGTTCATACTCTCGTACCATGTGTCCCAACGACCAACGTTGTTCGACCGTGCTGCGCGCGCGCTGACCGAACTGCTGCGCCACGTCGGGTCGTGAAACCAGATGAAGGCAGTGCCGAGCGATCGCTTCGGCGTCACCGCACGCGACGAGATAACCAGTTTGCCCCTCGTCGACCGTTTCGGGCACCGACCCGACTCGCGTCGCCACGACCGGCAGTTCGGTAGCCATGGCCTCGAGGATGGAAACGGGGTTCGCCTCGATATGGCTGGACAACACAAAGACATCCATTGCGGCCAATAGATCGGGAATATCGCTGCGCGCGCCAAGCATCAGCACGTGTTCTTGCAAACCGGCCGACGCCACCGCCGTTTGAATTTGCTGGCGTTGCGGGCCATCACCCACGACCAAGAACCGAGCATCGGGAACGGCTTGTTGAATCAGTTTCGCAGCCCGTACAAACAGCAGGTGGTTTTTTTCTTGGCGCAAGGCGGCCACGATCCCGATGACGGGAACGTCGCCATGTAGTCGCAAGTCACGGCGCACTGCTTCACGCGCGACGGGGTTGGGACAGAACCGATGGGCATCAACACCATTGGCAATAACATGTACCTTTGCGGCGGGGAAGCGCTCTTGTTCGATCAAATAGCGACCATGCTGTTGTGCCACGGCAATGAAACCGTCCGTCATCGGTGTCAAGTACCGGTTCAAGCGTCCGACGCCGTCGGGCCAACCGGTGGAATGCAATGCGGAAAGGACGACGGGTACTCCTTCGCTCCAGGCGCAAAGCCGTCCCCAGAACATCTTGTCGCCCGCACCGACCGTCACCACCGCATCGATCCTTCGCCGACGCATCAGTGTGCGCAATCGCTTCCAGATGCGAAGATCGTATTTCGACGCCAATAAACCGCTATGGACGGCGATTTCGCGTTGCAGCATTTCGCCCAGTGGGCCAGGTTCCTTGAGGCAGCAGATCTCCGGCTTAAATCGACTTCGGTCCAGCCCACGCACCAGATTCACCAACAGCGTCTCCGCTCCGCCGATCGGCATGCTGGTGATGGCAAACATGACGCGCAGTGGACCACGGCTGTCCAACGGTCCCCACCGCTCGCTTTGGTCGCCGCATCGCGTGCCATATTCGATGCTCCGTTCCGACGCACCCAATTGGGCGTTCCGCACTCGCAACAGCTCACGCGTTACCACGCTTTGATTCGTTTGACTCCACATGATGATACCTTTTTTGTACTCGACTCGATGGCGAACCTTTCGTGTCGCACGACACGATCAGGCCGAGGCGGTCTGCCGTCTTCTTATCCGTTGCCGCACACGGTCCACCATGCTTAGTGCGACCTGTGCCAGTTCCTGGCGCTCGTCTGGCTCGAATAGCCAACGGTTACGTACGGCCAAAAACACGACTGCGACAAACACGCCGAGTGCCGGCCAGGTACCCAAGAGCAGCACTGCGGGCAGGCAACAGCAGAAAACGATCTTGCGATCGATTTGCAGACCGTGACGATTACAAAAGTAAAGTGTCAGTGCCAGCGCCACAGCGTTACCTGCCACGGTGGCACCAATGGCTCCGATCAACCCGAAGCGTGGCAACAACAGAACGTTGAGCGCCAGATTGATGGCAAGCCCGATGAAGAACGCCAAGGTCGCGAGCCGCGCTTTCTCGGCGCATAGCAGGTAGTTCTGTGCGAGCATGATCATGCTGAACCAAAGACAGTAGGTCACGGTCCAAGGTAACACGGCCAGGCCTTGATCGTACTTGCCACGTAAGATCCAGGTGAACAGGATCGGTGCGCCAAGGAGCAGCAACAGGCCGCACGCGGTCAAGATCAGCCCGCCCAGCTTGAGGATCAGGATCTGGCGCCGTGTTACGGCACGTTGCCGCGACGCTTCCCAATCGTGCGTCAGGTAAGGGAGCAACACACCGGCAATCATGGCGGTAACCGAGATCAACAGGTAGGGAACGACTCGACTCGCGTGGTATTGCCCCACCAACGCTTCGGCATGCGATGCTCCCTCTTTCGCGAAATGGACGATCATGAATCGATCTGCCGCGTCAAACATGTTGGCCAACAAGTTGGTCACCCAGATCCACGCGGCAAACGGAACCAGCTTCTCCCAAAGACTACGTTGCGACAGTGGAACGTTGTTACTCACGGCCTCGTCCCGTATGTCACGCAGCGGTCCGATCACGACCAAGACGGATACCAGGGACGCGACACCAAATGCAATAATCACAGCACGGGCACGCAATTCGGTAAAACTCAACAGGCCAACGGCCAACACGGCGAATAACATGCTCGATACGAATTGCATGATCGCCACGGCGCGCACTTTGCGCATGGCGGTAAGCAACTCTGTCACGAAGTTGAAGACGATGACTGCAACCAGTGCCATCGCCAGCAGTCGCATCGTCTGAGCCAATGCGGCGTCCCCAAGGATGAGCCACGCCCAAAACGATCCCCAACACACGAACAGCACAATCGTTGCCGTCGCTAGAAGCAAGCTGACGACGATCGTTCGGCGCAGGAAAATGCCCAGCTGCCCTCGACTACGATAGTGTTCAACGTAACGCCCAAATGAACCTGGTAGACCGACGACGGCCAACGGAGCTGCCAACACAAGAAAACTGAACGCCAACGACCAACGGCCCAATTCGTCGTCCTGCAGCATGCCGCAGAACAGGATGCTGCGCACAAAACCGACCAACCGTTGCACCACGGCAAGGCTCAGCATGAAGACGACGCCTGTGGCCAACGAATCGGAAGCAGCGCGCGCCGTCAGCGCATCGCGATGCGCCGTGCCAGAATCGTGCGGTTGCTCGTCACCGTTGCTCATGCGTCGTTCATGTCCCGTTAGTGGACTCGTCGTAGATGAATGCCTTGGCGTTGGATCCGTCACGATCCAGCTGCGGTACCTATAACTGCCTGATCCCCGGATCCCCGGAAGCTGGCGTGGCTTCAGCTGCATTGCGAGTGGATAGACAACTCATCTGAAGTCCTCTCGTCTTCCGCGACACCGTCCGCCGCGGGTAATAACCGCGTGGTGAGTGGCTCCAGAGAATAATCAAAACGTCGTGTCTTGCGGATTCTGCGAGGATCGATCGTCATGCAGTGTTTCCATCGAATCCACTCCTCGTCAGCGTGAAAGCGTTGTAGGTGAAACGGGTCATCGCCCGGAAAGTTGTAGCCGCCATATGCCGAGCAGACGCCTCGGTAACCCGCTTCCCTGGCCACACAAAATGACTCGGCCGTCAAGTTGCGGTGCAATCCGTACGGAAACGCAAAGTAACGCATCGGACGTTGCACTAATTCAGATAGTTCACGACCGGCGGTCACGACTTCATCGTAGAGCTGATCAGCATCTCGTACCTGTCCCAAATCGGCGTGGGTGCGCGTGTGAACTCCGATTTCCACACCTTCATTGGCCAATGCACGCAGTTCATCGACCGTGTTTACTCGATGCCGTTGGTCAGCGACAATATCATGAGTAAAGGGCACTGCATGCTGGATATGGTGCAAAGAGACGAAATAGGTAAATGGAACACGCTGGCGAATCAACAGCGGCAACGCGAATGCGCAATTGTCGGCATATCCGTCGTCGAACGTGATGCTCACTGCGGGATGCGTGTTGTTACCACTCCGGATGCGCGCTTGGGCGTCCTCGAGTGAAACAAGCGTGAAGTGACGGCGCAACCAGGTGATCTGTTGCGCAAAACGACGCGTGGAGATTGACCACGGACTCGGGTGCTGATCCGCCACGCGATGGTAGAACACGACCGTCACCGGCGCGCGCCCCGCCGCATCGCGGCGCATATTGCTCCACCACCGCATCGGGTAGGACCCATAGTAGTAGGGATACAGCAGCAGGTTGGCCGCATGGCGATTCATGGAGTCTCACTTCGTGGGAAAATGTCTTGTCTTCTTTGTCTTGTCTTCTTTGGGAGCGTGTACGAAATCGGCTTAGTAGACCAGAACGCAAGGGAATTGGATGACCCGCCGATCGTGCTGTTTCGCGTTTCCTGTCCTCGACAACCTTCTTGCTGCAGGTGAGTTCACCGGACGATCCAGTGGGGACGCCGCTTGAAGTGACTCTCAAAAAAGCTGTACAAATTGCTGCCATTCGAGCCTAGCGTTGCAAACTCTTCCTCCGTTACAACTCAATGCACTCCGGTAATCTGTAGTCCGGTCCGAATCCAGTGTTTCATGGTATCGCCAGCCAGCCACACCTGGTGACGGAGCTGAGCGACATGGCGGCGTGGTATGATTCGATAGTCACAGCAACGTCGCTGCTCGACCATCCAATGACGCTTGTATGCCTCATCGCCGCGCAAGAAATCGAATGCGCGTTGCCCTTCCGCAATGCACTGTTTCAGAATGGCGATCTGGATAAGCTGACCGGGGCTACTCTCCGGCATCGAGCTGCTCATTCCACCCAGGTAGGCGTAAGTCGCTTTGTCGTCGAGTATTTGAAACTCGGCAGCGACCGGATCGCCGTTGATTTCCAGCCAATGCAGGCGGAGCATCTGTTCGCGCAGCAAGCGTCGCGCCACGTCGGTCAAGAACGCTCGAAACGGTTCACTGGCGAAACACCCCGGATTACCCACACTCAACTGCCGTTGTTGATGCAACTCGATCAGCGTGCCCATTGCTTGTTCCAGCTGTTCGGACGATGTCACGGTTCGGAGTCGCGCTGCGCCGTTTTCTAACCACTTGCGGTCAAGGCGGCGAACGCGTTTGCGATGCGACTTGCTGAGCATCCCGAGGTATTCGTCCCACGTCTCTGGCAACGTCGTACGCCAACAACTTGCTCCGGCACGGCAATGCGCGTGAGCTCCGACCGATTCGAGCTGTTTGACGAACCGTGTCATGACCGAATCTTGAACGTCGGCACTTACCAGGTCGAGGAGATCCCATTGATTCTCTTCGCCACGTTCTCCGTCAGCTGCGGACAGTAACCAATCAGCTAACGCAGCGGTCACCTGTTGTTCGTGTTCGCGAGTGACCAGGATGCCAAGGTAATCGGAACATGTTTCACCCGATCCCAGTGGCCGTACAACGTGTCCTTGCCGCACCGAGTACTCGATGAACCACGGCGCAATCCCGACCACTTCACCATGCTGGTCCGTCACCTGTAACACAAACAGGTCGCGTTCCTCGCCATAGCGCTCCCACCAACTGTGTAGCCACGCGGTGCGGCGAAAGGGAACACCGTGCGCCATGCAATCCCAGGCACGCGCAATCTGCCGGCATGCTTCGAGTTGGTCGAGTCGCTGTACCTGCATGGTTCTGATCCAATAACGGTCTTATTCTGTGCAACCTGCGCTCGCTCGATACCGATTGTTCGAGCACCCGAATGAAAGATCGCGTGAGTGCCACGTGCGCGCAAACTTCCCCAATCAGCTCACCTTGAGCCGTTCAAGTGTCGGTCATCGTGGCGAGAATGCAAATCACGTCACCAACGTGACAGCGGTGACGAATATGCTGGACGTGAGGGCGTGGCCTGGGCCGGCAAGCTGAACGGACTTCAGCCCGTTTGCCCCCGGGGCATGCTCGGCTTCGCCGAAACGTGTAACGGTTTAGCCATCTGAAGTGGGACGTGCACTCGAGTTCATTTTCCATCGGTCGACCCCCACCGCCTTGTGCGGTGGGTGAAGATGATTGGTAGGCTACCCGTGACGTCCTATCTCGCCCCACATCCACGGCCCCCTTTCCTCCCCGCCGCCTTCGGCGGCGGGGAGGAAAGGGGGGGAGTAGCTGGCATCGCGGGTAGCTCACCAGCCGTTTTCACCCATGGGACAAGCCCATGGGAGTCTCTGGAAAGCGACATTACTTCATTCGGCTAAACTGTTACCGAGACGTAAGAACGCGCACTGCACCCAGACGGCACGCTATCGGTTGGTCGAATCGCCCGTGCCGAAACGCCCGTGTTGAAACGCCCGTGCCTAAACGCCCGTGCCTAAACGGCTGGAAGGCGGTTCCACAAGCAACGCGTTCCAAGAAATAAAAATGGCCGACGAATGTGGCGGTTCGCCGGCCGACTCTCAACTCCCGGTGCCTCTTCTCGGTTTCGGAATCCCCTGCATTCGTCCGCGGACAATCCGATCAGGTATACCTGAGACGGTGCCGTGGCCAACAGGGGATCATGTCTCCCGGGCTGTGAGGAGAGCCTCTACTGAAAACCATAGGTCATAAATCGTCTCGGTGCGATTTCCTTTCCGTTTCGCAGTTCATTTCCGACGGCGTGGTCGTCGAGCAACGTGCCCAACGGCCGTTGCGTTTTGTCAACATCGACTCCAGATCGGAAAAAGCCAGCTTTCGCGCGACCCACATAAGCTACATTTGCCGAGGCGACGCGTGCCATGATGAAGCTCGATTTCGAGGTGGGGAACGGCTGCCCGCACCGATTGATAATTGAACTGACCGCGCGCGCAAACGTGCGTCTAGTCGGCCCCTTCCAATAGCGATTACTCTGAAACACCGGCCGGTGCGACTCCTTTGAACGATCAGGAATAACTGGTATGCAGAACACTAACGAAACGGACCAAGGCCTTCGGCACCTAATGCGACATGCCGTGCAGAAACCGGTCCGCTGGTTATTACCCACGCTGCTCATCGGCGGACTCAGCCTCGCGTACGCATTTGTTTACCAACCCGATTGGGAAGCAAGTCAAGCACTCACTGTGCGCGAAGACCATACGGAGGGCGCGGCGTGGTCCGGCCAATTCAACGAAGCTGACCAATTGAAACATGCCCAGGAGATCTTCCTGGAACTGGCGCGCAGCCCTGCCGTGATCTCGGCGGCGTTGCAGGAGGTTGGTCCACCGGAATCTTGCAAGGCTCCGCAACAGTGGCCGACACTCGAAGATGTGGCCAAGATGCGCAAGAATACGAACGTCGTCGCACCCAATGGGATGGAGTTCGGGACAACGCGCATGTTCTACTTGAACGTCGCCGCTCCGGCACGGCAGCGCGCGATCCGCTTGGCGACGGCCATCTGTAATGAAACAGAACGACGTTTCAAACAGCTGCGCGATCGAAAGACACGAGACACCATCGCGGAATTGACCAACACGGTGAAATTGGCCACCGAGGAGCTCGATAAGGAAACGGCCAATCTGAGCGCGATGGAGACGGTTGCCGGCAGCGATCTGGCCGAACTGCGTATGTTGGCCGAGTCGTTTTCGGGGGGCAGCAACCTGCAGACCACGCTGTCAGAAGTGCGACAGGAAGTACGGCAATCCGAACAGACGTTTTCGGCAAACCAGCAACTCCTTAACCTGCTGACCGCCGCCCAGGAGGATCCCGCTAAGTTGGTGGCAACTCCGAATCGATTGCTCGAAGCGCAGCCCTCCCTGCGGCGTCTCAAAGACGGACTGGTCGACTCGCAACTCAATAGCTCGCGACTGCTCGGGACCATGTCAGCCCAGCATCCGCGTGTCCAAGCGGCGCTGGTCGCCGAACAGGAAATCCGCGGACACCTGCATCGCGAACTCGACGTGGCCGTCCGCGGCTTACGTGCCGAGCAGACGTTGTTCCAGAATCAGATAAGCTCGCTCAAGGAAAAAGTCAACCATCTGCGGCAACGGCTTGAAAAACTGGCCGCGATGCGTGCTTCCTACGCCAATCAGCTGGCCGAAGTCCGGCAACGCACCACCAGCCTCACACGCGCCCAGCAGGAACTCAACGCCACGCGCGCCAGCTTGGCGGCCGGCAATGTGATTACATTGGTAACACGGGTCGATGCGCCGCGGACCGGTCCCTATCCGCAGGGCCCAGGGCGGAGCGTGATCGCCGCTGCAGGTGGACTCGGTGGCTTGCTCGTCGGACTCGGTATCCTGATCCTTACCATCCCTTCGCCTGCCAATACCAGCCACGCCACACAAGGCCAGTTGCAAATGACCACCGATCGGCAGAGAGAGCGAGAAGCCGAAAGGGTAGGGGGAGCGGCGGTCACAGCCGAAATGCCAAACCAACCGAACCAGCCCGTGGCGACGGTACCGTCAGCACCGGCCACTCCCGCACAGCCGTCCGCGCCAACAGGTCTTCCGACCACACCCGAGCCAATCCCGGTACTCGCACCCTCTTCCATCAGTGCCGCTCCCATGGGAGCTACCGAGTTGAACACGACATCCATGAACATCGCGCCGTTGAACATCGCGCCGTTCAGTAGTGGGCCGTTCAGCAGTGGGCCGTTCAGCAGTGCGGTGAGCGGCGCGCAGGGTGGCGGTGAGCCCGTTCGCGGCATGACGCTCAGGGAAGCACTCGTTCGTTGCAACGACGTTTCCCACGCCGGCAGCTGCTCGTGATCCGTCGCCTTCGTACGGGACTTCATCAACGAGACAACGTGACCATGCTGCAAAAGCAAACTCAGGATAGAACCGTCGAATTATTCGGGATGCAGATCGATGCAATATCGATGGAGACTGCCGTAGACCGATTACGCAATTGGATCACCCAGTACGATGGGAAGTGCCGCTACGTCGTCACGCCGAACGTCGATCATCTGGTGCAACTGCGTGGCAACGAATTGTTTCAGGCGACCTATCACGAAGCATCGCTCGTCGTGGCCGATGGCTTGCCCCTGGTGCTTGCGGGGCGAGTGCTTGGCAAAGCTATTCCCGAGCGTGTAGCGGGATCGGACCTGGTTCCGGCATTGTTCGCGGCGGTCAACTCGCAACAACCGATGAGTGTGTTTCTGTTGGGAGCGGCTCCGGGCGTTGCCCAGCGCGCTGCCTTGCACATTGAATCGACCTGGCCCGATGTGCGCATCGCCGGCCTATATAGTCCACCGCTCGGATTCGAGCATGATGAGCGCGAAAACCAACTGATTCTTGACAAGATCCACTCGGCAAACCCCGACATTTTGATCATCGGACTGGGCGCGCCGAAACAAGAACTGTGGGTCCACGCACACTACCACCAGCTGCGCGCCAAAGTTGCTATCTGTGCCGGAGCCACGATTGATTTCCTGGCAGGTGAAAAAAAACGAGCTCCTCGATGGGCGCAGAAACTGGGTCTGGAATGGTGTCACCGTATGCTCTCCGACCCGCGCCGACTCGTCGGTCGCTACGCTCGCGATGCCTGGGTCTTTCCACAACTGGTCTGGCACGAATTGCTGCACGGCAATTAACGGCTTGATACCGCAAGTTCTGGTCGTGAACGAGGGCTCCTACGAATCGTCTTATTCGCGTACGTGCTCCTCCTCCGGCCTTCAGGCTCTCTACTTCTTATGCTTGGGACTCCTACTCTTGGGACGCTTGAGGATAAGCTCGCATTGGGATTAAGAGCCAGACTGCTAATGATCGGCACAAGGCCCGCGCCCGCCCGACCAAGCCCTCTCGCATTCCGCACTCGTTGCCGATAGTCTGTGATCAGTGTCGTCAGCTGCTGGGTCGTCAGCTGCTGGCCGGCACACGGATAACCGGCACACGGATAATCACGCAATCATGACTGGAACGACCGACTCGATGGTCCGCAACGCCCTTGTACTGGTAACAGACCGATTAGGAAGTGGATACCTGGGGCCGTACGGCAATACCTGGATTGACACGCCGGCCTGGAATCGCCTTGCCGCGCGCGCGACGCTGTTTGAAACTGCGATCGTCGACTCGCCCGATCTGCTGCAGCTGTATCGGTCCTATTGGCACGGATGCCATACGATGTCGGTTTCGCAAGGGAACGATCCTCCTGCGCTCGTCGAACGCTTACGGACTGGCCGTTCGGGGACTGGCTCGTCTGAAGCGGGCTCGACTGAAGTGGACCCAGTCGAGTCGTGGTTGATCACAGACGAGCGTTTGGTTGCCGAACAAGATGTGGCGCAGGAGTTTGACCAGCGTGTGGTCTTGCCACCGGGCGACGACCGGACGGCGGAGGTTCTGGAAGAAACGCAATTGGCGCGCGTTTTTGCCACGGTACTTGATGTGCTGCAACAGGCGACGCCCCCTTTCTTGATTTGGGTCCACGCGCAAGCGTTACAGGCGCCGTGGGATGCTCCCTATCGCATGCGGGCACAGCTCGCCGAGCAGGAGGATCCCGATCCACTCGAGTTTACGGTGCCACCGGAGTGTCACCTGGAAAGTGACTACGATCCCGACATGCTACTCGGTATCCAACAGGCGTACGGGGGCCAGGTCGCGCTGCTCGATTCGTGTCTCGGCGTCTTGCTCGACGCACTCTGGTCAGCTCCAATCGGCCAATCGACCGCACTGCTGGCGACTTCCAGTCGCGGATTCCCGATCGGCGAGCATGGCTATGTGGGGCGTTCGGAATCGCCCCTGTTCGGTGAGCTGATCCAGGTCCCCTGGCTCGCTTGCTGGCCCGGCGGCCGCGGTGCTGCGTGGCGTCAGCATCACTTGGTCCAACCGGCCGATATGTATGCCACGCTGCTGGATTGGTTTGCTCTGCCGTGCCCCGATGTTCCCCTCTGGGGACGCAGCCTGCTGCGCGACGACCTGGACGTGTCGCGCAACGATCTGATCGCCTGCTGTGCCCACCAGCAACAACGTGCCGTCCGTGTTCCAAACTGGTTTATGCGTTGCGATGGCGGAAATGCCGCGGAACTGTATGTAAAGCCAGACGATCGCTGGGAGTTCAACGAGATCTCCAATCGCTGCCGACAAGAAGTGGACGACCTGACCCAAGCGATCGCGAGCTTCGAGTCGGCGGCACGCCAAAACGACCGCCAACAACTTCCGCCACTCCCCGATTCGCTGGTGCAGCGTTTCTGACGACGTGAATCGAGCCTCAGACTGCCTGCGTCGAAATCAGACTGTCTGGTTATTGTTGGGCAGCTAGCAGTCGAAATCAGGCATCCTACGGGCAGCTACGAGGCTGGCATTACACTTCTTTTTTTGCCCGTCATTTTCTTTGCCGTTCAAAGGAGAACAGCCAGCAGCGCCCAGCATTTGACGGGTCCACGCTACGAAACCGGTACAAATGGCTCGCTGTTTCCGCAGCGTAGCCGCTTTGTTCCAGGGCAAAGAAGATTATGGGCAAAGAAAAGCGTTTGGTGGATTACGTTGCGACAAGGCAACGGTTTGCCCGTGCTTGAGCACAGCGTGCGTCAATTTGGAACGAAACGCGTCGCGTCGACCACTAGAAACGGTCTTTTTGGCAGCCCAGGGCATCCCCCATTTTTCCTCGTCTTCCTTGTCCTATTCTGCCTCAGTCCGACAACATAATTCGCGTTTGCCGACCCCGAATTCGCTCTGGTCTCGCAGCCCCGATCCTGTCTATAATCCTGAGCTTGTGATTTTGCAGAGTTTTTGCAACTGCAACTGCAACTGCAACGGCTCAGAACCGACGAGCTGACCGACAACTCGTTCTCCTTGACTCGCTGGACCCACATATGATCGGACATGGAAGTCCGTATTCAACCTGCGTGTCTTTAACGCGTTGGACATGGCACAGGAAGTGCCTTTCCCTGCGGCTGTTGCCGTGGTGCGTAGTGCTTTGCGCACTCGTCACGCTCCGATTCTGCGGTGTGGCCAATGCCCAGGCCGTGGATCTTCGTTTGCGCGTGGCGTGGGGTGGTGGCACGGCACGACAGTGGCACGGATCGCTGTCTGTCCAGCACGGGAGTTTTTCTCGGCTCAGCTACCTCGGTTTAGACGCCGACGAAACGGCTACGATTTACCTGGAAAAAGACACGATTCAGATCGCGCAACGATCGGCGCAAGACTACGACGGCATCGACATTCAGGTAAACGGCACTCGCCAGACCAAGTTGACGCTGGAAATCGCGCCGGTCACGAACCCGGAAGAACAGCAGCGGATTGAGATCCCTCTTGAGGAATTGATCAAGGGCTATCGCTTGGTGGCGCTCGATTCACACGGCAACCAGGCACTGATTCAGCGGGTCGGCGGTGATCAGTTACGCACGACATTCGACCGGTCGTCTTTGGTCTTCGCTCCCGGCGAGACTTTCGAGTTTGAAGTGACGCCGCACCAGACCGGCATCGACGATCTGTCGAACCTTCGCTGCAAGATCCAACTGTTTCGCACAGGCAGCGACGAGCCGTTGTGGGAAAAGAGCGAGTTGTTGACGCCCGATTCTGACAACCAACTGCAATCGCTTGGTCCGATTTCCGTGCCATTGCCCGATATCGAGGGCGTTTGCCAGATCGTTATCTCGGTTTTTCGCAAGCGGTTCCAGGACACCTTTGTCCGTTCCAGGCCACTGCTGCAACGGCAGATCCAAGTGGTCGTGGTAGATCCCAAACCGCCCGTGCCGGGCACGAAGACGTGGAAGCTGGTCGACACGATCGACCCGAATCAGGCCGGCTGGCGCGAGTGGCTTGCACGCGTTCCCAAGATCCCGTTGTTGCCCGACTTTCTGCAGGAACCGCTTGGAAACAATAAATCCAAGATCCTTCGCCACGATGGCCGCGAACTGGTTGAGCTGGCAGCGGGTGGCTGGCAAGCCTATCCGACCTCAACGGGCGAGACCGGCAAGCCACATGTTCTGGAAGTGGAATACCCGAGCGACGTTGCACAGACGTTGGGTATCAGCATTTTGGAACCGAACGCGGCTGGCAAAGTCGTACCGTTAGGGTTGGACAGTGGCGTAGACGTAACTCAAGAAGAGACCGCGGGCACGCCGAAGATGCTGCGGCACCGGCTCATCTTTTGGCCACGCACCTCAGCACCTCTGGTTCTGTTGACGAACCGACGTGATGGTCAACCGGCCGTATTCGGAAAGATCCGCATCTATGCTGGTCCAGACATGCTGCCGCCAGCTCCACGCACCGAAACGCGACTATTGAAATCGCCTCGCCTGCTTGCCGCCTATTTTGATCGGCCGCTTTTCCCAGAGAATTTCACGGCCCCCGAAGCGGTCGACCCGCCGAGTGGACGCAGCCTAAAAGACTGGGTTACATTCTATGACGGCGCTCAGCGACTGATCGAGTACTTGCGACACGTCGGTTACAACGGAGCGATCATCTCGGTGGCCTGCCAAGGCGGAACGATCTATCCCAGCAAGCTTCTCCGTCCGATCCCCAAATACGACACCGGCACTTTCTTCGCATCGGGACAAGACCCGGTGCGCAAAGACATCCTCGAGATGCTCTTTCGACTCTTCGACCGTGAAGGCTTGACGCTGGTACCGGCCGTCCATTTCTCGTCAACACTCGAGGAACTGGAAATTCAGCTGCGCCGTGATCCGAAACGCTCGGAGGGCATTGCACTGGTCGATGAACAGGGAAACCGATGGCAAGATTCTTATGCCGTCAATCGGGGCATGGCCCCTCACTACAACCCCTTGGACCGCCGCGTGCAAACCGCGATGCGTCACGTGTTGAGCGAAATCACGGACCGTTACAACCACCATCGGTCCTTCGGTGGGCTTTCGCTGCAACTGGGGCCCGATACCTACGCACTACTGCCTGGCGAACCATGGGGCAACGATTCGGTCACGCGTAAGCGGTTCGAGCAGGAAACAGGGCGGTCCACGCAAACTGCTTCGCATGAGGTGGCTGGCGGATTCCGATCACGTGACCACCAACGACGTTGGCTTGAGTGGCGTTCACGCGTGTTGACTCAGTTCTATCGGGACATCCTCGAAGACATTAGGGCCCAGCGCCAAGATGCGCGGCTGTTCCTGTTGACCGGTGATATCTTCACCAACCCCGGTTTGCAAGCGATGTTGCAGCCGACCATTCCGAATCGATTGCATCTCGACGAGGCCTTATTGCAGCTGGGAATCGCCCCGGAGCATTTCACTGGCCAGCAACAAATCGTCTTCTTTCGGCCCGAACGCATCGCTCCCCGTACGCCACTGGCGAAACAAGCCATCAATATCAACCTAGGCACGAATTCGGCGGCCGACCATACGTTTGGCAACGTCGCACCGGCCGCTAGTCTCTTCTACCACGAGCGTTTAACGCTCTCGTTGCCCTCCTTCGATGTACAAAGCCCGTTTGGCCCGAAAAACACGCGCACCGTCTTGTTCGCACACGTCGCGCCGTCAGCGGAATATAATCGACAACGTTTTGTACATCACCTGGCGCTGCGCGATGTCCAGCTATTTGCCGACGGCGGCTGGATGCTTCCCCTTGGCCAGGAAGACTCGCTTCGTGACTTGTTTGAAACGATTTCGTACCTGCCCGCGCAGGAGTTTGTTACCGTCACACCCAAGGAAACGACGCTCCCAACGCAGCCCTTGGTGGTTCGCACTCTGGCCCACGACGGCAAGACCTATATCTATGTCGTTAACGACTCGCCCTGGGATGTGACGGCGGAAGTCGATATACGCTCTCCACAATCGTGCGAACTCGAGTCGCTATGCAAACGCCCCTTAACGTCGCCGATTTGGATGGACGGGCGATTGACCTGGACACTCGACCTAGAGCCGTTCGATGTTGTCGCAGCCACTATTTCCAACGACCAGGCGAGTGTCGAGACATGGCGAGTGTCCGTTGATCGAGCGACCTTGGTCCAGCTTCGCCGGAAGGTCGAGGCACTCAAGATGCGGGCCCTGAAACTGGATCGACCTGAGCCGATCAAAGTGCTGGCGAACCCCAGCTTCGAGGGTGCTGCCGATCGGCTCCCGGGCTGGATCCACTTCCAAGGCGGTGGTACCACGATCGAACCGGACGCCAGCACTTTCTTTGAAGGCAAGCAGTCACTGAAGATGGTCAGCAATGGCCCGGTAGCATGGGTGCGCAGCGATCCTTTCGATCCTCCCGACACGGGCCGCATCGCCGTTGTCGTGCGACTGCGCACCGACACGCCCGACGAACAACCGCTGCTGCGTCTGGCGATCGATGGTAAGTATCTCGACGGCAAGCCCTATTACGCCCCCTTCAATGTGGGGCGCAACGCGAATGTGGCACCGATCAGCAACGATTGGGGCGCCAAGCCCTACGTGCTGTTGATCAGCGATCTTCCCGTTGACCAATTGGCTAACATACGCGTGGGATTCGACTTGATGGGAGCCGGCAGCGTGTGGGTCGATGACGTCCACGTTTATGATCGCTGGTTCCCCAAGCATGAACAAGATAACTTGATGATCATGCGCGGGTTGGCTGCGCGGTCGTTGAGTATGGGCAGGATCACCGACTGCCGACGTATTCTCAATGGCTACTGGCCCCAATTTCTGATGCAACATATCGCGGCGGAAGCTCTCAAAGTTGCGGAAGTGCCAGCCGACAACCCGCACGCCGGCGCCGCTTTCCCTCCTCCACAACCCAAGCCGAACGCCGAAGCAACATCGATGCTCGATCGAATGAAGAAGAGCTTACCCAGCAAGGTGTTCCCCTTCCGACTCCGCTAAACACCTGCGCCGCTGCAACAAGAAAACGATCTGCCATCGATACGTGACCTCGGCAGATCGAGCAGGTAAGCAACTTTGGGACGGCGCTATCCCGGCGGCCACTTCATCGGTCGACCGGCAAGGAGATGGAAGTGGAGGTGAGGCACAAGCTGGCCACCTTCCTTGCCGCAGTTGCAGACGACGCGAAACCCATCGGATAGCTGAAGCTGCTTTGCCAACCTGGCGATCACCATCAGCAGATGACCCGCCAGTGCGTGGTCTTCGTCTTGCAGCGCGTCGAGCGACGGGATTTCTTTCTTCGGGATCAGTAATAGATGCGTCGGCGCTTGCGGATCGATATCGCGGAAGACCAGACAGTGATCGTCTTGGAAGATAATGTCGGCCGGGATCTCGCCATCGATAATCTTCTTGAAAATCGTCTTTTCCGTCATGTCTAGCTCCCTTCACCGTCAGAACGTTTCTTCAAAATTTGCGGAGCGGTTTGGAGCCCGAATGTCGCTTGGCTCTGCTCGACAGTCGAGGTTGAATTTGAACTGATTGTGCGCCGTGAACGGTTACGATTTCCAAAGCACTTACTCAGTCGATCTTGCCGGCCAATTTCACTCGGATGATTTGCCCGTACGGAATAGACCATTTTGGTTCTCGGGCACTTGCGTTTTCGAAGGCAATGGCCGATCGCTACCTTCTGCTCATTTGTCGGCTACCGGCACCATCGCCTCGGCGCTCACGCGCGCTCGGGGGCGTCGGGTTCGTCGTTTTGGCTTGACGTTGGTCCATTCCTTGGTAAGCGTTTCAAAGACTTCAGGTGACTCGTACCGTACCACGTCTTTACCTTCGGGCATGGGCCCGATCAGGCCGCGAAAGACGGGCATCCCTCGCAGTGCCAAGTCGGTACTGCAATCGTCGATACCGATCTGGGTGTGGAGTTCCAGCAACGCATCTGGAGAAGGATAGTCCTTGATTCGCAGAGTGCCATCCGTGCCTCGCGTGACGACACGCGTTGTATTCTTGGTCATATTCGTTGTTTCCTCAATTGCCCGCAGTTTTCCGAGAAGACGCGGCCTTCGTGACGCACCATTAGCCGACCGCTGGAGTGTGGTATCGGACACGGAAGGAGCCGAGGCTGACGGAAACTGAGGCTCGAGTCACACCACATGCATCCGCCAGAATCGGCACATCGCGCGCCGGTGATGCGGCCGCCCCAAGCCGACATTACCCTGCTTGCCTACCGGTGGTTGGTAGCAATTATCCGACCGATAGGGCATCGTGGGAATGAAATAACCGGCGAAGATTAAGGAGATGCACGCTTCTCGCTCATGCGCCGGTCAGCGCGATTCTACCGACCCTACCGATCAACAACAGCGGATCGCGCGCCAGCCCGTTTCTGCCGTGGCAACTAAGGGCCGCGAGGTGGCTCGTCCGCCGGGTCAATCGATCCGTCGTGGAGCCGCGCTACTTCCTCGGCTTTCAGCCATGATCACAAGAGTCGAAGTTGGCGTTCGCTGAGGGCGCGGCGCGCTGGATCCGTTCGTTACGGTCGTATTTGTCGAAGCCGTCGGCAGGGTCCGCGATTTTCAATCGCCGCAGCCAGCTTCGTGAAGTTGCGATTGTCGCACAAGTGTGTTGGTATCGGTGTGTTCGAACACGTTGCCGTAGATGTCGACCATCGTTGTCTCGGCGTAATGCAGTTCATTGCCGGAAAGCGTGATGGCGTGCTTGAACGAGAGTGTCTTGGCCTCGGCGTGCATGAAAGGCGATTGCACAACGTCCCAGGCATCGTCACCCTCTTTTGACTCGACATTCAGGCAGACCTTTCCATCGCTGTCGGTGGCGGCTGTGCCTCCGGCGAGCAGGCAGACGGCGCGCGGGATTGCCAGCGACTGCATCACAATGTCGCGCTCGGCATCCCACATCCAGTAACCGGTCTGATCATGAAAAACCTGGTCGTCGGCCTTCCGGCGAACCACTTGCAGGTAACGGATCGCGGCGAGTTGTTGTTTTTCCGCATTCGTTGCATACCCGATCCCCTCGAAAACGATCGTCTCGTAATAGGGGTTCTCTTCCTTGCCTTCGGGATCGGGGGCGATGTCCATCCCTTTGTCGCCCGTCCAAGTACCGATCAGGCCGGCCAGCGGCCCATAATCAAAGCTCTCTTCTGACATTTCACATGGTCCTTTTCGTTTGCGGCGCAATCGGTTCGCGGTTCGTAACAGTTTACTCCTGCAGTTGCTCAGGGCATAGGCCGGTGAGCGCGAAACATGCAGCGTCGGAACTGTAAGTGAGAGCGCAGGTGGACGCTGATCTGTGGTCAGTGACGCCGGGACGCGCGAAAGGATACCCTGCTTCTTTACTGGTGCCGAAAGCGTTTTGAGGGGGCGGTGCGGGGCGTCGTGACTTGAATTCATGATCTTTGCCCATCATCTTGCGCAGTTTCTCCTGCTGGCCTGCCAGTAAGTCGGTCTTCGCTGGTGGAGTTGTTGATCCCGTCTTGGTTCTGGGCCTGGCAGGCCGATGAGATACCGCGCACAAGCAGCTAGCAGCCGAGGGAAGCAATGCGACGGGCAAGAAGAACCTGGGTTTTTCTGTTTTTTTGCCCACCATTTTCTTTGCCCTCCAAGGAGCATCACAAGAAGGTCGTCCATGAACGCAACGGGAGAGAAGGGCAAAGAAGATTACGGGCAAAAAACAGCGCTCGGCGGAACCTCTTCCGATCAGGTGGCCGGTCTGCCATTCTTCGAGCTCATCGAGCGCCAAATTGTCAGGCACCTAATCCGGGACAAACTTGGTCAGATAAGTCGGACCTCGGACACGACCCGTCGGTACAAGGAAGAATTTGGACAAAGCAGTTGGAGCAATCCTGGATACTCACGAGGTACACGCTCACTACAAAGTCGCACCGTCTGCGGTCGTACGTTGCCACGCGGTGAGTTCGGCGCGAGTGTGTTGGAATTTGCGTCGTATTTCGCGGATCACGAACTCGACATCGCGGGGCGGTGCGATCGGTTTGAAATTAGGGCTCAATAGCTCGCGCAGGGCATCAAGCGTCGTGTGGGGCTCGCCCCCTTTGCGGAAGCCGCCCAACCAATTCTCCTTCTTGGTGAATTCTTCGAGCCACGTGTAAGGCGAAGTGAGTACAAGGATACCATCCCGATTAAGCCGTTGGTGGATCGACTCGATGAAGCGTCGCGGATCGGAGAGTCGATCGAGTAGATTCGCCGCGAGGATCAGATCGTAGCCCGTAAACAGCGGCTTGAGATTAGTCGCATCGCCTTGATTGAGGATCGTCGTACGTGTCTTCTTCAAGTCCATGAGGTGTCCGGGTAGCGATAGCTGCAGGGAGGTGACCAGGAATTATCGTGCCGCGCCCCGCCCCGCCCGTCTTGGAATCACGAGGAGGCGGTGGTTATTTCGTTTATGGGTACCTGTTCGCGGCTTACTGCCGTGAACAGGTCCTCTTAATCTTACTCGTACACGGTCTTGGCCGTGAACGGTTACGTCGGCATTTCACATGTTTGCTCGTATCTGCTATTGTTTCAGTCCCGAAGGGACGACCCTAAACAAGCCCGGGGTGAAGCGACGTGAGTGGAACGAACGTCGCGTAACCCTGGGTGTTACGAAGAATATCACAGTCAAACCCCGAAGGGATGGCCCAAAAAAGGCGAGGGCCGCCCCGTTGGGGCTTTTAGGGCGTGTGGGAAGACGCCCCAGGGTTACGCCCATGCTCGCAAGACTCGCATTGTCTTCACCCAGGGCTCGTATGGGGCTGTGCCTTCGGCACGAAAGAGACTGTGACATAGCTGAGCCTTCGTGAACGGTTACCGATTAGGATTAAGGAGCTCTAACAAAACCTTGTTGGCGCTGGTTGCCGGTACGCGGCAAGGCAGGTGTTTGGTTTCGAGCTTGACGTTTTGTTAGAACTCAATAGCTCACGTTAGGTGGAGAACCTTGCATTGAATGAAAATGATATTGTTCGGCGCAACGTCTATGTGAATATGGAACGGGCCGATCTCAACAGCATTCCACACTACACGTTACCGCCGGAGTATCGTTGCAAGTGGTATGAACCGGGTGACGAGCAAGTGTGGGTCGACATCCACGTTCAGGCAGAGGCGCATGTGCAAGTGACGCTCGATACATACCGCCGTGCTTTCGGTGCGGATGAACAATCACTTCGGGCGCGGCAGTGTTTCTTGCTCGATCCCCGACGGATGCCAATCGCCACGGCTACGGCTTGGTATGAGGACGACTTTCACGGTCGGCCGTTCGGCCGAGTGCATTGGGTTGCCGTCGTGCCTGAGTATCAGGGTCGGGGGCTATCGAAGCCGCTACTGGCGATTGTCCTGGAGCGAATGAGTGAATTGGGACACGAGTCGGTTTTCCTCCGTACATCCACTGGCCGGCTGCCGGCGATTGGCCTGTATCAGAAGTTCGGATTTGGCCCTTCGTTGCATTCGGCGGAGGATCGCGAGGTGTGGCGCCAGCTAAACGACAAGCTGCGCAGTCCGTTTGATCTTTCGTAGGCGGTATCGAAACCGGTCCACGGCAGCCCGCGCCAGCTACACTCTCGGCGTGCTGGTGACTATACTTCAGCAGAGGAGGGGAGACGCCGTGGAAGACGATCGCATGTTGCAAAATCAGCAGATTCGTTTCGACGAGCTGGTTGGCTATGTGCGGTATGCCGGAGAGCATCAGCGCGATGACGTGCAGCGCGAAGGGGGCTCGACGTATTCGTATGAAATGAAGCTTGGTCGCGAGACGATCCAGCTGGATCCCGTCGCTTTTCGTATCTTGAGATTCTTGGCGGCTACGCCGTATCGCGCGTACACTCGCCAACGTATTGCCGAGGCGGTTAGCACCGCTCGCTACCAAGTGGACGCGGACTCGCTGGATGATCATGTTGCTCGACTGCGCGCATCGCTGGGGTTCTTTGGCGACTACGTCCAGAGCGTGCCGCACATTGGCTACCGGTTTCGTGCGTAGGCGACTTGCAGCGGGCCGCTGGTGAAGTTCTTTGTTCTGCGCGTGGAGAGCCGATGAGGTGCCGCGAGCAGGCATCTAGCAGCCGAGGGCAGCAATGCCACGGGCAAGAAGGACATGGACCGTTCTGTTCTTTTTTTGCCCATCATTTTCTTTGCCCCTCCAAGGAGCACCACCAGCCAGAGCGTCGTCCATGAGTGCAACGGGAGAGAAGGGCAAAAAAGATTACGGGCAAGAAACAGCGCTCGGTGGAACGTCTTCCGATCAGGTGGCCGTTTGGCATGCTTCAAGCTAATCGAGCGAAAGCTCGGGCCAAAAAGCGTCACGTTCACCATGAACCGTTACCGGCTGTTGAACCGCTAACGCCCCCTCGTGCCGAATCGACAGAGGATATTCTGCAACTGCGGTTCGCCCAGCGAGGCCGACTGGATGGTGTTCCCAAACGGCGTCAAATCGACAGATCAGCCAAATTGTCAGACACCTAATCCGGGACACACTTGGTCAGATAAGTCGGGACCTAGCCTGCGGCTTCTCTACCGCAGTTTCTCTGCTGGGCCCTGATTGCCGAGTCTCGCTTGTTGGCCCAGTTTTGCCGACCGGTTTTGCCTTGCCAGGGCACCCCGATTGCTTTCCAGACGCAAAGAGTTGAATCTGTCCGTGGGTTGGCTAGACTGAGGGAGTGTCAGATAGATCACGCGATGGAGGGTTTTGCGCCCAGGGATTCGGGGGATCGACGACTCGGGAGACCGAAGACTCGGGGAACCGCAACCGCTCATTTTGGGAGTTTACGCGATGTTGTTACGAATTGCAGTTACGAGTTTGTTGGTACTGTTGATGCCATGCATGGCGGCAGCAGAGGATGCGAAAACCGTTGGTCAGCTGAATAAGGAGGTCCAGGATCTCAAGACGCAGATGAAGACGACGCTCGAGAACCTCGCCAAATTGACCGACGCGGTGACGAAGAATGCGGAAGCGACGATCGCCAATAAACAGAGTGTTGACTATCTGATCCAAAAGCAACAGGAGCAGTTCGATCGTTTGGACGAGCTGACCAGGTTGCAACAGGAACAGTTTGTACAGCAACACGAGATATTGGATTCGATCGTGCAAAAGGACGCCAATGGCACCGATGTGTTGCGGCTGAGTGCGAATATGGAGAAGAGTCCACAGTTTCGGGCGGAGCTTCGCAAAGTGGTTCACGATTCGCTTGATCAGGAAGGCGAAGTGATCATCCGAAACAAGACGGCGTATGACCAACAGGTCAAGATCAATCAAAAGGACGAGAAGATTGCCGCCGGTGGAACTTTGACGCTGCATGTGCCGGTCGGCACGTTGACCGCGCAACTGCCTGGCCAACCGTTGACCAACTGGACGATTACGGCGCCGAAGTACCAGCAGAAAATTGACATTGTTCCGAATGAACAAACCACCGTCACGGCGTATCGGCCCGTGGAAACCCCAACGCCAGCAAACGCAATGCCCATCTACGCCGCGCCGGTCGAATCGTATTACTATGATCCGGCCACGGGCGTTTGGTATTCGTGGACCTATTGAGCGACGCAGTAAGGTGTGTCGAGATCGCCCGGCTACTCTGTTGCCTCAGCGCGTTTTCCCGGTCTAATCGTTCCGTCGTTGGCGTTCGTTTGACGCCACGCCTTCCCGCTGGCAAAAACCGTTGCTGACACCTTTTGTCCTTGCCAGAGCGATTGCAGTTGGTGGACGCTGGGGATGTCGTAGTATTGCTGCAACGCGGCGTCCCAGCCACTCTTGGTGCCGTGCAGTCCGAATGCGAATAGTTTTTGTTTGTCTGGATCGCGCGCCAGCAATAGCGAAACGACGGAAACCGAGGCGGCATACGCCTGGGTATCGGTGGCGGCAATGTTCTTTGCGTTAAGGACGTCTTCGAGTCGGGGCCATTTGTGCGTTCGCATGAACGTCAGCAACTGCTGTTGACGCTCTTGCTGGCGAACGTTGTCGTCAAATTGACTTGCGATCGCTTCCTCAAGAAATGCCGGCAACCGATTGGGATGAGGGAACCGCGTCGCCAGGACAACATGTACCATTTCATGGGCCAGCGTGCTGCCGATGGCGAGTTCGGGTGAGGTCGCCAAGTAAAGTGCGTGGTACCGTCGCCGCGGGTCATCGATAACCCACGTCAGGCCGGCATCTCGGTCGAGGTTCCACGATACGGTTACCACCGTGCGTCCCACCGATTGGGGTAGTTCCTCGCCCAGCCACTCGCACGCGATCCGTCGTCGTAAATGCTCGGCACTGTACAGGATTTCCTGAGCATATGCATTGGCTTCTTGAGCCGTCGCAAATTGCGGCGTGAGTACCGTAAAGTTATCACTTCGCGCATAACCGGTCTTGGCGGCGTCGAGTGTGGGGGTGGATAACAGCAGTATTCCGAATGCCAATGTCATTCGCAAAGTGGTCATGCGATCCCTCCATGGATACCGTATTCTGCCCGTGTCAGTTTTTCGTGTCCATTTCTTGGGCGGAAGCCACTGGTTCACGTGGCGCTGCGGGCGGAGTCCGTGCCCGGTGCAGGCCGTTGCGTTGCGCCGGCGCAAGCAAAGATGCTTGGCGGGGCGACTGTTGTACCACAGCGACGATCATGCTCAAACGGCAATCGTCAGAAGACGGCCCCTTCGCCCCTTCGAGTCGCAAAGACAGGGGGTGGATGCTAGCACGCAGACGCAGTGTGGCACGCCGCTCCGCGGCGTTTCTTCACGGCCTAGAATGCCGTGGCACGGAGCGGCGTGGCACAGTGTTGTTTTCACGCCGCGGAGCGGCGTGGCACAGTGCGTCACGCGTCATTGGGATACTGTTTCAGGAACGCTTCGGCGCGTTCCCGTTTTCGTTTGGGCAACGGCGGATCGGTCGATTCCAAGGCGTGTTGAAAGGATTCGGCGGCGCGGGTCAATTCGTCGAGTGTTCGATAGACGAGTCCACGGTTATAGTGGACCCAGGCATTATTGGGTCGCAGCCGAGCCGATTGTTCGAAGTCTTCTTGAGCATCGTCGAATTGCTGCAAGCCGGCACGGGCGAGACCGCGACCGCTCAGCGCGTAGGCCAAGCCGGTTTCCGATGACGCTTGTCGTTCCGATTCCACTGCCCTGTCAAGGTCCGTTAGTGCCAATTCGTATTCGCCCAATTCCACATACACCTGGCCTCGGCCGACGTAGGCAAATGTGGCTTCTGATTCCAGCTCAATCAATTGCGAGTAATCTTCGGCGGCCTCGACGAAGTGGTCCGAGTACCAATAGCTGGCCGCGCGCGTGGCAAGTGCGGCCAAGTTGCGCTGATCTCGTTCGATTGCCTCGGCGGCTTTCTCGATCGCGGCCGGGTAATTCTCCTGTTCATGCAAGTGGTGTGCCTCGACGACCAGCTGGTGGACGATCAATTCCTCGGTCGAGCTGGGATCGAGGTTCGCTGCTTCACGATAGTCGGCGGCAGCTTCCGGAGCGTTTCCCAAACGGATCCACGCATTCGCTCGGCCGACGTAGGCTCCAGGCCAATCCGGCTGGAGTTCGATCAGTTTGTTGAAATCGCCAATGGCGTCTTCACCGCGTTTCAGGTGCAGGTAGACTTGTGCACGAGCGTGGTAGGCGGCCGCCGAGTTGGCGTCCAAGGCGATTACTCGATCAAGATCAGCGAGTGCCGATTCAAATTGTTCTCGTTGCATCGCCAGTTCAGCACGGTGGAGGAAGGCGGGTGCACACTCGTCATCAATCTCAATCGCCTTGTTCAAGTCGCTCTGCGCCTGATCGAATTCACGTTTTTCCGTCCAAGCCAAGGCGCGGCCGATGTAGGCGGCCAGATTGTCAGGTTCCAATTTGATGGTATCGGTGTATTGGTCAATTGCCTGCTCGAATTCCGCCTGAATTCGATGCGCATCAGCTCGATATTCGAGTGGAGTCGACCAAGTCGGGGCCAATCGACTCGCCTCGGCGAAGTCGAGGATGGCTGATTCCGCGTCTTCTTGTCCCATCTTCAGCATGCCACGGTAGTTGTAGGCGATGGCATAATCGGGCGCAATGTCGATTGCCGTATCGCAGTCTGCCAGTGCGAGTGCGAATTCATCGGCGGCGGCGTGTCCGACCGCTCGACTAACATAAACTGCGGGTGATTTCAGTCCCAGATCGATGGCTCGAGTGCAGTCAGCAACAGCGGCAGGCAAGTTGTCCAACTGCTGGTGAGCGTAACCACGGATGCCATAGGCGATCGCATTGTTGGTATCGAGCGACAAAGCCTGATCACAGTCGCCGATGGCCAACGCGAGTTTGTTTTGGCTGGTGTACACTTCGGCCCGCTGCACCAGGTAGGCCGGGTTGTGTGGATCAATTTCGATTGCTTTCGTGTAGTGATCGGTAGCTTCGATGATGTCGTTCAAGGTGGCATCGTCCAGGTGCTGGAGAATCCAGCCGCTCAGCATATGCGCGTCGACGGAGTACGGGTCGAGATGCAACGTCATTTGCAGATCAGCCTGACCATCGCGCAGCTTTTGTTGGGCGTAACGGGTGCGCGCCCGTTCCACATAAAGACGAGGTTGGTTGGGGGCCAGTCCGATGGCAGCGGTCAAGTCGGCCTCGGCAATCTCCCACCCTTCTAGCTCCAGATAAAGCATGGCGCGTTCCACACGGGTGTCGGAGTCATGTGGGTTAAGCTCGAGTGCCTTCGTGAAATCGGCGAGCCCACGTTGCATCGAGCCAATATGGCAATGCAGTCGGCCCCGCGAGGCGTAGGCGGCCGCATCGTCGGGTTCGACCTGTAGCAATTCCGTATACGTTGCAATCGCTTCCTCAAAACGGTCTTCGCTAACGAGCAGTGAAGCGAGTTGGTAGTGCAGCGCCGTGACGTGAGGATGCCGTTCCAAACAGGCCGTGAGCTGTTCGATCGATTCCGAGTCGAGCGTTTCGATGATATCTCGATCTTCGGCGGATATTGCCGCATCGTTGACCAGATCTGCATCCGCCAAATCGGTCGTCGGATCGTCCGTTGTCTGCTTGTTCGCAGTTGTGTTAGATCTTGCAAGACGCCGCACAAGCTGAGTGAACCGTGACCATCTGCGCGCGATTCGGTCACGTTGTGTGGCCACGAACGAGTGCGGAGGGATGAGTCCGGCGGCGCGGAGCAGGTTGTCTTCGAGATCACCTGGCTTTTGGGCCAAGCTGCGGAAGGCGACGCTTGACTCGACCGGGCAGGGCGGACCGTCCCCGACCGGGCGGCGAATCACGAATGCTACCGGACCTTCGACCACAGGTGGACACGCGAGACTCCGCAACTGTTTGGCCAATTCGTCAACGGTCTGTTCTGGAATGATTGCCGGCAGTGTTTCTGCTTCGACAATCGGCGGGCCCTCAGGGACCAGCGCCATCGATATTTGAAGATCGACGTTCCACTGATGTGCCGGGTCGGCAAAGAAACGCTGTAACAAACGATCACACGCTGCCACAAAATGGCTGGCTGCGTCAAAACTGATGCGTTCGGGCAGTTTGTCGGGAGGGGTCAGGAAGACCAGGAAATGGCGTTCATCCGGTTCCGTTTGCTCGGCCGGTTCCTCGGCGTCGCTTGCTGCGTCCGTTGTTTCGCGAATGGTCCCATTCTCGGTATTGTGCGCCGCATTGCCCCTTGCGTTGGCCTGTGCACGCAAATCGCGCAGGTTGGGGACGCGCAGTTCCAGGCCGCATGGACACTGGACGGGTGTCCCGGCCTGGTTCTCCTGGACCTCAATCTGTCGTCCACACGTACACGTGATGTTTGGCATGCTTTGCTTCTCCAAGGTACTTTCATATTAACCCAGCGCGGCAGGGTCGCCAACCAACCACGCGTCCGCCGTTTGGGCCGCAATGACCTGCCCCCGTTGGTCGCTGAATCTTGCGCAAGAGAATCAGATTCCAACCGTCAATGGCACCGAGGCATGCCGAGAGGGTGGGTTTGGGGGTGTTGACAGGTGCGGGAGGCGCGGGAGGAGTGAGGCAGCGGGGCTCGATCGGCTCTCGTGGCACACGCTCCTTCAAACACTCATGGCATGACGTCGCGGAAGATCGGTTCGCCGAGTTCTTTTTGGAACCGCGGAGCGGTTTCGGTGCCGCAGAGGCTGGCATCCCGGAACCCCTGATCGATACTTGCGGCCACCAAGTTATCGGCAAAGTCGATGATACAGATGTTCGGGGGTTCGGGCGTGAGTGTGAAAATGGTCACTTTGTCGCGTGATCGAGCGTCGAGCAATTGCGCCTGCCGGTGGAGGTATTGCACAGACGACGCGGCGTTTTGCAGGAAGTTGCCCCGTTTGATACGGGCGCTCGCCATGACATCGACCAGTACGATATGAGTGGCGCCCCAGAGCACAGCTGCTTCGACGGGGCTATTGTGGGCGAATCCCCCGTCGATCAGTTCGATCTGTTCGCCCGGGCGAGGAAGGTCATCGATGCGCCGTGCGGGAAAGACGGGATAGATTGAACCCGACCCCATGATCACATCGAGCAGGATCTCGGGATGTGCATGCAACGACAATCCACGTTGGCCATACGGGTGGATGCCTGCGCGCGAATGGGCGGGCGCGTAGAAATAGAGATCGGAGGGTAGGTCATGGCTGGTTTGAGCGAGGCACGAGCCGGTAAGCACCAGGTCGCGCTGAATCAAGCCACGTTCGATAATCTGTCGGCTGACACCCTGCAATTGTTCGCGGGCAGTGCCGGAGGAACTCTCGACCAACGGCAATTGATTCTGGTCTTCCAGGAACCGGTTGATCAATTGTGGGAACTTGTTGGCCAGCATGTTCTCCATTCCCGCGCCACTCGAGAGTGTTTCTTCAAAGGCGACGATCGTGATCAGTTGCAATAGTGGCAAGCCGAGCAGGCTGCCGACGAGTACGGAACGAGTGAATCGCTTGGGGAGTCGAATGTGGTCGCCGCGCCGCGCTCGGACCGTTTGCAAGATCAACGCTCCGACGCCAATGGCCAGCAGGAACCAGGCCGAGGTTTTGACGCCGAAACTGAACCAGAGCCAAATGTGGTGCAAGACATGATTGGTACCCAAGAGATGCCATGGCGCCGGCGCGAAGTACCCCATCAACACTTCGATCCCGGCCAGGAACGTGTAGATCGCGGCGAACGTCCAGCCGCGCCGATTCTCGTCTTTCACGCGCCAGCGAGCTAGCCCAATCACAACTGCTGTCTGCAGCAGTGCGAACCAAAGGCCCATGTTGATACGGATCATCATTGGCGGCTGCACGATCTCGCATTGGTTCAACGTCATCCAGGTATCACGTAACGCTTGCCGCCCTACCTCCGTCTTCGCAATGCCCAAGGCAACCGGCAGGGAATTAATTGCGCCACCTGAAGTGCCAACGACCAAGCTGATATCGATCGGATACTGTGGGTTTTCACGACGCAGTTGACTCAACTTCTGCTCGATGGCCGATACGGCGCCAACCTGGTAAGAGCATTTGGCACCGCCACCGGATAGGACGAGTGCCAGTCGCGGCGGTTGGGGCTGTGAACGCGCGTATTGCAGCAACATGTGTCCGATCTCGTCCAACGCGATGCGTTCGCCCTTTCCGGTTGCGGAAATGTTACCTGTTGCATCGAGCCAGCTGCGGACTCGGGCATATTGCTGTTGCCATGCCGGCACTTGAACGAACCGGTAACGCTGCTTGCTGCGGGTGGGTGCCAGTAGTAGTTTTCGCAAACGTTCGGCCTCGGAGAACCCGGTACGCGCGACAATGACATCGTGGGGGATGGCGATCTGGTCGAGTTCTGGAAAGGGCACGCGACGGACTCCGTCCTCCAGTTCCCGGTTCTGGCCTGCCGCGTCATCCCACACAAACGCGATGCGTGGGCGAGTCGCCGTAGGATCGGTAAGCATGCGCAGCGACTGGCTGTGCGAGTAAGTGAAGCGAGTTGGTACGTTGGCGGTCTTGACCTTCGCACGCAGTAAGGCTGCCATCGGTGCCGCTCGGCCAGAGACGGAGAGCGGATGCACGAACAAAAACTCCAGCTCATTGCGACTGGCCTGGCGACGCACGTCATCGACGCTCGTGATGGGCGAATCGTTTGCAACCAGGCAAACGGACCGATAGCTGTTAAAGAAGCCATCGGTGCGCCGCGCGTCCGACGCCCAAGAGGATGTCGCTCTTGGCAACTGGACCGTGACGAGGTAATCGCACAGACGTGACTTCCACGAGTCTCCGTCACGTACGAGTAACCCGGCAAACACGCCGGGTGTCAAGACCGCGACATCGATCTGCTGGCGATCAAGCCAATGGAGTACGTGCCCGTATGAACCGATGGCCAGCTTGAAATGCATGGCCGGATCGCGCCGAGCGATATCCGCGAAGACCTCTTCAAACCGAGCGTACTCTTCATGGAAATCTTCGTACGCGACGATTCCCACACGAACCTCGACCGGCACGGCGTCGGACGAAGCCGGAGTCATTGTCAATAACAGAGCGGCCACACAATGGAAGGGAGACATGAAGACAACCAACGTAGATAGTGGCAAACGGAACGCGTCAAGACACACATCGCATTGTAGCCAGCAGGTTCGTGCCAGCAACAGCGCATGGTTCGCCCGGCTGGATATCCAAGTCAGTTTACTGCTCGACCACCTCGCGTTCGACGCCCAGCAGGCCGGCCAATTCGAGCAGGATCCGTTCGATGGAGCTCATGCTCTTGCGCGCTTCAATCACCTCGCGCGCCAGTGCCGGCTTGTCGGTGATCAAGCCGTCCGCGCCGCGACCGATCATCGTCGACATAGTGACCGGATCATTCACGGTCCAGACCAGCACTTTTTTATTTTGTTCGTGTGCCGATCGGATAAGTGATCGCGTTGCGATATTGGCGCTGACGGCCAGGAAATCAGCATCCACGTTCGCCAGTTTGCCCAGTGCGACGGCAGTCAGGAGTCCGGTTTTCCACTGTGGGCGGAGCTTTTTCATCTTCTGCAGACCAGCCTGTTTCAAGCTGATGATGACAATATCGGATTGCATACCGTGTGCTTCAACGATTTCGGCCACGCGCTGTTCGAGTTGCTGGTCGTGCCCATAGTATTTCAGCTCGATCGTAACCTTTGTCTTGCCTTTGCAGAGCGTCAGGACTTCGTCCAAGGTCGGAACACGCTGGTCTTTGAATTTGGGATCGAACCAGCTGCCGATGTCGATCGTTTTCAAGTCCTCTATCGTTGCGTCCCAGATCTTCAGGTCGACGTTCGCCAACTTCTTGAAGTCGCTGTCGTGAAAGACGACCACTTGTCCGTCCGCCGTCTCTTGCACATCGAGTTCCGTCCAGTCTGTTTGTTCGGCAATTGCTTGCTCGAAAGAGGCCATTGTGTTTTCGGGTGCCGCAGCCGACGCGCCGCGATGAGCGATGATCCATACGTTGGCATCCAGACTGACACTTCGGAAGGCGTAGACGCCAATGGCTGTGGCCACCAAAACGCCGACCAGCATGCTGACGGCCAATCGGCGTTTGGTCAGGGCAAAGCCGGGCCCCGCAGCACGCGTTTGAGTGGCGCTGAGCCGTGTGGCGTCGACATCTTGCGAGCCGCCGTAGTTGGCGTAAAGTCGGAAAAACAACGCGGCAAATGTGGTCGTACCCAGCAGGTTTGCTGCCAGCGACACCAAGCCCCAGACGAGCAGGGTTGCACCGACAACGACCAGCAACAAGCTGAACGTGTTTGCCACGCGCGGCACGAGCAATTGTGCTACCCAGGTGACCATGCCGGTGGCCAGGACCGAGAGCAGGATCGTCGCAAAAAGCCAAGTGACAATCCAAGTTATGATTCTGCCGCGATGGCCAACGACGCGATCGCGGCTGACCTGCAACGCGTCCCGTGGAGAGATGTCCTCGAAGAGGACGATCGGTAACGCAAAAAACCAGCTGGTTGCCAGTCGCAGCAGGACGGCTGCCAGTCCGATGCCCAGTATGCTGGCGATTCCAATCGCAACCTTGAACTCGAGCGGTTTCTGCGTCAGGTAGAAATTGATGTCGAATTTGGTCAGCAAGAGCCAATAAGTGAGCCCCGCGATGGCCAAGAACGGCAAGGCGGCAAGGATGGAGAACATAACGATCCGCAGAGTGACGCGCAACACCGTCCAGCTCTTGGCCGTGGCAAACATCAACGCCGCTACGACGCCCAGTCGTTGTCGGCTATCGGCGGCGCATTCCACTCCCAATAAGGCCGCTTGTTCCAACGCAATGATGGCGATCCAAAGCGCGCCAATCGTTACTAGGCAGATCCAGCCCAGTGGCTCGAGCAGAAACTGGATGATGTCCTCGTCGGCAACAACTTTCCGGCCTGACAGTGTTATAAGGAGGCGAAACAGCAGTCCCATGATCGGCGTCAGGATGATGAACGCGAGCAGCTTATAGGCGATATCGGTCAGCGCCAATTCTCGCCAGCTGTGCCGAAAATCACGCAGTACTGCCCGTAGCGTACTCGGTTGATCAGTCATGGTGGTTGTGAGTCCTGTAGCGTGAGGCTGGGTTAATACGAGTTGCCAGGTTGCGCCTGGGCCGTCTGCCACGCCGTATCTTCGGTGGTCGGATGGGATTCAGCAAGGTATTGTATTAGAGACGGTCGGTCTGCGGGAAGCCAGGCCAGCGCGGCAACGGGCTCTTTGCGGTGCAAAGTCCCAGGCACTTGAGTCACGATTTGGCGCGCACGAGCCGTTCGCCGCTGGGACGGAGGCGACCATTTGTGGAGTGCCAACCGCTCCCACAGGATTCGAGGTTTACATTGCTAAACCCTGCCGGCACAGGATGCGGACGCCGACCTGCGCTGGGGTTATATCGCAGGTTCGCGTTCTTGTTTCGGGCGATTGCCGCTAAATGGATACTACTCGCAAGACAATACGTCCCGGTCCCACGACGTTGATCGTCGCCAGCCTGTTGGCAGGAGTGGCGTGTGGATTGTTCTTTGGCGAATACTGCGCAAGGGTCAAATGGGCGGGAGATGCCTTCATTGGCTTGCTGCAGATGGCCGTGTTGCCCTACATCATGGTCTCGCTGATCGCCAATACCGGACGCCTTTCGCTGGCCAAAGCAGGTTGGCTGGTCCGAGTCTGTATCGTGACGCTAATCGGGCTATGGCTGCTGGGGTTAGCCATGGTGTTGTTGCTGGGACAGTCATTTCCGGCGTGGCAGGCCGGTTCGTTCTTTAGTACCAGTTTTGTGGAGGTGACCGAGCGCGTTCATTTTGTCGACTTGTTTGTGCCGGCGAACCCGTTTCGTGCGTTGGCCGACAACGTCATCCCGGCGGTCGTAGTGTTTTCGCTCGGGTTGGGTATTGCGCTGATGGGGATCCCGAACAAGGAAGGGTTACTGCAGAATTTGGATGTGATTGTCAAAGCGTTGTCGCGTCTGAACCATTTTGTGGTTCGCATGGCACCAGTAGGTGTTTTCGCCATCGTCGCCAACGCCGTTGGCACCGTACCGTTCGAACAATTCGAGTTGCTGCAGGCTTACCTCGTCACGGTGACGGCGGCCACGTTGATTCTGGTGCTGGGCGTGTTGCCGACGGTGATCTCATTGACGACACCGATCGGGTATTGGGAATCGATCCGAGTGTCGCGCGATGCGTTGATCACCGCATTTGTGTTGGGGAACACCTTTGCCGTAATTCCCTTGATCATCGATGCGTCGCGCGAAGTGCTGCAGCGTCACGAACTGCTGAGCGAAGGAGGTTCTTCTCCCGAGGCCTTGGTGCCTTTAGCGTTTCCGTTTCCTGACTTGGGCCGCATTGTGCGGCTGGTGTTTATCCCCTTTGCTTCGTGGTTCTATGGTCACAATTTCGGTCTTGTCGAATACGCTGAGCTCCTTGTGTTGGGCATGGCCGGTTGTTTCGCCAAATTGACGATTACGATTCCCTGGCTGCTGGGCGTCTTTCACATACCGGACGACATTTTTCAGCTCTACCTGCTTGCGGAAGTCTACACGACGCGGCTGGGCGATTTGCTTAAGGCATCGCATCTGCTGGCATTCGCCATTCTGGTCAGCTGTGCGCTCGGCGGAGGAATGAAGGTTCGTTGGCGTCGATTGTTCATCAGCATCGCGGCACTCGCCGTTTTTACCGTGGTGACGGTGGTGGGAATACGGCTAGCGTTGACGCGGTCGTTCCAAGAAGGGCATCGCAAGGATGATCTGGTGGTTGGGCGGACGTTGCTGCTGCCGGCGGCGCCGAGCGAATTCATGAAACACCCGGTTGCGATTACCGATACATCACTGGCGGGGAAGCCGCTGCTGGAGCGCATCAAGCAGCGCGGCAAGATCCGTGTCGGCGTGGATGCCGACACACTGCCGTTTTCGTATTTCAACAAGGACGGTCAACTCGTGGGCTTCGATGTTGAAATGGCGCATCAGTTGGCGACCGACCTGGGGGTCGAGATCGAGTTTGCTCAGTTCGACAGTGAAAAGTTAGCCGAACAGATGGAGGCGGGACTGTTTGATATTGTCATGGCCGGTTTGGAGGGAACCGTTCAACGGGCTTCGGATCTGATGCTGACGGAACCCTATATGGATGTCACTTTGGCGGTCGTTGTGCCCGACCATCGTCGCCGTGAGTTTCAGGGACTCGATCACCATGAGCGAGCTGGTTTGACGATCGCCGTCGTACGCGACGGGTTTCTGGCCTACGAACTACGCAAGCATATGCCTGACGCTCGGATCGTGGAACTCGAATCAGAGCGAGACTTTTTCATTGGCAAAGCACCACAGTGTGAAATACTCGTCACCAGTGCGGAAACGGGCTCGGCATGGACGCTGCTCTATCCTCAATATTCCGTTGTCAATCCGTTGGATCATCCGGTTCGCATACCGCTCTATTATGTTATTGCGCCTGACACGCGATTTCGCAAGTTCCTGGAGGTGTGGCTGAAACTTAAGCAACGTGATGGCACTACGGAGCAGCTCTACGACTATTGGGTACTGGGCCAACGCGTGTTACCCGAGCAGCCTCGCTGGTGCATCATCCGCGATGTGCTCGGCTGGGTTGAGTAGTGTCCAGAGCGCGGTGCGATTCTTCAGGTTGCGGCATGGACTGACGCGGGGAATCTGCGTTGTGGCGTGCAGCACTCCCACGCGGCGCTGAACTGAGTTACTTGATTTTCTTGTGACTGCAGCGATCGCTGCACTCAGGGCTCGTATAGGGCTGTGCCTTCGGCACGTAGCGGACCATAACAAAAATCGTAACCGTTTAGCCGAATGAAATATTGTCGCTTTCAAGAGACTCCCATTGGGCTTGTCCCATGGGTGAAAACGGCTGGTGAGCTACCCGCGATGGCAACGACTCCCCCCCACTTCCCTCCCCGCCGCCTTTGGCGGCGGGGAGGGAAGTGGGGCCGTGTATGTTGGGGGGATAGGACGCCACGGGTAGCCTACCAATCATCTTCACCCACCGCACAAGGCGGTGGGGGTCGACCGTTGGAAAGTAAACTCGAGTGCACGTCCCACTTCAGATGGCTAAATAGTTACCGTCCTGTTAATCTATAGCGATTGTAGTGGTTGCGACTGCGGTGGTGTGGTGGTTTCAAACGGTTGTGCCGTTACGGCCGAGTTTGCAGGGTGGATTGTGCCGATTGTATTGATGGTGCAGGGGGGGCGCGCGCGTTGCGCCGTAAATCGGGCTATCGCGCTCGGTTGGGCGATTGTGGCACGGTTGCTTCCACCGTCGTTTCGAGTCTAATGTTTCTCTTGTCTGTTGGGCGCATCTTACTGTGAAGTGGCGTTTCTCGACCGCTGGATGTCTCATGCTGGCATTCGCCTTGTGGTGGACTGGTGGCCCGTCGGCGCGTGCCGTGTTGGCGGCCGAGAATGAAACCATGGCGGCCGTGGAGGAGCTGCGCGCGACGCTGCAACAGCAGAGCGAGCAGATCGAACAACTGCGCAACGAGTTGGCTCGGCAACGGGACGAGATCCGTCGCTTGCCAAGCGTGGTCAGTTTGGTTGATACGCAGGCAGGCGACACTCAATCGCGCGATTCTGAATTGCCCGATGACGGTCGTGATCAGGAGCGTCGCGACGCGGCTGACCGCTCGACGCAGCCATCTGATGATCAACCATCTGATCGGGCCGTGGCCGACGCTGAGTTGCTCAGCAGGATAGCGCAGCTGGAACAGGGTGTGCTTGGGGCAAAGCGCGAAAAGAACGATTTTCTTGAAACGCCGTCCTTGGATTCGTCGCGTGTGGTCAACGGTCGTATTCACATTGATCAATGGGGCTTCCCCGACGATTCGCCTGGCGTCAACCAAATCGAGTCGGGCGACCCGCAGCGTGGACCACTCGACCGGCTGATGTACCGTCGATTGCGTATCGGTGTTGGCGGCAAGGTACCACCTGGCAATATGTCCTACCGCTTGGAGATCGAGTACAGCGGTGAGGATGGCAGCCAGTTTCGCGATGCCTGGATTGGCTGGGACGATCTGGTCTTTCTTCGTACGCTCAGGTTCGGAAATCAGAAACGCCCGTATGGCCTGGACCATTTGAACAGCAGTAATTTCAATCTGTTCATGGAACGTCCGTTCATCGTCGAAGCGTTGAACGAAGACAACCGGCGGTTCGGGATAGCGACGTACGGCGTTTCCGATAATCTGGCTTTCAATTGGCGCGCGGGCATATTCGACACGACCTTGATCCAAGATCTCGGCAGTACTTTGAACGACAAATACCCGCTTGAGCTTGCCGGACGTCTCGCGAACACCTTTTGGTACGACGACGTGTCGGGGGGGCGCGGCTATGGACACTTTGCCTTAGCGGGGAGCTGGGCGTTTCCTGCTGCCGACTCGCCCGAGTCGGGCGCGGCCGATGGCCGACCGAGGTTTCGGTCACGTCCCGAAGGACGCTCGACACAGCGCTGGTTGGATACTGGACGCATCGATGGCGCCGAATCCTACCAGATTCTGGGGATCGAGTCGGTCATTAACGTGGGACGCTTTCAAGTGGGTGGCGAGTTCATGAATATGTGGATGCAACGATCGCCACAGTACGGTGCGGATGTGTACATGCACGGTGGATACGTCTATGCCTCCTGCTTCTTGACCGGTGAACATATTCCCTGGAATCGAGCGCTGGGGATTTTGGGACGTGTACAGCCCTTTGAAGATTTCTTCCACCTGCGCGACTGTCGGCAGTATAGATGGAGTGGGAGCGGTGCCTGGGAAGTGGCAACCAGACTGTCGTATGGCGACTTGACGAACCAGGACGTATTCGGGGGCGTGGGGCAAAGTGCTAGTTTTGCACTGAACTGGTACTGGAACGCACACGCGCGGTTGCAGTGGAACTATATCTTTGGTCGTATCGATGACCGCCAAGTCATTGGGAACGGTGCCCCGGTCGTGTCGGGTAGCTATCAGATCTCCGCCGTACGGGCTATCATCGACTTCTAGGCGGCACTCGATGACCGCTCATCGCGGGACCAGTGGGTCGTGGAAAAAACGGTCGAAGTCCATCTGTCGGCTCGCCTTGGCCGGGCTGCCACCGCATGATCGCCCGGGCGCGGAAGCGACGGTGGGTGCGACGACCGTATGTTGCGATACAACAACTTCTTAACACTTGCGAGCTGGCCATGTCGACGTTGGATCGAGATGATTTTCGTGAGGCGGGGCACCGCACGATCGACTTGATTGCGGACTATTGGCGTACGATTGAAACACGGCGCGTTGCGCCGGAGGTCGAGCAATCCGCGCTCGCCGCTCACTTCGCCGGCACGCTTGGCGATCAGGGGATTGGTTTGAAGGCGGGGGTCGCCGAGTTGGCGATGGTGTTGGACGCGAGCATCGCGATATCGCATCCACTCTATTTGGGGTTAGTCAATTCTTCGCCTTTGCCCGAGGCGGTATTGGGCGATCTTGTCGTGTCGGCATTGGACAACAATGGCGGTGCGTCGCATCAAGGGCCGGCTCACGCGGAGGCGGAGCGTGAATTGGTGCGTTGGATTGCGAGTCGGCTGGCGTACGACGGTGACGGCATGGTCTTGCCGGGCGGTAGTCATGCCACACTGCAGGCACTGCAGATAGCTAAGTTCTGTCGATTTCCCGAGTGGATCCGCGAGGGGCCCACTGCGTTGACCGCGCGGCCACGGATCTATGTGGCGCAAGCCACGCATTTCTCGTCCGCACGTGCCGCTCATGTGATCGGGTTGGGCGACGCGTGTATTGCGACGGTTCCATGTACCGGGCGTGGGGCGATGGATGCAGCTGCCCTGCGCAAGCAGATCGAAGCCGATATACGCTGTGGTTGGCAGCCGTTTTGTGTGATTGCGACGAGCGGATCAACGGGAACGGGTGCACTCGACCCGTTGGACCAAATTGTGCCGATCTGCCAGGCGTTCGATGTCTGGCTGCACGTGGATGCCTGCTATGGTGGTGCCGCAGCACTGTTGGACTCGCACGGCCCCTTGTTTGCTGGACTCGACCAGGCGGATTCGTTGGTCGTTGACTTGCACAAGTGGTTTTTCATGCCCTTGACGGCCGGTGTGCTGCTGACGCGTCATGACGAATCGGCGCGCGAGCTGTTCAATGTGGCAGCTACGTACATTCCCGATGGTGGTCGCGTTGAACCTTATTGCCGTGGCTTGCCAACGTCGCGGCGCGCCTCGGGATTGGCCGCCTGGTTTGGATTGCGCACGGCAGGTTGGAAGACCATTCGCGATGCGATTGTCCGAAACATTCAGCTGACGCGGAGCATTGAACGTCAGTTGGAACAGCGTGGATTCGTCGTCATGCCGGACGGTCAGCTTTCGATCGCGTGCGCGCGATGGGAGCCCGCTCAATGGAGCGACGAGGCACTCAACCGATTGCAGGCGACGATCTCGGAGACCATTCGACAACAAGGGCAAGCATGGTTCGCTACCACGTTATACGCCGACAAGGTCTGGCTGCGGTTCAACATGGTGAACCTGCATACGCAAGAGGCGCACATCGATCGGTTGATCGAATTGGTCACGGCGACGGCGCAGCGCTGCGGCGCGTAGCGTTGCAGAGAAGCTACGGGGCGCGCGTTCTCATTGCCCTGCTTTCGCGATTCTACCGGAACTTTGGGGCAGCTGAGTGGTTTAATGGTTCGGTCGCCGGATGTTCTGGCGGCTTCCACTCAGCCGCCGGGCACAACCGTGTGCTCGGCGGCCTTTGTGTCATCCAGGTGATTCGTGTCATCCGGGTGATACTTCTTTTCATGAGCATTCGCGCGAGCTCGGAAGAACATGCGCGCACCCAGGTTCAAACAGATACAGATTGCAAGGCCCCATATTTCCAAGCGATAGACGATCGTGGCAACGCACCCGGTGGCGACGATGGCGACGATCGGAGCGATGAACCAGCAGGTGATAACCCAAATCGCTCGCCCAAGTTTCGTCTCGGCATCACCCCGCGCGAAGACTCGATCGGAGAGCCCGGAGCCGAGCACTGCGGCAAAGGCGACATAGGTGGTCGAGACGGGGAGTTTGTGCCCCGAAGCGAACGCGATCACACTGGCACTGACGCCGGTAATCACCGAAGCACGTAATGCGTCGTAGTGCAACTTCTTTCCTGTTTCGGTCCGCTCGGGTTCGGGAGCTAACGGCTCGTGCTGTGGGCGACTCATCAACAGGAATCGAGCCACTGCCTTGCACCAACGAGGTGCGTAAAGTGTCACCTCGTCATATTGGCTACCGGTATTGACTTCCGCGCGGGTAACGCGTTGAGCGTAGGTAGTAAACATGCCGGAGGCCATCAGTAAGCCGCAACCGAAAAGTGCCCAGAGTGGGATGGCGGCCTTGGTGGCGATGTCTGCCAGGTCGTTTGGCGCGCCACCTGATTGAAAGAGTTTCAGGCTGGCCAATCCAGGCGAGGCGGCGTTGGCTAAGTCGTTCTGTCCGAAAGCGAACGCCATGCAGATCATGCCGGCGACGGCCGTGACCGGGAACAAGTACTTGTAACTGTGGCGATGTGTGATGACCAACACCATGTGCGTGATTAGCGTCAATGTGCCCCATAGCACCAGCAGTACGACCCATTCGCCATAGATTTCAAACGTGGTGGTCTTGAGCGTCTTGACGAGTTCGACATTCTTGAGTCCTTTGAAGACCATAAACCACGTGAGCCAAGTGAACATCGCGCCGGTGATCCAAGGGCCATGCAGCAGGATCGTTTCTCGGTCTTTGACCTTGTCGCGAATGGCGGCTCGAAACACGCGCATGACCAAAAAGGACGCCATGCCGCTGATCGCAATGGATGCGACAATACCGGTGGCGACGGTACGCACTTTTGTCCAGGCGACATTGTCGTGTCCGGCGAGGAACCATGCGGCACCGACCAATTCGAATACCAGGCAGGCGGTGGTACTGACCGGCATGCCGAACCCGGAAAATCCGTAAAGCAACACGGTATCGACAAAATAAACGCTGACGTAGATGGCCAACGCCATTTGCACCGTGAGCACCGTTGGATCGAAAATTCCCTTGCGCGCGGTTTCCATCACTCCGGATGAAAACGTCGCGCCCAGGATGACGGCGGTACCGGCGATAACGACCGCGACGCGCCGTTTGAGCACGCGCGCACCAAATACCGCATTGACCAGATTGGCAGCGTCGTTTCGTCCTACTTCAATGCAGTCCCAGACAAGCATTCCCAAGCCGATGAATGTGGCGAGGGCGACAAAACTCAACATCAGATGTTCTCTCTATCGGAGAATAGTTCGGTGCGAGTGGCGGAAAGAGGCGTTGATTTGCGGGGTCATTTCAGGCGCTTCATGTCGATGACGGTGAGCATAGCAGTATCGACGGCAGCGACAAGCCGGGGGTTGGAAATTGTGTTTTCTGCCCATGAACGCAGTGTGGACCGAGGATCGGTGCCGCAGTTGTCGTAGGGTGTGTCAAGCTCGCCTCACCAACATGCTGCAGCGGCTCTTAGACTCAATCGACGAAGCGCAGGCACACCAGAATGCGGCTTGGCGTCTTCGCGGTTCTTGCCGTCTGCATTCAGCCGCTCACCAGGAGACACAACGCTTGCTCGGGCAAATTCAAATCGCTCCAGAGTTCATTTTGTAAACTGCAATTTGCACGTTACTTTGCCAGCCTACGGCTGCTGGCGTTCTGCGGCTTCTCGACAATTATCGCGTTTGCCATGCCATCATTCAGTGTGGCGCAGGAGTCGATTTGGGTGGAAGGCGAGAGCTGTTCCGAGAAGACCGTGAAAGGACATTCGTGGTACGACCAAGTGGTGACGGCAAACTTGTCGGGTGGCGCATGGCTGTCGAATTTTGCGGCAGGGAAACCGGCGACGGCAGCGAAGTTACGGATCGAGTCGTTTCACGTAGGCGTAGTAGGCACCAATGGTCTTACCGTCGGCCATGTGGAACGTGGCGGTGAAGTTAGAGAGCCCTTTCTTGAGGCGTAGTTTAAAGACGGCTTCCTTGCTGCCTGGCACGACATCTTGCTGCGCCGATTGGCCGTCGATTTCAATACTGGCGCGGACGATGGGGAGTGCCTTTCCCGGACGCGTGCGCCAAGCACTCACGCCAGGCACGGGCGCGGCCGGGGGCAAGGCCGCGTCGATTGCCGCGTCGGCTTCGCGTGGCCAACGCCGCAAGCGGATTTCGTATTGGCCGTCAGCTACGATATTGACTCTCCAGGGGCCGGTGGAATTGGGACCTGAAAGGGCTCCACGAATCGCCGCATGGTTCCAGGGTGTCATTTTGGGTGCCAGCCAGTCGTGGCAGGTGAGTGTGGTTGGGTTCTCGGCCGGATGGCCCAGGAAGATCGGGCAATCGTGTGCGAACGTCGGTTCCAATTCCTGCCACCATGCCTCGTAGAATTGCTGGAGCCGCGCGACGACATCGGAGTGTTGCGCTGCGACATCTTTCTTCTGGGATGGGTCGGCGACCATATCGTACAGTTGTGTGCGATCAACCAGTCGCCAACGACTGGTCATCACTGCGCTTTGTTTCCATTTTCGTGGGTGCAGTACCCGTTGTGAATCGGTAATCAGCATTCGGTCGGGCCACGATCCATTGGCAAGAGTGGCTTGGCCGTAGAGCAAGGGTCGGATACTGCGCCCGTCGAAAGTGACTCCCGCAGGTGCTGGCAGGTCGCATAGGTCGATGAGGGTTGGCAGGACGTCAATGTGAGCGGTTAAGTCGGTAACGTCGTGACCACCGAGCAATTTTCCGGCGGGCCAATAGATGAACAGTGGAACGCGGTGTCCGCCGTCGTACTCGCTCCCTTTCTTGCCACGCATGCCACTATTAAAAACTTTGTCGCCGGCGGCCGTACCGTTGTCGGTTGTGAAAATGAAGATCGTATTGTCTTCCAGGCCTTCTTCACGAAGCATCGTTCGGAGTTTGCCAACATTGTCATCGATGTTGGCGATCATGCCAAAGAAATTTGCCAAAGGAGTTCTTAGATTCTGATAAGGAGCACTATACGATTCGGGCGAATGCATCGGGCCGTGTGGCGCGTTCGTAACAATATAGGCAAAGAACGGCTTGCCGGTTGTTTTCTGAGCGTGGATGAACTGCTTGGCGTACTTGAACCAGATGTCGGTGCAGAACCCTTCGACCTTGGTCGGTTGGCTGTTGAGGAAGTACGTGTCATTGAAGTAAGCATTGTTCCAGTAGTCGGGAGTTTGGCCGACGCCACCACCGCCATGACGCATGACGAATTGGAATCCGCGATCTTCCGGACGGTACGGTGCGTTGTCGCCCAAATGCCATTTGCCAAACATGCCCGTGGCATACCCCGCGTCGGCAAACACTTGCCCCATCGTGACCTCATCCGCGCGCAGCAGTGAGCGGCCGAGGATCGTGTGCCATGCGCCCGTTCGATCGGTCCAGTGGCCGGTCATAATCGCACTGCGCGTGGGGGAACAGGTTGGGGAAACATGATAGTCGGTCAGTCGCACGGATTGTTTGTACAATTCGTCCAGGTGGGGCGTTTTCAGGACGGGGTTGCCGTGGCAGCTGAGGTCCCCGTAGCCCTGGTCGTCGGTCATCACAAGAATGACGTTTGGGCGTTCTTGTGCGCGGCCAATGGATGTCATACAGACTGCCGTGAACGTAACTAGCAAGACAAGGATGTGACGCATGGTAGTTGCTTCCTCGTGGGTTCAGAAAGCGGCGGGTAACAGCAAGGGTGCCCGGTGATTGATGAGCAAAGGCTTGGTCGAGTCAGCTTGAGCTGCCATTCAATCGACGTTTCGCGATCACCCAAGTATACCGGTTTCGAGCAGCAAAAGCACTCTTAACGAACTGCATAGAGCCTTTGCGTCAGGCCCCGCTCCCGTTGGTCGCTGGAATGGGTGCGACGTGCTGGCGTTTGGGCCGCCCGACGTTCATGGTCTGGAACCTCATTGAGTCGCCCGACCCGGCTCGTGCAGGCACGCCGATCGCATGATTTGCGACTCGGCGGTTTGCCGACGTGCGATCCGCCCGTTACAATTCGACGATGCGCATGATGGCTCTCCAATCCGGCAGCAATGGGAATTCGGTTTACATCGAGGCGGCGGGGGTGCGTTTGCTGGTCGACGCGGGGATTTCCGGTGTCGAAATGCAGCGACGCTTGGCGACTCAGGGAATCGATGCTCGCGATATCGATGGACTCTTGATCTCGCACGACCACAGTGACCATGTGCGTTGCATGGGCGTTTACCATCGCAAGTTTGGGATTCCTGTCTACGTCACTAATCAGACAATCAACACTGCTCACCGGCGCGTGCGGTTGGGGACATTTGAAGAGGTCCGGACATTTGTCCCCGGGGCTAGCCTGAAGTTCGGGCCGGTGACGGTCGAGACGATTCCAACGCCTCACGATAGCGTTGACAGCGTTGGGTTCATTGTGGACGACGGGCAATGCCGATTGGGTGTGCTCACCGACTTAGGGCATCCGTTCGACGCGTTGAAGGACGCGCTGAACTCGCTTGACGCGGTGTTGCTCGAGAGTAATTACGATCCGCAGATGCTCGAGGATGGTCCCTATCCCGTGATGCTGCAGCAACGCATCCGCGGGCCTGGCGGGCATTTGTCGAACCACGAGGCGGCCGAGTTGTTGCAGCGTGCGTTTCGTGGTCAATTGAAATGGGCATGCCTGGCCCACCTGTCAGAGCACAACAATGAACCAAATCTGGCGTTGCGAACGCACCGGCAGGTCGTCGGTGAGGGGGGCTCGGTTATGGTAGCCAACCGTTACCAGGTATCACCCATGCTGGAAGTCTGAGAACGGATCACGCGGTTCAAGCCACGACGGACTCTTTATACGGCGACCGAGCAGTCATTGCCCAGCTTCAAGTGACATCCTGCTTGAAAATCGCGTGGCCAACATTGAAGCAAACCGCGTCTTGATTCGAGCTCAGCAAAGCGACGATGAATGGAAAACCTTACTTTTGCTAGGTCCCGACTTATCTGACCAAGTTTGTCCCGGATTAGGTGTCTGACAATTTGGCTGAGCTGTAGATTTGACGCCGTTTGGGAATACCAGAGAGTCGGCATCCCTGGGCGAACCGCTGTTGCAGAATATCCTCTGTC
>JAJRVM010000141.1 GCA_024277285.1 Planctomycetota bacterium
ATCATTTTCTTTGCCCCCCAAGGAGCACCACCAGACGCGTCGTCCATGAGTGCAACGGGAGAGAAGGGCAAAGAAGATGACGGGCAAAAAACAGCGCGCGGTGGAACGTCTTCCGATCAGGTGGCCGTTTGCCATGCTTCGAGCTCATCGAGCGAAAACTCGGGCCGAAAAGCGTCACCTCCGCGATGAATCGGTACCGGCTGTTGAACAGCCGGCGCCCCCTCGTGTCCAATCGACAGAGGGTATTCTGCAGCAGCGATTCGCCCAGGGAGGCCGACTCCCGGGTGTCCCCAAACGGCGTCAAGCCTGCAGATCAGCCAAATTGTCAGACACCTAATCCGGGAAAAACTCGGTCAGATACGTCGGGACCTAGCACCGACACTGATCACCAGGTGAGCCACACTTGTTAGGAGAATGCGGAGTTCTGTTCGCGCAACGGTTGATCAGGCCACGTGGTTGAGACGTCAGTTGTAGGTTTATCGTGACTTGCAGCGCTAGCGTGGCAAGATGTAAGGACTGCGGAGACTGTGCCGTTGCGGTCCGACGTCCATTTCCAGATATGCACCGTATCCGCTATCCGAATACAACGGTTCTGCCGATGGTACTAGTGGCAACAGCCGCATGGCCGAAGGGCTAGTTTACCGGTTTGCCGTGAAATTCCCGGTACGGATTGCTTAGAGTCGTTGTCGCGGCGCTGTGAGGAAACGCGTGATGAATAGCAGAAGAAGACTTCTTGTTCTGAGTGTCTACGGCTTTGCCGTCCTGCTGTTGTCACTAGGATGGACGCGCAATGCGTCTGCACAGACGCCCGGGGCCACGGAGCCAGTATTATCCGAAGATCTTCTGCTACGCGTGCAGGCACTGGAGAGCGAACTGCGTGACCTGCGGCAGCAAGCGGCGGCGACCAACGCGCCGCGACCCTCTGGCGCCTTCGGGTTGGTAAGCAGGCGCGCTGCAACGTTCGCCGAAAGCAGTTATTACGATTCGGACGAAACGGCTGAGCTTGCTAGCCCCCATTGCAACGGATCGCCGTGCAGTTGCCAAAGCGAGTGCAATTCATGCAAGACACCGTTGGCGCCAGCGCCTTGTGTCGAATGTCCACGTGTATCAACGCTCAGGCCCTTCAACAACGTACACATTTTCGGGGCGCTGAAAATGGACATGCTGTTTAGCCAACCCCGCGCCCTGTCGCCCGGATCGCCTTTCTTTCTGTTCAACGATTCGTTAACTGGGCGTAGCCAAGACAGTGTGAGTATCCACGCTCGCCAAAGCACGCTTGCCGCCGCGTTTACTGGCCCACAGTTCGGCGGTTTTCAATCGGGCGGAACCATTGTCACTCTCTTCTTCAACGATGCGGTCGTAGTCGATCAGTATGGTATCTTGCCACTGCAGGCTTTCGGTGAGCTGAAGAACGAAAACTGGCGTTTTGCGGCCGGTTTGCAATTTGATGTGTTCAGTCCGGGGCTTCCGACCGTGCTGCCGTTTTCGGCCCTTGCCGCATCAGGCAACTCAGGCAATTCCTTCCGTGGGCAAATTCGACTGGAACGGTTCATCCGCCTCGCGGATGATGTGCAATGGACGCTCCAAGGGGCACTGAGTGACCCAATCAACTCGACCATCGATCCAACGTTCCGAATTAGCGAAGACAACGGGTGGCCAAACGTCGAGGCACGTGTAGCTTTGGGGTTGGGTTGCATCGAGGGAGCGGGACTAGCCGCCACGCGACCGTTTGAAGTAGGGGTGTCCGGTGTGGTCGGACAGTTGCGCACGACGGACCCAACGAGCACCTCACGCGTGGTCGCCGATGTGTGGGGCCTCGGTTCCGACTTTCGCTGGAAAATGACCGATCGCTTTGGAGTGGCGGGTGAGGTGTACACGGGCCAAACGCTCGGCACCTATAACGCCGGCATACTTCAGAATCTGAACCTGGATACGTTTGCAGGGGTGCGCTCGTCGGGCGGATGGATCGAAACCTTCTACTATTGGACGCCCGCGCTACATAGTCATATCGGGGCGGGTATTGATGATCCGATCGACCGCGATATTAGCAACGCCGTTATCGGCTTGGGACGAACGCTTAACCGCACCCTATTTGGTAATCTGATCTGGGATGTGAATGAAGTTTTCCGTGTCGGATTGGAACTTACTTGGCGCAAGACGAACTACAAGATTCTTCCCGACAACCAAGGCCCGGCCGTCCACACGCAACTCCAGTGGGCGTTCTGATCCGCTCTGCCTGCGGACAATCAACGTTGGCCGCGCAGTCGCGCTGGGCTTTGTCTCAATACGTCTCGTATCGTAATTGAACTACCAACCGACCTCACAACCAACCAGCTTAACGCATCGGCATGAGCATGGAATCACCCAATTGCGACGGCCACGCGCTTCGATGGACATGGACCTGATTAAATATGGACCTGATTAAATATAGTCGCGCGATCTTGGTCTTGTTGCTGGCAAGTGCGGCCGCCGGGGCCGAGGTGCAAACAGATTGGCCATGCTGGCGCGGCCCACGAGACACGGGCAGCACGGAAGTCGGCACTTATCCGGTACTGTTGGACAAGAGTACCACTCGCTGGCGCGCCCGTTTATCAGGTAAGGGCTGTTCAACTCCGATTGTGCTGAACCGCTCGATCTACGTGACGGCCCCGGTAAACGGTAACGATGCGATCGTTGCTATCGGTTGGTCCGGAGTCCAGCAATGGTCCACCTCATTCGGGCCCGAAACCTCTGGCAGGCACCGTAATGGTTCTGGGTGCAATGCTTCGCCCGTTACCGATGGTAACGCCCTGTTCGCGTATTTTAAGAGCGGCACGTTGGCGGCAGTGGAGCTTGACGGATCGGTACGTTGGAAGACCAACCTGGTAGAACGATTTGGAAAAGACGATCGATTCTGGGATCATGGGACGTCGCCCGTGTTGACAGATAAATACGTCATTATGGCACGCATGCACGCAGGCGATTCCTGGCTCGCCGCCTTTGACAAAACCAATGGGGACCTGGCGTGGAAGGTCGCTCGTAACTACACCACACCACTCGAAGGCGATCAATGTTACACGACGCCGTTGGTGATTCAGCACAATGGCAAAAAGGCAATTCTTGTATGGGGTACGATGCATCTTACGATTCACGACGCGGTGGACGGAAAGGTCTGCTGGTCGTGTGGCAACTTCAACCCCGATGCCAATAAGTTATGGCCCGCCATTGCGACACCGGTGATCGTTGGCGATATGGCGATCGTCTGTTACGGACGCAACGATCGGGCGCAACCGAGGCTATTCGGAATTCGCCTCACCGGTAGCGGAGACGTGACTGCGTCTAATCACGTTTGGCGGCGCGACGACATCAGTACATTTGTGCCGAGTCCGGTCGCTTACAAAGGCCGGGTCTACCTGGTTCGAGATCGAGGCGAGGTCGAATGTATCGATCCGGCGACCGGCAAGACGATATGGAGCGATGCGTTTCCAAAAGGGCGAGCATCCTATTACGCGTCACCAACCATTGCAGCAGGGCGCCTCTATGCGCCGCGCGAGGATGGCGTCGTCTTCGTCGCATCGGTAGCCGACGGTCGGTTCAAACTGCTCGCTGAGAACGACATGGACGAATCGGTGATCGCGTCGCCCGTGCCGGCGTGGGATTGTATTTTCATTCGCGGGCAAAAGCACTTGTTCTGTTTCGCGCCGGCGGAGGTGAACGAGTACGATAATGGCAGAGGCGACCGACGAAAGAATTGAGACGTATTGCGTGGCTGTTGACCCGGTACGCTCCCGTGGGCAGGGTGTCGGACGGCGGGCCCCGTTTTTGGAAAAGGGGTAAAATCGGCACTTTCGGCGAATACGGTGAAATCGTTAAAGCCGACATAATGCATAAAACGATAACAGATGATGGAGGAATCAAGTGGAACAGCCGCGCCCCTCTTTGACTCGAACGCATCGCCTCCAGTCGCGTCATCGGAACTCGTTTAATGACCGTTTCCCGCCACGCGTCCATTTTGCCCGCAGTCATTCTGATGTTGGCAACGCTGGTTGCTATCAACGGTTGCTCGCGCGCCAAACATCGGATTGCCGCGGACCGTGAGGCGTACGAGGTGATCGCCGAACGCAACGGCGACCCGCGTTGGCATGCGGACGATGTTCGTATCGACCCCGACCGGCGCAGTCGTTTCTTCGACCCCTTCGATCCTGATTGCTCACCCATGCCGCTGGACGATCCAGCGTCGCAGCAGTACATGCGAGTAGTGGCCGGGCGGAAAGGTTGGAAACACTGGTTGGACAACGGCGAGCGAATTGATTTGGAGAATCCTATTTGGCGCGCGGCACTGGCCGACTATGTCGAAGTGGTCGCGGACGGGTCCGTCAAATTGAACGTTGATTCCGCTCTGAAAATTGCCTATATCAATTCGTCATCCAATCAGACTCAGCTGGAATCGCTCTACCTATCCGCTTTGGACGTAACGGCGGAGCGGTTTCGTTTAGACACGCAGTTTTTTGGTGGATACGATCTCCGCTATGCTCACAACGGAACCATGATCCCGCCAGCACTGCGTTATTCGCCGTTTCTCGGGCGGTTCGTGGTGAACCCGGCGTTCGAGGGATCGGGCATCGAAAACAACCGTTTGACGGCCGGACGCCCGTTTGGAGCGAATCCAGCGCTGCAAGCGCGACGGAAATTCGCGACCGCGGGTGAATTTCTGGTCGGGTTTGCGAACTCGTTCGTGTTGGAGTTCACCGGCAGCGATGCGAGTCTGGCGTCATCATTGGCGAATTTTTCGCTCGTTCAACCGCTGTTGCGTGGCGCGGGACGTGATATTGCCTTAGAACAGTTGACCAATACGGAACGCGATTTGCTCGCGAATCTGCGTGCTTACCACCAATACCGTCAGGGGTTCTATACGCAGGTCGCGATCGGGGAATTGGGGGTTACAGGCCCAGAGCGACGAGGTGGTGACACGATCCTCACATCGTTTTCCGGGCAGGGCGGTGTTGGCGGCTACATCGGGTTGTTGCAAAAGTTACAGCAGATACGTAACAGCGAGGACAACTTGAGCCTGCAACTGCGCACGTTGGCGCAGCTTGAGGCGCTTCTGGACGTTGGCGTGATTGACCTGGTGCAAGTCGATCAGTTTCGCCAGAACGTCGAGAATGAACGAGCCAGGTTGCTGCAGAGTCGTAACACACTCGAGCTGGCATTGGACCGGTATAAGGCTCGCACGCTAGGGATGCCGCCTGACTTGCGAGTCGAACTGGACGACAGTTTGATTCGTCAGTTTCAACTTGTTCGGCGGGAGGCGACGGCGGTTCAGGATTCGATTACGCAGTTGCAAGATCGACTCGGAGCGTTGCCTGACAATGCGAACGTCGCGGCGGTAGGCGGCATGCTGAGTAACGCACAGCAGCTTGTTGAACCCGCCCGCCGGCAACTGGACGATGCTCGAGCAGATCTTGAGCGGATGGCAAAGGCGTTGGCCCGGCGCGAGGCGGCGATGAACGTCAGTGATCATGAACAATTGCGGCACGATCAGCAACAGCTAGTGCAAACACTGGCGGAACTGGGGCAGAAGCTGCAGCAGGATGCCAGCGAGTTGGAACGGCTGCGCGCCGGTCTCGCTGAACCGACTCGGCTTGCCACGCAACGGAAACTGGTGGTCTGGCTAGGTGACATTCTGCGTTTGGTACAACGTTCGATTCTGGTTCAGGCCCGAGCGCGATTGGAAGCCGTATCGGTCGATCGGATCGAGCTTGATCCGGAAGTGGCATTCAAGATCGCGCTAGAAAACCGATTGGATTTCATGAACGGTCGCGCCGCGTTGGTGGACAGTTGGCGCCAGCTTCAGTTCAACGCCGATGCACTGCAATCGGTCGTGAATCTGACGGCCAGCGGCGAGCTGCGCACGGCCCGGAACAATGCTATCAGTTTTCGAGCGCCCACGGGAAACCTGCGGCTTGGGTTGGAATTCGACGCGCCCTTCACGCGATTGTTAGAACGCAATAGCTATCGCGAATCCATCATCAGCTTCCAGCAGAACCGACGTAACTATATCCAGTCGCGCGATACTCTTTACTTGGGGATTCGTGCTTTGCTACGCCAGCTTACGCAACACCGTGAGACGCTGGAGATTCAACGGCGCGCGGTGGCGATTGCCATTCGGCGAGTTGATCTGACGCGCGCTGAGCTGTACGCACCCGTGCCGCCGCCACGGCCAGGCCAACGAGCCGCTCAGTTCGGCCCGACGGCGGCGTTCAACCTCCTATCAGCGCAGTCGGCCTTGCGCGACACGCAGAACAGCTTCATGAGCGTTTGGCTGAACTACTATGCCACCAAGATGCGGTTGGCGCGTGAGCTGGGCATTATGCTGTTGGACGATGACGGTGCATGGCTGCAGAACCCTCTGCCGGGGGCCCGCGGCGACGGCGCGACGCAAGAACAGCTCTCAATGCCCGAAGAACTGCCTGTGCCGACCGTGTTGAGCCCATGGTTTACGACGATGGAATTCCCGCGTTCGGTACCCAATGGCCGACCCGCATTTGGCGCCCCGACGGCCGGCCCTGCGCTGTTTGGCCCTGCGGCGATGGGTCCTGCTCCGCCGGTCATCCAAACTGCCACCAGGCCTGACATGCCGAGTCATCCGAACGTGCCGATGCGACGATTGCCAGCAACGCAAGAGGCGTTGGACACGAATGGGCGGCAATGGCTGCGTTAGTGGAAAACGCGCGTGCCGTATTGACGCGGTGCGTACGATGGTGTGCGGTAATGGGGCGACGTAGGCGAGCGCCAAGGATCAAGTCGCCTTGCATGCGTTCGGGTGTTGAGATTTCGCTCAAATCCTGAATCTGGCAGCGCGCCGCTGCATGGTGAGGCTGTTATAATAGGCATTGGCTACGGTGGCACTGCTTCGTTGTAGAGGCGAGCATGCGGATGCTCCTTGGAAAGGTCGTTGGAAACGCTTCCCGGGATTCGTAAACGCCGACGTGGCAAGGCACCTGGGCACACCCACAAACGACGCATTCCTTCTTGTGATTGTCCTCGCGAATGCCCGGATATCGGGTCATTCGAGCTTGACGACTCGCAGCGGCTTCTACCTTTGCTGGCGACGGAGAACGATCATGTCGACTGATGCGCTTTTGGAAACACCGATAGTTCCAGAAACGTCCCGCACACCGAGGGGCGGTGGTCGTAGTGAATCCAAACGCACTCGATGGGTGGGGCGTGCACTCGCAGTGTGTGGCGTGTTGGCCGCCATGGGCTTGGTGGCAGTGCTGCTTGTCAACGTCAGTTCGTCTGGTGCGATTTCTCCCAAGCTGACGCACACAATCACGCGTGGCGATCTGGTCGTCACGGTGACCGAGCAAGGGACATTGGAGAGTTCCAACAATACGGAAATCAAATGCAAGGTGCGTGGTAACAGTACGGTGATTTGGGTAGTCGACGGTGGCACGGAAGTCAAAGAGAGCGACGTGCTGGTTCGGTTGGATACCAAGCAAATCGAAGATGCCATCAGTCTGCAAACGACGAGTGTTCATACGGCAAGGGCCACGCTTGCGGAATCAAAAGCGGCAGTCGCGAACGCGGAGATTGCCGTTCCGGCTTATCTGGAAGGCTCGTATCGTTTGCAGGCGAAAGCGTTGGAGCGAGGATTGGCGATCGCGGAAGAGAACCTGCTTGCCGCAAGAAAAATGCTCAGCTACTCGGAGAAGCTGTTCAAGCGAGGTTACGTCACGGAATTGGAAGTTGAAGGGAATGCGTTCACCGTTACGCAAGCTGAATTGGAGCTGCAAGTCAGCAAGACGGAGCTTGAGGTACTGGACAAATACACCAAGGAGATGGAGCTTGAGACGCTGCGCGGGAATTTGACCGCCGCGAAATCGAAATTCGAGGCGGACACGGTTGGGCTTGCCATGGATGAGGGCCGTCTCGAGTTGGCGACGAAGGAACTTGAATACTGTGTGATGAAGGCGGATCGAACGGGCTTGGTGATTTATCCGTCCGCTGCCCAATGGAAGCAAACTCCGGACATTGCGGAAGGGGCGACGGTGCGCAAGGATCAAGTCCTCTTGTTGATGCCCGATCTCACGAAAATGCAGGTCAAAGTGGGGGTTCACGAATCGGTAGTTGACCAGATCAAACCTGGGTTAGCGGCCAGGATCACATTGCCGTACAAGACGCTTGATGGCAAGGTTGCTTCCGTGGCTTCGGTCACGAGGCCAGCCGGTTGGTGGACGGGCAACGTCGTGAAATACGACACGATCATCGAGCTCCCTGCCGTCGAAGGTCTGAAGCCGGGTATGAGCGCGGAAGTCGAGGTGGTTTTGGCGCGGCACGAAAACGTCTTGACAATTCCGGTTGCCGCAGCGGTGCAAACGGAAGAAGGGGATTGCTGCTGGGTTCAGACAGACAATGGAACCCAACGCCGCTCGATCATGCTGGGTGCGACGAACGACTCGTTCATCGTTGTGGAGAGGGGACTGAAAGAGGGTGATCAGGTTGTGCTGAACCCAGTCGATTTGGTGAACGAAGCGGAAGCGGCGGTTCAGCGAACAGGTCAAGAAGCGACGGGCGAAAAGCAACAAGCCAAACGAAAGCAATCGAAGGCGAGCACGAAGGCGGCACAGCCGGCGAGTCAGGAGGCCGATGATGACAAATGACTCACGTTGCGCGGAACCGGCACATTCACAGCCGCCTGACGTCCCCGGCGGCGGGCAAGACAGCTCGAAAGCCCGTTGGCGGACCCGTGGATTGATTGCGTTGGCCGTGATTGCGGTGGCGACGTCGGCCGTTACGCTGATCCCAGGCGCAAGTTCGTCGCGGAAGTCTGGTGACAGAGTCACGCACGTGATCGGCCGTCGCGATCTGGTCGTGACGATTACCGAGCAAGGGACTTTGGAGAGCTCGGACAATACGGAAATCAAATGTCGAGTTCGTGGGCAGAGTACGGTCATTTGGGTCGTGGAGGGTGGCACGGAGGTCCAGCCTGGAGACGAACTGGTCAAGTTGGATACGCTGACGATTGAAGATGCCATTAGCGAACGCACGAAGGTGGCGCTCTTGACCCGGTCGGGTGCGGAGCGAGCCAGGGCGGATGTGGCGCGCGCGAAGTTGGCGATTTCCGAGTACCTGGAAGGCCGGTACCGGGCGCAGCTGATGACGCTGAAGAAGGATTTGGCGATCGCCGAGTCGAATTTGCGCAGTGCTCAGAGCATGCTTGCGCATGCGCAAATGCTGGTGGAACGAGGCTATGAAAGCGGTCTAACGGTGGAAGAACGCGTCTTCCAAGTCACACAGGCTGAATTGAACGTGGAGGTCAAGAACACCGAAATCGAGGTGTTGCAGAAATACACGAAGAAGATGGAACTGGAATCGCTCAACGGCCAGTATGATGCGGCCCTGGCAAGGCTAGCAGCCGAGGAGGAGCGTGCGCGGATGGAGGCGGAACGCCGCGATCTTGCGATCGAAGAGCTCGAGGGATGTGTCATCAAGGCCGAAAGAAGTGGGTTGGTGATTTACCCTTCCGCTGCAAAGTGGAAGAACGTGCCGGAAATCGAAGAAGGTGCCACCGTCCATAAGGACCAGGTCCTGCTGCTTATGCCTGACCTGGCCAAAATGCAAGTGAAAGTCGGCGTCCACGAATCGATCGTTCAACGCATCAAGCCGGGGTTCGCCGCCAAGGTCACCCTGCCAGGCAGGACGCTCGATGGCGTCGTCGATTCGGTGGCGGCTGTGACGAGACCGGCCGGTTGGTGGACTGGTAATGTGGTGAAATACGATACGATCGTCAAACTTCCATCAGCACCTGGCCTGCGGCCTGGCATGAGCGCCGCAGTCGACGTCGTGCTAGCTCGCCACACGAACGCGTTGGTGATGCCGGTGAAAGCCGTTGTCCAAACACCGCAAGGCGATTTCTGTTGGGTCGAGACCGCTGACGGCCCTGCGCGACGCGCACTTGAGCTTGGTGACACAGATGATGAGTTTATTGTCGTCACCAAGGGAGTGAAAGAGGGTGAAGAAGTAGTGCTCGATCCGCTCGCCGTTCTGGAGGAGGCACAAAGAGAAGCATTGCGGCCGTTCGGCGCAACCCGACAACGCGCGCAGTCGTCATTTCCCACGAAGTCGATGCGCGACAGGTCCGCCGAGGCGAATCAGCCCGCGAAGAAGCCGGAGATCGATCATGCCGACTGACTTGCTTGCTGCAAGGCAACCTCACTTGCGCCCGATGCCGTCGCGGCAGCACGATAGAATTGCTCCGACGAGCTCCCGAAACCGAGGATGGATCTTCGCCGCGTCGGTTGGCACGGTCATCTTGATCGCCTCGGTGGTGGCGGTGATGTTCCGCGGTGCCAGGTCGTCGAGCGAACTAGGGCCCCGGCTGACGCATACGATAAAACGTGGCGATCTGGCCGTGACCGTGTTGGAAAATGGAATCCTTGAGAGTGCCGAAAACGTTGAAGTCAAATGCAAAGTGCGCGGCCAGAGCACGGTTATCTGGGTGATCGAGGGCGGTACGATCGTGAAACCGGGTGATGTACTGGTCCGACTGGATACGTTGAGGATTGAAAACGCATTCAACGAGCGCTCGAAGTATGCATTTTGGTCACGATCTTCGGCCGAACGCGCTCGGGCGAACTTGGCGCGAGCGACACTTGCCATTTCGGAGTATTCAGATGGTCGGTACCGCGCCCAATTGCTGACGTTGGAAAAAGAACTTGCCGTTGCCGAATCGGACTTGCGAACTGCGCGAAGCATGGTCAGCCACGCCAAGATGCTGGCTGACCGTGGATATGTTAGTGACTTAGAAGTGGAGCAGCGCGCCTTTGCGGTCCGGCAAGCCGAATTGAATGTGGAATTGAAGGAGACGGAGATTGAGGTGTTGAAGGACTTCACGAAAGAAATCCGGGTGCAAACACTCAAAGGTAATTTCGATGCTGCCAAAGCGAATCTCGCCGCTGCCGAGGAACGCGCGAAAATGGATGCGGCGCGCCGGGATCTCGCGGCGGCGGAATTGAAACGCTGCGTCATCAAAGCGGAGCAGGGCGGGCTGGTGATTCACCCGTCATCCGCCAAATGGTTGGTCGGGCCCGAGATCGAAGAAGGATCGACCGTGCACAAAGACCAGGTGCTGATGCTGATGCCCGATCTTTCCAGAATGCAAGTGAAAATGGGAGTGCGTGAATCGGTTGTCGAACACGTCAAGCCTGGCCAGATCGCTCGAGTTACACTGCCCGACATGACCCTTGAAGGCGAAGTCGCTTCCGTCGCGGTCGTCACTCTGCCTGCAAGCTGGTGGACTGGCAACGTGGTGAAGTATGACACGATCATCGAGCTTCCTTCGGGTGCAGGCCTTCACCCAGGTATGAGTGCCGAAGTAGAAATCGTGCTGGCTCGGCACGAGAACGTGTTGATGATACCAGTGGCCGCCGTGGTTGATCGTGAGTCGGGCGAATGCGGTTGTTGGGTCCGAACGACGGATGGACTAAAACGGCGCACGATCAAACTTGGCGATACGAACGGCTCGTTTTCCGTCGTCCAAGCTGGTCTGCAAGAAGGCGACCAGGTCATCCTGAACCCGTCTGCCGTTGGTGCGGAATCCAAAACGATTAAAGCCGGTCCAATGGTGGGAAAGAAAAAGGAGTAACCGTTTACGAGAATTCAAACTTCACAAAGAAAACGAACCGCAGAATATCGAACAAGGAACCGCAGAAGGCCGAAGGAAACAAGCCAAAACCGACCTGGATGTGAGCTACAACATGGAAGCTGTGACATTGCGTTGTCCCGTCAACGGCAATTTGTCCCATTACCATCACAACTGGCCGCTCTTCCTTTTGCATTCCTTGCTCGATATTCGATATTCCGAAGTTTTCTTCTCGCTGTGTCAAGATCACGTGAACGGCTACAAACTAACTTATAGGCGACGTACCGGTGAGTAGTTCCTTTTTACAAACGGTTCAACTTGGCTTGAAAAGCTTGCTTCTGCAAAAGATGCGGGCCGGGTTGGCGGCGTTGGGGATCTTCATTGGCACGACGACCGTTATCTGGTTGGTTGCGATGGGCGAGGGGGTCAATTACCTGGCGCAGCAGCAGATCAAGGAACTAGGCGCGACGAACATTATTATTCGAGCCAAGCAGGTGAACTCATCGAGCGATGCGCAGGATGCGAACAGTCGCGTCACGACCTATGGACTGCTGCGCGCGGATTATCGACGCATCGTCGAGAATATTCCGAGCATTCAGCGCGCGGTGCCAATGCGCGAAGTCCGATTCGAACTGCGGTATGGGAATCGGACGGCCGATGCGGTGCTGGTGGGGTGTGTTGAAGACTACCTTGAACTGAATCGGTTGAGTATCAGTCGCGGACGTTGGCTCTCATTACGCGATCGTGGCAAAAAAGTGGTCGTGTTGGCCGACAACACGGCGAAACGACTGTTTCCCTTTGAAAACCCGATTGGCAAGACGATCTGGGTGGGGAGCGAGTTCTATGTTGTGATCGGGCAAACCAAGTCGCGCACCGCTTCGGCGGCGATCGGCGGCAGCCTCGATTCCAGGGACTACAATTTGGATGCGTATATTCCACTAAAGACGCTGCGGCATCGAGTTGGTGACCTCGTGATGAAACGCGTGGGAGGCGAGTTTCAGGGTGAGCAAGTCGAACTGAGTCAAATCACGGTAAGTGTGGATTCCGTGGAGGATGTTGACGAAACAGCGGCGATCATCACTACCTTGCTGAAGAAGTATCACGAGAAGGAAGACTATGCGGTCGTGGTCCCGAAAGAACTGCTGCGCCAAGCCGAGCGAACGCGCGCGATGTTCAATGTGCTGTTGGTCGTGATTGCCGGTATCTCCTTGCTGGTGGGTGGGATTGGCATCATGAACATTATGCTCGCGACGGTGACCGAGCGGACTCGCGAGATCGGCATTCGTCGTGCACTCGGCGCGACACGGCAGCATATCATTCAGCAGTTTCTTATCGAGACGGTCGTCTTAACCGGCATCGGTGGTCTGTTGGGCGTCCTCTTTGGCCTGTTATGTGGCCCGATCTTTCGCGGCGCGCGCAGCGTGCTGACAGTGCTTTCACCGGACCTGCTGCCGGAAATCGTCTACACGCTTGAGCCACGAATTGCACCCTGGTCGGTCGTGTTATCGCTGTTCATTGCGATTGGCGTTGGACTGGTTTTCGGAGTCTACCCGGCGCGCCAGGCTGCGTATATGGACCCGATCGAAGCACTGCGTCACGAATAATCGTCGGTAGAACGAGCCGTCATGCTGGCGAAGCGACCCCTTCATGCTGGCGAAGCGACATGGTTCCATGTGAGTGATCGCGCCGCGATTATTCGACCGGATTAGCTTGGGTGGGCGTGTGACGCGCACGTTGCTTCGCGCGTCGAGCAGCCAGGATGTTGAGCGACCAGCTTCCGAAGAACCCGATTGACAGGCCGTATGCCATGCCGACAAAAACAAAACGCTTGTAACGCTCTGCATGGTCGTCGTGAAACTTGGGGGGCCCATCGAAGGTGATTCTGCTGACGTTCAAGGAGCGAATCGTGAGGGCCGCCAATCCGCTGATGCTGACGGCGGTAAAGACGACCAATGCCAGTGGAACGAAAGAGATGCGCCCACGTGTTTCAGGGATGATGAAGCCGATGGTCCAGGCCACGATCACTCCGATGGTCGCGTTGGTTAACGTCCGAGTTGCCAACGCAATTCCGGCTTGTCCCACAAACGCGGCCGTAACGGCCGCGACCGTCGTTACAACTAAAAGCGTTCTCATGGAGTAAGTTGCGGTAGGCATGATCGTGCTATTGCTGATGGTCCATTGGAATGCAACAAGAGGTCGGCGGTTCCGTACCTACCACACAGCTCTTCACGCCTTCACAGCCGAAAACGGCCTCTCCGCCGCCTCTCCGGTAGTCGGCGTGCGGGGCCGGAGGCAAAAAAACGCGTAGCCGTTCACGGTGCTTCGTTTCAACACAGCGGCTCACGGTAAAAGCAGCGAATTCGGACCGGCAGGGCCGGTACAGCCTTCGCCGGTGCCGTAAGGCACCGGTGTCGTTATCAAGAGAATCGTTAGCCCCCGGTAGGGGCGGCACAGGAAGGACGAGGGCTGGCGTCTGTATCGCCCCTGCCGGGGCTTTACGGATATTGTTTGCCGAGGACCGGGGCCTGACGACCCCGGCAAGGACGATGTTGGCCCTCCGGGCCTTAAAAAACGAAGCTCACGGCTAAAGGCCGTGAACGGTTACAAAAACGCCGGGCTTCAACTGCAATCGCCTAGTGGTTCAAGCGCCGCGGGCCGACCTTGGAGATGTCGATTGGCTTGAAGCCAAGTGTAAGGGCTGACGAACCGGGACGCAAACGGAAATCGTCTTTGGCCGGGTTCACGAATTGTGGATCCGCGTCAAGGCTGTGTTGCTCGATGCCAAAATGACGTTGCGTGTCGATATGTTGCTGGCCCCAGCCCGCTTCGGCCGTGTTGAAATAGAGATTGTAGTCGGCATCGCAAGTGCGCAGCAGAGCGGGTTTCAGGTCTCTTTTGGAAGACGTTCTCGGCTTCGCTCGTTCAAATAGTAAAGCCTGCGCAGCGACACGCGAGACGATGATATTATTCCGCACGATCGACCCATCCACCGCTCCGCCCGACAGTACCAGGTAACCCCGCTGGTGCACGCAAGGTAAGTTGTCGGGCGTCTTGGCGCGAATGTTGTAGAAGATGTTGTTGCGGATCGTATTGCTGCCCTTGAAAATAATGCCCTCGCCGCAAACGCGTGTGACAACATTATTCTCGATCGTCGTTTCGTTCTGATCGTCGTCGCAGCGGATGTTGGCATTGATGTTCTGCGCCGGGATATCATGGATGAAGTTGTTGACCACTTGATTGCCACCGCCGGTTCCAGAGACGTAGATCGCGTTTCCATCGCCCATGGTTTCCATGCAATGGTGAAGGTCGTTGTGCGCGATAACGTTTTCCCGTCCGTGCATGAGTGGCTCGCGAGTGGCCCACGTACGAGGGCGATCGCCCAACACCCGGTCAACCTCGTCCCAACGGACCGTTTGGCTACATTCGCCCTTTCCTTTGCGGTCGAGGCTGGTTCGGCCGGTTGCCAGAATCGCCGTGTATGGCGTGTTGTGCACGTGGTTATGCTCGATGCGATTGTGACCGCTCTGCCAGGCCCAAATGCCGGCCGAGTGCCAGAGTATTTGTCCCACATGGTGCACGTGGCAGTCAGTAATGGTGTTATTACGGTTGACGTCCTTCGTGCCCAGTCCGTAGCCGGCTAGTAGGACGCCAGCGCCTCCGAGACGTGCTAACTCGCATCGTCGAATTGTGATCTGTTGGCAGTGGAGATCGAGGCGCACGCCGGTCGATCCGCTGTTCATGAACCGGCAGCTTTCCACGCGACACGACTCGGCGCCGCGGAAACGGAGCATTGCGGTGGGACGATCGAACATCTCCCAGTCATGTTGCAGGCCCCAACCGGTCTTGTTGATTTCCCACGGCCAGCGATCGGCGCGCGTAAAGGTCAGGCCACGAAACACCAAACCTCGCACCGGGGTGTCGGACGGGCCGTCGTAGTCGATTCGTCCGGCGACGCGAATCAACTCGGTCAATCGCGGCGCCTCAATGTTACTTCCCGGTCGCTTGCCGTCCTTAGGCCAGAAGTAGAGTTTGCGGTGCTCGGTATCGAGAACCCATTCGCCTGGTTCATCGAGCACTTCGAGGACGTTCTCGATCCAGAGAGTGCCGTTTGGAAAGCGGGCAAATTTAGGTGGATTCAAAGGATAGGTGGCCGGCACCGCCGTGCGTACCAGACCCGTATCGCGGTTGACTTCCGTCATCGGTAAGATGTTCATCACCCATGGATAGACCGGCACGACAACCATCTCGGCCTGGCGGAAATCCAAAATGCTCTCAACCGCCTTCTCCGGCAAATAGAGATGCTGTCGGTCAATGGCATGCCCACCGGCAGGCGGTTTCTTGAGCTGTTGATAGCCTTGCGAACGGGCGCGCGGCAGCATCGTTTCGCCGTCGAAGAGCGTGCGAAACGCAGGCCAATCGTGCGGCACGTTGGTGACCCACACATGGCCGCGCGCCTTGACGGGCAGGCGAGCCAGATCGGTCGGTGCACGTTGCCACTGGCCTGGTAGCGGTGCGGCGCCGCTGAGAATCGGTCGCTGGCCTGGCGCAGCGAGAATCTCGGTCGTCGCGTTACCGGTGGCGCTGTCCCGCAGATCGAACACAACGGTCTTTGCCAGGCGATGTGTGCCACCGCTCAGCACGATCTGCAGACGCAGTTGTGGTTCGGCCATCCGTGCTTCACGACCCGCGTCACGTGCGCGCTCGAGCGTCGCGAACGGCTTTGTCTGCGTACCCGGATTGGTGTCATTGCCGTTGGTGGCCACGTAGAAAGTGGCGGCGAATGCGGTCGGCGTGACAAGGAAGAGGGCCGCAGCGCAAAGAACAACCGTGCTCCATTTCATCTTCGCATCTCCTTAGTTGAGGCGGCGAATGGCGCAAAGCGACACCATCGGTCAGCGAGCTCGTTCTCAATATACCAACTCGTAGACCCGACGGTTGGTGCGTCGCGTGAAATCGATCAGAAGTGAGTAGGGTGTGTCATCGGCCTTGAACAATCCGCGGCGATGTGATCGTTATTCTGGCCTGTCAGATGATTGAAGGTGGCATCTGTCAGGTTGGTGAATCACTTGGCCTTACGTTTGATGTCACCGTTCATAGTGTATTCGGTACCATCCTTCAGTTTGCCTTTGGATTGCCACGTGATATGGTCTTGGTCCACCTTCTTGAGTGTTATCGTTCCCTTGAAGCTCTGGCCGTCCTGCCAAACACCGCTGTGCGTTCCTGAAAACCCTTCGCCGTTGACGTCTTTCGATTCGATTGACCACGAGTTGCCGCCCGATCCAAACCCGAGGATGACGTATGTTTTGGTGTCGGCGCGCCAACCACTGAGTTCGACCGAGATCGTTCCATCGGACCCTTTGAATCTGCCGATCAGCGCATCTCCCTTGGCGGCTTTTCTGTAGGTGACCGTGCCGTCCGCATCAAGTGGCGAGATCTTCCACGTCCACTCGCCTTGGAGGTATTTCCACCAGGCTTTGTGTGAATCCTCGGCCCGTGCGAGCGAAGGCAGGGAGAGGACGATCAAGCTGACCAATGCAATTGTGATGCGTTTCATACCTAGAGTCTCCGAAGTGGAAGTAGAAGAGGATGAACAGTTGCGTTTGTTATGCCACAGGGGAACACGAGATGCAATCGTTGGTCACGTTATTTGCCCACACGCACCTTAACCGTAAAGGAGCCGAGTGTGTCGGTCCTGGGGGGGGGGGAGAGTTGTGCCTGTACTTGATGAAGTTGCAAGGCGATGTCGGCTCGGCAGTTCAGCCCAGGAAAGAGTATCACAATCTATCGCTGCGAGCCATGGTGCCGCTGGGGGCAGACCGATTCGGCATGGGAATGTAGCTCCAACGCTTGCAGTTGCTGCCAACGATCATCGGGAATGCTGAAATGAAACGGACACGAGAATCCCACGCACCTTGGGGTGAGAATTTGCCCTTCTCTCCCGTTGCGCTCATGGACGACGCGTCTGGTGGTGCTCCTTGGAGGGCAAAGGAAATGATGGGCAAAAAAGAACAGAACGGTCCATGTCCTTCTTGCCTGTGGCATTGCTGCCCTCGGCTGCTAGCTGCTTGCGCGCGGCACCTCCGAAAACGTTACCAACGAATCGCGCATTGATCACGCAGTGCCGAACGGCTCATGAGATAATTATCGTTTCGCTAACTGTTTGATCGCTTTTTCGGCAACCGTTCTCTGGCTATTCGAGGCGGACTTGCTCGAGATTACTCGGTGATACAGCTTCTTTGCTTCGTCCGCACGACCAGCCGCCGCCAGCGTGTTACCCTTGGAGACCAACATTTCGTGCAGCCAGAATCCTTTTTGTTTTTCAAAGTCGATCACGTTGTATAGACCGAGTGCGGTGGCGAAGTGTCCTTGCCTCGTCAATATGGCCGCAGCGCGTTCCAGGCTGCGGAATTCGTCCGCAGCGCCGATTCGTTTTTTGCCTTGGACATTGTTCAAGTAGATGGGCAACGCGCCGGCTTCGTCGTTAAGGTTGGCCGCACGGTTATGCGCCATGATCGTACGAATACGCAACGGAACCTGCGTGCCAGGCGTGTAGTTTAATGCCGTCAGGAAATCGGCGTTCGCCTTGGCGCCATTTTTTGTAAAGTAAAACGCTTTGCCTCGCGCGAATGCGCCCTCGCCAATTTGCCAGAACGGCCATTGGTTCAGATCTTCGGTCTCGTATTGTGCGACGATCTCATGCCACTTGCGCTGCGCTGCGAGAATCTGCATGCGCGTGGTCTTTGCGATAGCATCGATCGGAATCTGTCCGGCAAGTGCGTTTGCTTGCTCAAAGTTATTGAGGTTGCACGCACAGCGCGCCGCCTGTTGAAGTGCGACCGATTTCTGAAGGCCGGTGATGTTATCGGGGTTAGTGACGTTGCGATAGGCGAGTAGCGATTCTTGCCATTTGCGTTTGCGGGCCAGTTGTGCGGCAGTTCGATTGCCAATGATATAATCAGTGACGGTTGGATCGGCGGGAAACTTGTGCGATAGGCCAGCGTAGAAGTAGGCAAACTTCATCGGGACATGAAACCCGCTTTGGCCGGTCGGCGAGTAGGCGGAGAATTCAGAAGCATTGTCGCGAACGCGCTGGCGACAGACGTTTATAAACCATGGTAAACTCTGTGTTGGTTTGCGACCGACCACTTGATGGAGTGGATCGTTCTTGTCCTTGGTTATGGGGATGCGAATCTCGACCGTCCAGTGATCGGGCTCGATTTGCGTGGCGACTTCGGCTTCGGGCGACCAGTTGAACCACTGCTGCCGTGGCACGCCGCGATCGAGTGCGACCAGTGCGCCTGCCGGATTGACGGCGATCTGATAGTAGCTGTGCGAGTCGGTGGCGATTTCGATTTCGATTGTGTCTCCATACCAGATTGCCTGATCGCCATTCTTCTCGGTCGCGATATTCAGTGGCTCATCGAGCTGTTCTTCGCAGCGAATGGCAAAATAGAGATTGTTACCGATCCACTCCGCCATGAATCGCGTCCCGTATGTTGGCAGTCGACCGGTTTGCAATTCGCGCAGTCGACCGACGGATGCAACGGGAATACTGCTCCACGGGCCGTCATTGAGTTTTCCATCAATCACGATCGTGCCACGTTGTTTCGCGCCGCTGACCAACCGCAGAGCAGGAACGAGGCCACGTTTCTGGGCAAGTTGTCTTGCCTTGTTGCGCAAGCCGTTAAGATAGTTGTCGATCAGTTGGATCCGCTGGCCGTAAAGGGAATCGTTCGAAACGGCGCCCTTGGCTTTAGCAAACAGCATCAGCGCGTGACTGGCCAGCGCGCCATCTTTCTCCATCTCATGCCAGTGTTGCTCGCAGTAGGAAAAGAACTTCGTCATTTCGGGGGCTGCCGGTCCGTAAAAGTTCTCGACGTACTCGTCGAAAAGCGCTCCCGCATCCTGATCTTTTCCGCCCCAGTACATACGTGCCGTGAAATAGAGCAGGAAGTGGTTGTAGCCGATCGCGTTCTCCTTGAAGTCCATGGTAATCCAGATATCTTCGCCGCGCGACTGCCGCTTCGTTTCGTTAATGCTTTCGCCCAACCGTCTTGGAATGTACGCAGGTAGGTAGAACCCGCGTCCCGTAAACGGGTAGTTCTCAAAGATCTCGACCAGGTTATTAGTCTTTTCTTGCCAAGCCGCGCGCAGGCGACGCAATGCTTCGCGTTCGATCGACAAGGGTCTTCGCCCGCCGACGATGATCACTTGAACGTTGGGTTCCAACTTCTCAATGTTAGAAGGGGGCTCTGTGTAAACCCCGTAAGCACAATTGGAAATCTTCTTGCCGGGATGCGACTTTCCAACTTCCTTTGCGACACGGTTCACGAAATCCCAAACGTAATTCGACAACAGACCACGCGGCCCCAGTTCCGGTGACTCTTTGCCCACGCACCGTTCACATTGACAGATGGATGTGTAGCCGTCGGGCGGCATGATTGACACGACGCCCATATCAAAGTGATCGAACTGTGCCCGCGCAAATTGGACCGTTTCGCGAAAAAGGCCCTCGTTCGAATAGCACAACTGGTTATTCTTGGTGGTCGACTGGTTTTGGCGTGTTCCACCGTACAGCGCGAACCATTCGGGATGGTTTTTCAACGTCCGTTCGTTGTCCGTCATTCCGTGCATGCCGTGGGCCGCCTGCCTTCCGTACGGCTGACGCACGCCAAGGTGAAAGCCCCACATCATCACGTCGCGGCCATAGACACCGGGCCGAAAATTCAGGATGCGCATCGGAAAATCTGGGCGCACCGTTTGGTCGATTGTCGGCAACGTAATCGAGTCCCGCTCGGGCACGATCTCACCCAATTCTCCCGGCATGTACCAACGTACGCCGAGGCCACGCAAGAAACCGCAGACGGCATTGAATGACCCTCGCTCGTCGTAAGTCCAGACGTGAATGTTTCCTTCCTTATCGGCTGCTTGCTCATGCTCGGTGCCGAACAGCGAGGTGGGCCCAGAGTAATGCTTGTAAAGCTGGTTGTGCATGTAGCCCCATTGCTTGCCGGTGATCGCATCCCAAGCTGCCTGCATCTTGCCGCTGCGAATATCGGCGTTACCCCGCGGCCAAGGCTCGATCGGAGTAAAGTCCGTATCGTCGCCGACAAGAGCAATCCACTTATCGCCAGATCGGATGCGATAAGCCCCGTATCTCAAGCCTTCATCGGTGATGCCCAGTTTGTCCGCGTGCGAACTTCGGCCGATGAACACGCGAACAGGAACCTCCCCACTCGGCTCGGTAACAATGCTCAGCTTCGCCCCCGATATCTTCTCGATATAGGTCTGCAGTTCGCGCGCCGCCAGCCTGGTCGTGCGCGGGGGCTTCTCGGCAATTACGATTTCTGCACGCGGCTGACCACGTTCAACAAGAAAAGACTCGGCCGAGGCAGCGCCGGTCGCCATTAACGCGCCTAAAACGGCAAGCAGTCGTACTCTCATGATTCGTCTCGACAACGTGAGTCAGTGGCGCGTCCCGTCAATATCGTCCGTCCATCCTTGCTCGGTAGCAACGTTTCCGTGTTCTCTATGAGCTGTATCGTCGAATCAGAGTCCAATATGCGCTGGACATGAAGTGCGCGTCCACGTTCCAGCCAAATAATTTCGCCCCAGCCATGAATCGATGATGTGCCAGCGGCAGCTTCCAATTCGGACCAGCCGTCGAGTCGACGAAGCACATCGGTAGCCACGATCGCTGCGAGTGTAATCAACGTACCGGCCGCTTAGACTATAACGCAGGTAAGGAGCGGTTGCTACGTTTCGTCCTTTCGGGAGATACCGTCGGCAGTCGACCGACACTGATATGTGTTAGCACCGATTCGAGTGTGAAGCCGAGTGATGGATCGGGAAACGGTCTTCCTGTTGAAGAACCCTGCTGCCGATGGCGGATGCTTGGAAAACTTAGCGGAGCTTATTAGAAATGGTGTATTTCCCAACCGTGCCGGTGCTTTCGAATTGCCATCCCGTCGTTTTTCCCGTTGCTGGATCAACACCCGTAACATCGCGGTATCGAGTCAGTTGAGCAGTGATGAGATGATGTGAATAGACCGCAGCCATTGTGTCTTTCAAAATCCGTAACAGTTTAGCCGAATGAAGTAATGTCGCTTTCAAGAGACTCCCATGGGCTTGTCCCATGGGTGAAAACGCCTGGTGAGCTACCCGCGATGCCAGCTACTCCTCTCCTTCCCTCCTCGCCGCCTTCGGCGGCGGGGAGGGAAGGGGGCCGTGGATGTGGGGGGGAGTGGGACGTCACGGGTAGCCTACCAATCCTCTTCCCCCACCGCACAAGACGCTGATCCCTACGAAACCGGACACGAAGGCTGACAGGGCACCCAGCAGAATGCCTGCGAACAGTGCCCCTACCGACCGTTTCTTCATGGTGGCACCTCGTCATTTCTTTGGACTCATGTTGTCACGTCACACGCCCTCAACATCATCTTCAACGACTTCTCATCCGCCAAGTGATGTTCGATACCATCCCCGAACACGGAGATCAGTTCGGAGGACGAGAATGACCTATAACGACGTATAATCGTGACGTAAACCGACGTGGACACTTTGACCCTCAATACTGAATCAACACGCCACCACCCTCCACGAGCCAAGTGCCATTTGTGTTATCCGGCACCAGAGTTAGATCGGGGGACGATGTTTGCACTCGGGGGCGATGTTGGGTTAAGATTCTCTATGGGTAAGCGGTTGGAAAGTTAAATGAAAGAAGTTACAGTCCGAATTGTTCTAGGAGTCCGCCCAGTCGCTCTCGGGTTGCAGCAACGGACTCCCTTACGACCGGATAGGAACGGGGACCAAGTCATGACTCGACACGGATTCACACGGCGCAAATTTCTCGCGACTGCTTCGGCTTGTACGGTTGCGGCGGTGGCCGCCGGCCCGCTCGTGGCGTCGTTGGACGTCACCAAGAAACTTGCAACGCACGGCGGGGCACCGGTACATCGGGGCGGGTGGCCCAACTGGCCAATCTGGGACACGACCGAGGACGAAGAACGCGTGCTGAAGGTGCTTCGGAGTGGCGTTTGGTCCCGGAGTGGTGTCGTTGCCGAGTTCGAGAAGAAGTATGCCATGCTCATGGGCACGAAACGCTGCCTGGCGACGACCAACGGCACCAACGCGCTGGTCACGGCGCTTAGTGCTCTGGACATCGGCGCGGGTGACGAGGTTCTTGTCGGACCATACACGTTCGTCGCCACAGTAGACGCCATCCTCTTGGTTGGCGCGCTTCCTGTCTTCGTGGATACGGACCGAGAAACCTTTACGGTCAACCCCGACGTCATGGAAGATCGGATCACGGAGAACACGCGGGCGATCCTGCCCGTTCATATCCTTGGTTTGCCCGCCGATATGGACAAGATCACTGCCCTGGCAAAGAAGCATGATCTGAGAATCGTCGAAGACGCGTGCCAGGCGTGGATGGCGGAGTGGCGTGGGAAGAAGTGCGGGTCGATCGGGGATCTGGGCTGCTTCAGCTTCCAGAACTCGAAAAACTTCACCTGCGGGGAAGGGGGCGCCGTGATCGGCGACGATGAGCAGTTGATGGACATCTGTCACTCGTTCCACAACTACGGCAGACCGTATGGAACGGTCTCGAGCGGGCACGGTTGCGTCCGGCTTGGGACCAAGGCCCGTATGGCCGAATACCAGGCAGCTATCTTGCTCGCACAGATGGAACGTCTGGAGGAGCAAACCGCCCGTCGAGTCGAAAACGCAGCTTACCTCACCGCAAAGCTCAAGCCGATTCCGGGGATCGTCCCGCACAAGCTGTGTGACGGCGTGACGCGAGCTGCTTATCATATGTACTCTTTCCGGTACCTGCAGGAGCAGTTTGGCGGCGTGCCGCGGAGCAAATTTCTTCACGCCCTCTCAGCGGAGGGCGTGCCTTGCAGCGGTGGCTACTCGCCGCTCAACAGACACGACTTCCTTGAACACACGTTTCAGTCCAAGAACTTCAAGAAGATGTACTCGACGAAGCAGATCGAAAGAGCGAGGCAGATGAGTGAGTGCCCCGAAAACGACCGTCTCTGCTCCGAGGCCGTTTGGTTCTTCCAAAGCCTTCTTCTCGGCTCGCGAGAAGACATGGATGATATCGCGAACGCCATCGAGAAGATCTACGAGAATCGTGATCAGCTAACTTGATTGAAAAGAGCGGGGACCCTGTCTCTTTTCCATTATCGGTACGCCGTAGCAACGTTAAGCATTACGCGTCTCATGTCCTACATAAGGCGATATTACGCAAGTGCTTTCGGGCTTTGCCTGATAGCTGTCGTGTTTATCCTCCTAACATCCTCTGCAAACAGAGACATGGGCATCGGGCGGACTACTTTTGCCATTGGCGGTCCAATTCTAGTCATCGCCGCAGGACGGGCACCGGAGCATGGGCGGTGGCGGTGCCATCGACCTGGTGATGCACCTGGCCGATCTCGATGCCAGCGCCGCGGTGGTATGGCTGGAGCAGCACTGGTCTGCCGGCCATGCCGCCGCTGGCATCACGGCGTCTCAATCTTCAGGCAGCCAGCACGCTGCTTCTTCAGCTACTCCGACGAACCGAACAGGAATAGGTACGTTGCGTTTGCCAGATCGCGACCCCTCCAAGCTTCGTCGAGTGCGGAATTATCTCACCCAGCACCGCAACCTCTCATCGTTGGTGCTTGAGCCGCTGATTGAAGCTGGCAAGCTGTATGCCGACAACCGCGGCAATGCCGTCTTTCTGTTGGTCGCGGGAAAGGCGAATCGGCCTGTCGGCGCCGAGTTGCGTGGAGCCGGTGCGCGTGTGTGGCGCGGCATGGCGCCGGGCACTCGCAAGAACTCGGGTTACTTCTGGGTCGGCGCACAAGGCCCAACGCGGGTCGTACTCGGTGAATCGGCCATCGATGCCATCAGCTGTTACATGCTCTATCCTGACCGAGTCTGCATCTCTACCTCGGGAGCATGCCCCAACCCTCTCTGGCTCCGCGCGATTCTCGATCGCGGTTATGAAGTCGACTGTGGCTTCGACGCGGACC
>JAJRVM010000142.1 GCA_024277285.1 Planctomycetota bacterium
ATCTTCGGTCGCACTGAGTTCGACCCGTCCCTGATCGTCGAATTCTTTGCGCGTCACCTGTTCGATCGCGGTGGGCAGTCCGCTGCCGCGGGTCGGCTTGTTACTTGAAGCCGAGCCATCGGTTGACGCGACCCATTTGGTCGAGTTACTGTCGGCCGAACTGGGCAGCGCGCTGGGATCGGCATCCCGAACCGTGTAAGCAAGGCGGCCGTTTTCAGGATGGTACGAGTGGTAGGTCACGGCACCGGCAGCATCTTTTTGCCAGCGCAGCCGGCCACGATCATCGTAGTAGTCAACCGTCGTGGTTGCCGCACCCGAGCCGTTCTCGCTACTGGCAACGGTCGGCAGCGTGGTAGTACGTGTCTTGATCGTATCGGTTCCGGTCCAGAACGTGTAGCTGTACTGGGTGGTAATGCGCGAGGCGGCCGTGCGGCTGGTCTCTTGGGACGGGTATTGATACTGGTAGGTCGGCAGGTGCTGCTGATTCTCGTTGGTACCGCCCTGGTAGTCGCTGGCCGACAGGTAATAGGCGGTGCCAGTGCGTCCCTTCTTCACTTTGACATCGGTCCGATCGCCCGCCGAGTTGTAGGAGTAGACGCGGATCACACCGCTGCTGGCGTTGAGTGTCGTATTGTCGTTGCTGTAATCGCCGTTGTTCGACGGGTTAAGGAACTCGTCGACGGTCGAGGAACTGACGTTGTGCGCGGCCGGTGTGCGGTACTCTGCCAGGCGATTGAGCTTCTGGCCCGACTCCTCGAGTTTCCAGCTCTTGCACCAGAATTCCGGTGTTCCCGTGGGGTCGGTGATGGTCACTTCGCGCAGGCGGCGTCCCGAGTGGCTCAATCCATACACGTTACGACGAATACCGTTGCCGTCACCATCACTGATATCTTCCACGACGACATACACGACTTCATTTGGATCGGCCGTGCCGTGATCGATCTGCATATAGAAGTAGTCATAAGTAACGCCTCCCGTGCCACCGCCACAACTCGAGCAACTGCCCACAGTTTCACTCTTAAGCATGTACTTGCCAGCAACACTATCGACTTCATCCACATCGGTACCACCGTAGGTGCGTTGCAGGTTCTCGCCCGAGGCGGCCCAGACGGTCACGCATTTCGGATCGGCGCCCGTACCGGCGCCCGAGTTATCCGTTTTCACATCGACCGTATAGTAGGCGAACTGTTTGCTGGCATAATCCTTGATCTGGTGGTCTTCGTTCCCACTATTGTCGTCATCATCGCCTTTGGTCAGGATTGCGGCGGCAGTGCTGATATCGGACCGATCGCCGATCAAGCGTTCGATTGCGTCAGGACTGAACACGGACTTGAGCAATCAGACTAGCAAAGCCGTTCGAATCGCGTTTCATTGATCTTCTCCAGGGCGGGGCACCGTCTCACCGCAGCTTCCGGTTCCATTCTCCAACACCGAACCGCCGTTTTCTATTCCCCTCCACTGGGCGGTGATTCGAGCTCGCTCCAGATCGGCGTTGGTGGCCGGCAATGTTGCGTCGGCTGCGGCCCATCACATCGTTCAAGCAGATTCGAGCAGGACTTGGGTCCGCCCAGTATCTCGCGTGAACTCAGTGGTGTCAAAAACTTTTCGATTTTGCGCGCCCGTTATTTCGGCAATTGGCAATTTACGTCACAGCGTCTCATGTCACAGTTCAGTGTGGGGCATTTGGGATTTCCCCGCACAATGCGGGAAGCTCCTCCCCCACAATTGCCCTATTTAACGAGGATTCACCTATGCGAATACGCCACATGTCGAGTTCACCGAAATACGTAAACGGCCATTGTGTGGAGGTCCCTTCCTTCTCTTCCGATTGCGCTGACCGCTGCTGTCTGGCCATGGACGAGCCTTCGACCGGGGTCTTGCTTGGCAGAGCCAGCGAGATTCGGGAGAAAGCGGAATCGATCAGGGTGCACGTCAACCATGCCAACGCAACGATCGCCGTTCGGAACATGGCGGTGGAATTGAAGCTGCGGTCGAAGCGCGCCGCTGGCAACATTATCGAGTCCTTGTCGCTGCGTGGGGGCAACCAAAAGGCGTACGGGCGTGGCACCCGCAGGCGACTCACTGAGTTCGGCATAACTCAAAACCAATCAACACGGTGGCAGAAACTGGCTGCGGTACCGGAAGCATACTATCGTGCGGCGGTTGCCGAGGCGCGGGCTCAGCATACTCTAATCACGGCGGCGTTCTTGTTGCGTTTCGCTGCGGCGCAGGAAAGGGAACACACTGCGAAAGGCCGGGCGCCGGCGGCGCGGAAGGACACGGTGAATTCGGCGTCCAGGCTTCTGAGCAACCTCGATTCGTTGCGTGAGACGATCGCCGAGTTGGTCGAGCACTGCTTGCTGTTCGACGACGCCTGCATGCCGCAACTTGCTGGCGGCGATGCGGCCAAACAGCGGTGGGAGCAAAGACACCAGCTGAAACGCCTTGTCTGTGAACTCTTGAAGGCGCTCAATCGAATGCGAGCGAATCTGAGGCAAGTGAGAGCCAACCAGTAAGCAGTTTCCGATAGCTTCAAGCCATTTGTCGGGGCACCAGCGCGCAGTGACGCGATGGAAAAGCACTGCGGTTTAAGAGGACGGACCGCTGATAAACACGAAAAGACGCTAATAATTGCAGGAAAGCGGTAATGCGCGCGCCCTTTCGGGCATTATCCCATCATTTCACGAGATTCCGCCATTTCACGAGCGTTCGACACTCTCGTCGCCGACGCGAAGCAACTCGACACCAAGGTCTTCCAAGCGTTGCAAGACCCGTTGGCGAGGCAGTTCGGTTCCGAAGCATGCGTGGACATGGTCATCCGCTTTGAACCAGAACAGCGGTTCGGCGATAACCTCACCGCTTGAGCTGATCAAAGGCTCCTGCGATACATTGAACTTATTCCATATACTCCACAGCCACCTGCGATGTTCCTTGCCGACAAGATTAAGCATCTCGTGGAGGTCGTCGAGCGCGCTCGTCTCCGACTCGACGAGAGGGTGTTCCGTCAGATTGGCGAGGCAATCGTCGAGGATCCGGTAAAGTGTCCGGGCGTCCGGCGAAACCATCGTTTGTGAGAACAACGTCAGGATCGAGCGTGCCCGAGTCATGGCCACATAAAGACTGTTGGCCAAGACGCCCTTTCCTTTGGCCATATATTGGTCGACTGCCGGGATAATAACCACTTCAGCATCGTAACCTTTGAACGAATGCGCCGTAGTCACCAACAGCATGTGGTCACTTCGCTCAAACGGTTTGTTGGTCTGCACGGTAAGCTCCACGCCCAAATCAGCAAGCCGTGGCGCGACCGTGGCCCTCAGCCAAGCGGGGGTACTCTTGCCGTTGTAGAGCAAGCAGATATCAGACGGTTTGACTCCCTGTTGTTCGATCAGATCGCGGCAATAGTTGCCAATCGCTTCGAATTCCCTGTCCAGAGTCAAGTACTGATGGAATTCTGGCTTCGGGCCATCGATCTGGTTGAACCGGACCGTCCACCAACTTGCGCCGTGCTGTCGCTTACGCTCAACCAATCCTCGTTTGACCAATTCTCTGTGATCGGCATCATTCTCTGGAGGTTGGAGCCGATAAAGCACGTTCAAGGCAAACTCGGTGATCGGTTTAGTGCTTCGGAAACTCTCTTTCATGACCGTCGAACGACCGCGCATATCCAACCCGAGTTCCGACCACTTTGGCGTCTCGCGACCATAGATATTCTGGGCGTTATCGTAAAACAGACGAACTGCTCGGCTGTTATCGTCGTTGCGATCCAGCTGTTCGACGATGGCCGACAGCAGTTTCAGTGTGTTTGGCCCCATGTCCTGAGTCTCATCAATAAACAGGGCATTACAACGTGCGCTAATACTCTCACAGGGGCGTCGTTCGAGATAGGCTTTGGCAGCCTCGTCGTACTCGAACCCAAACGAGTTCATCGACAGCCCAACTTCGGGCAGCAACACGGCCAGGATCTCCCTGACGTGATGCAACGACACGCGTTCCCAGGGAAACTGTCTCCCGTCTGTTTCTCGCGCCCAAACCGACTCGATCGAACTGCCGATTAGTGATTGAAGCGAGCGATTGGCAAAGACAGCCCAAATCCGCACGTCAGGCTCGTCTTCTGTTTGCTTGACGGCCTGCATGAGCCAATGTGCCAAAACAACGGTCTTGCCACTGCCCGCGACGCCTCGGACGAGCCGTGGTTTTCCATCAAGCTCCAAGCCACACAATCGTTGTTGTTCGTGCGAGAGCACAGGCCGCAATTCCTTGCGCCGAGCAAGCTGGTTGCCGAGCGAGTAGGGATTGGCGTTTGAGACCCTGGCCGGCAATGAGAACTCTGTTTGCGCGGCAACTTGGCGCCAAATCGATTCGCCCGCGCGCTGCCAGAGAACGCGAGGCGCAAGCTGCTTCAGAAGCGGGCACATATATGGCTCTTCCATTTCGGCCCGACTGGCCAGGACAATGATCGACTCGCGCGCGCGACTCAAGGCCACGTTGACAAGTCGTTTCCATTCGTCGTACGGCCAACTGTAACTGCCGGCGTTGACCGCATCAAAGATGACAATGTCCGCTTCTGATCCCTGCTGGCTATGGACCGTCGAGGCTGTCCATGAATGCAGGAAGTTGCTGGCGAGGTACGAGTGAATCAACTTGGCCTGCGCCTTGAACGGCGAGATGAACAGTCCACGCGCCGTCACCATCGTGGGGTCGTTCAACAGCAACTTATCCAGGACGCGAGGCGTTATGGCACGTATCCAACTGTGATTGCCCGGCCCGCGTTCCGCCCGAATTGACGAAAGATCATCGTTGTCGTTGTCCAGCGCGTACCAGATTGCTCGCGGCTAGTTCGCCAAAAGATGGGGCAGTTTGTATTGGCGTTGGACAACTTCCGGAGCCGTCTCGAGGAAACCATCGTATTGATAGGTTGAGATCACCGAACAGACTGCCGGGTGCATACGGCGTTGCTCGCGGAGGACGTGGACGCCAACGCGACTCGCTGTAATGTCGTCCAGGTGGCTCAACCCGCTGCTGGCGAGCCAGTTTCCTTGCGCAGGCGGCAGAATGCGACAGAGCCGACTAATGGGGGCGAGTTGCTTGGAGTCGCCCACCAGGATCACGCGTCGACTTGCCAGTAAAGAGAGCGCCGCGATGGCGGCGCGTGATACCAACCCCGCTTCGTCGATGAAGACGGTCGTAAATGGTGCAAACCCGTCTCCCAAGTCTTCCTTGATTCCTTGGTAGTTCAAGAAGGCCGTGGCCTTGAATGCCGTACTGATCACGACGCGAACATCTTGGTCGAGAAAGTTGCGCAACGCCGTGTCTCGCATCTCCAGACGCAGCTCCTTCGCCTGTTTTCGCAGCAAGGCCTTCTCCTCGAACGCCTGGGCACGAGCAAGCTGCGCGAACAGTTCATCAATGCGAGCCAGAAACTCCGTTTCCGTACCGCGCAGCATGTCTGTCAGTTGAGTTGCCTCGAACGTCTTCAACGCCCCTCCCTTCCCAATGCGAAGGATTTTGCCTGTATGCAGGTCCTCGCGAGCCACGGTCTTGGCCGCATTGCCCGTCGCAATTGCCGCGGCGTCGGTTGCTCGATTCGTTGTCGATATGACGAGAATGCGTTCTGTCTCGTCCCGCAAGACTCGTGCCACCTGCTGCCCGGTAATGTATGTCTTCCCAGTACCTGGCGGTCCTCATAGAACGCTCCACGATTTCCGCCAGCAGTGATTCAGTTCGTTCAGGCCAACTGGCCGGAAGTTCGAGACCTCGGGGTGAACGCCTCCAATCGCCGCTGCCAGGCGACGCGGCACCAACCCGCGAATCACTTCAAAAGCAGGCTCGTTGTAGACAGCGTCCAGGAATGCCAGGAACTCGAACGGGCGAACATAGAACGAACCACGCCGCGGAGGAGACTCGGAATCTGAAATAACAATGAAAATCCGCCCCGTTGCCTCATCAACTTCCAATACTTCACCTGACCAGATGATCGAGTCGTCGATCTCCGCGTCTTCCCATTCGCTGTCAAAGAGCGTCTTCTGGTTATCTTCAAAGTCCTTCATTAGAAGCGGACGAAAAGCGGTCGCACCTTCCCATGTCCAGTCGAATTCAACCGAATGACCGACCGTCAACGCATAGACATTGCCCGTTTCAGATTTTGAAATCAGAGTAACAACGCGGCACTTCAGCCGCTTCCATTTCGTCGACTCGCGAAACTCACGGCGAACAGCTTGTCGAGCATCTTCAAGAAAGTCATCACTCGCGTCGGGCAAGTTCAGCTCAATTGGGAAGCGAGCTTGCTGGAAACTAACGTCGATATCCCACTGGTCAGAGGACATTCGCAACCTTCACGCATCTGTTTGTATTGCCCATTTCAGCGAGCGAATCGTAAACAAATCAATAGGAACCGGCCAAGAACCATCGGCGGGTATGGCCAAGAGCAAACAATTCCACGGACCAGCCGATTCGTGTATCAGGTTCTAGGAATGACGTGGCCGGGAGACAATTCAACGCGTCATGGTGATCGCCTCCTGCCACCCGATAGGCTGGCGCGCGCCCACATTCCTACACGCCGTATTATCCGGCAAGACCACCGATTGTAACGGCTCACGCGGTTTGAGCCACGGCGGGGGGATTCGGTAGTCCAGAAACTGTTCACAAACGATCAACCGTGTTCTTGCCTCTTCCGTGCCGAAGGCGGAGCCTTATACGAGCCCAGGGTGCAGCCAATGCGAGTTCTTGCGAGCATTGGCGTAACCCTGAGGGGGCGTTTTTCCGCACAAAAAAGACCAAAAAGCCCCAACGGGCAACACTGTACAACATTTTCGCAGCAGTATTCATGGGGGGCGACGATTCCTTACGCCAAAGGCGTTGTACTCCCAAGCCTGGAGTATAGTTCTGGAGCGCGCCGCAGCCGAAGCGGCAGCTTATAGCGGCATCCACTTCGCGCCGATCGGCCAGCTCGCGTTAGCCTGGGTCGACAAGTACCTGGGCAAAGCGCGCCCCAAGCTGACCCGCGACTCGGCGTAGCGATTGTTGTTCGTCACCTCAACCGGGCGACAGGGCCGCAACCAAAACGAGCTGCCACTCGGTTACCTCTGGTCCGCTGCCGTTGAGCGCTTGCTTGCCAGCAGAGTACGAACTCGTGAGACGTTGCAACAAACTGCACAGCAACGATCTCTCGATGCGGGTGCGTCGTTACATGAACCAGGCGGGCGTGACCAAAAAGGGCGCGTGCCACCTGTTTCGCCACACGGCCGCGACCTTGATGCACTCGGCCGGTGCCGATATCCGCCACCTGCAGGCCATTCTGGGGCACGAGAGCCTGACGACCACGCAGATCTACACGCACGTATCGATCGATAAGCTCTGCGAGGTGCATGCCAACACGCACCCAGGACGGCTCACCCGCAAGGAACCCACCGAGCAAGTTCCCTCCGTTCCCTCCGTTCCAACGCCAACTCCATCGCAGCTCGCTCGCCCCTTGGCGGCCGCCAAGGGCTTTTTGAAGAGTGTGCTGCGACGCACTGTGGTACGACGCTCCGCGTCGTAAGCCCCGCCTAACGGCATCACTCTCCCTCACCGCACGGCGCACAAAGAGCGCCGTGCGTGTTGGAAGTGCCAACACAGGAAGCCCCTTGCCTGCTCGTCAGGCAGGGGAACCAGTTTGGCAGGCTAATGCGCCCTCCCCGCAACCACGCTAAAGGCCGAGCAAGCAGTTCACCACCACACCGCCGCTTGAGCCGAGGCCGCATCAAGGCGAGCGTGGCCAATACGATGCGTGTGCGGACCGCGCTCGCCACCACCTGCGGCAGATGGCCAAGGAAAGGGGTGTTTTCTCGCCCGATTTCGCTTGGCCTGTCGTCCGTCGATCGGGTACAATTCACCCACCGATCTTTGACATGACAAAAGTGCCTCGCGCGCCCCCGCGCGCGAGGCAAATAATAAGCGGTCCGACGGTCAGCAATCGCGCCAAACACCTGCCCCCGCAGGCTCCGATGCAGTGTTGTCACAAGGTCGTTTTAGATATTAGCTATGGCACCGGGGTTATAGCGCCGGGTTGAGGAGTTAGCAGATGCGGTTAACCGCTATCCCAGAGGAGTATCCTGAAAAAGCGGGGTTGAATACCAGACATCACGTGTTGGGATAGTACGCTTGCATGACGCATTGTGAGTGCAGGAGACTTTTTCAGGATGCTCTGGCGGGATGCGCGCTGAACGGTGGCGTTTGCATGATTCGTCCCAAGAACAAGAATAGGTGATGAACCTGATTGCGAAGAAGGAGGACTGGCACACTTCTGCCGGGCGACTGGGCGGAATGGGCAAGGCGGCTTTGTCGCCTACTCGCAGCTCGCACTGTATGCCATATACGCGTCACGATTACTGCCGATCTGGCGTCACGTGTTGAGTCCAGCCTTCGCGACTGGACACCAAACGGTTCTCTACTCGCACACGAGTTGCTCGTGGGGAGATAAGCGAAGGGGCGTCGTTTTCACACGCCGTGCGAAGCGGCAAGCGATTGTCCATTGCAAATCGAGAATCGGTACGCGCCGCGGCACTGCGTGATCAATGCGGCGACGAGTGACCACGGCTTATGATTGGCCGACGGGTTTTGCGACGAAACACGCGTTCGACCATGCAATGGCACGGTTCGTCCACTGGTCGCCATCGCCTCTGACGATCGCGAGGTTAGTGGCACGGCTCCAGACCGTCGGGTAGAATGAAACCGTCGAACGTCTACGAGAATACGTAACTCAACCCACAAGGAAGCCGCCATGGCAATGGGGATCAAACCGACGGTCGATTTTGCCTTCAAGAAGATCTTTGGCGTTCCACAAAGCCCGCAGTCCCTGCTCGGACTGCTCAATGCGATTCTCGCATTACCAGCGCCGATCACCGATGTCGAGATCCTCAATCCGTTCAGCTACCAGGACTTCGCGGATGACAAGCTGATCGTGCTGGATATCCGCGCCCGGGACGCGACGGGCCGATTGCTGAATATCGAGATGCAGGTCGCGGTTGTCAGCGGCTTGATGCAGCGGTTGGTCTACTATGCTTGCAGCCTTTTCGTTGACCAACTCGAATCGGGTTGCGGCTACCCCTCCCTGAAACCGGCCATTTCGATATGTTTGTTGAGCAATCGGATTTTCAGGGACACGGAGGTCGCGCATCACCGGTTCCGATTCTGCGATCCGGAGCAAGGCCGGGAACTTGGCGACATGGTTGAGGTACACACGGTCGAGTTGGTGAAGTATAATTTAGACGCGGCAACAATAAGCACGGCCAGTAAGATTGAGCAATGGGCATTCTTCTTCTTGTACGCGGACCGCTACGATTCCGAGCAACTGCGTCAGCTATTGCCTGGCGTGGAATTCGATCAAGCGATCACGGTCATCGAGAAGATATGTGAGAAGACGGAGGACCGAGCCATGTACGATCAGCGTGAGAAGGCGCTGCGTGACTACCAGTGGGGCCTGGATGGCGCGCGCCAAGAAGGTCTTGAAAAGGGTCTTGAAAAGGGTCGAGAAGAGGGTCGAGAAGAGGGTGAAGCTCGAGGGGTCTTGGTTGGGAGTATCGTTACGCTTCAGCGCATTGTGGGCGATCCGATAGCGGACGTCGACGAATTGAAAGAGCTTGATGCGGTCGAGCTGAATCGCGTCTGGGAGGACTTGCAAGAACGCCTTCGTTCACGAGGTCGCTAGTGTCTGTTCCAAGAACAAGAATAGGTGCTGAACCTGACCGTGTGCCATTCGAGAGCGCGCAGGGTGACCGGCAGGCGGGGGGAGTGGAGAAGAGCGAGAATCGCGAGTGACTCTATATATTAGGGACAAGTAACGCGCGCGTTTTTCGGCTACGAGTGAGTCCAAGCGAGGGGGAAGACGCCCGGAGTGGGCGTTTTTTTATTGCCGGGCGTGAAACGCGGCGCGGGGCACGTCGAATGTGACAAGAACCGGTCATGCTGACGGCGTTGCGCGTCAGTCGAGGCGCACCGGTAGCGCGGTGGCATGCAAAACGCTTTGAAAACCGGTCGGTCATGCGTTTGGCTGCCCTTTCTGGTTTGAGCAAGGCGGTGCGATGCGTGTCACGACAGCGCAATCGCCTGCTGTTGGCGCCACCGGTGGGGGTGGATCTCGGCTCTGAACGGCGGCACTCTGTTGCTCCGGGCTGGATCTTTGCGGGCTGGGTCCTTGGGCCTGTCCCTCTTGAAAGTGCGACTGTCCGCGCACCGCCTCGAACCGCTCTTCGGCGCGCTGCCACCGACCGGCCAGGAAGATTTGCTCGTACGTGCGCACGCGGTAGGAGTTCGGCCAGGCGTCCAACGCCGCCGCCATGTCCTCCCACAGCATGTCCAACACCACCGGCACGGTCGGCCGATGCGTGCCGCAAAGGTGCGTGAGCTCGGCCTTGCAGACCGCACAGTGCCGCGGCTTTTCACGCTCCTCGTCTTCCTGCTCGTCGCCCTCGGCGGTCTCGGGCACCACCGGCGCCACGCCCATCTGGCCGCGGATCAGCGCGAGGTTCTCGGTCCTCACGCGATAGCCCCAAAAACCGTATCTCCGTTTGTTATGAAAACCACTCGGCAGCATGTGCCCTTGGGAAGCGTTCGATGACGTCTGTGCCACTGCACCGGCGCACGTTCGCCAAGGTGGCGGAAAACAGCGTCCTATGCAACGGTCATCCAAGTCGTCGCCGCTTCGGCGGCGCAGTGCGCGATGCCGACCGATTCTCCATCGCGATTGGGGACTCCCTTGGCGGCGCGCACTGCGTGATCCGTGTGGCGGCCCGTTGGTAACGTCTACCGATGGGCAACACACTTTGTGATGGAGAACGCGTCTGATCATGCAGTGGCACACGCATGACTTCCGCATAGCGCGACTCGCCGCGGAGCGGCGTACCACAGTGCGTCTCGATCATGGACAAGCTTTCCTCTGCAAAGCCATCTATTGCCATCGCGCCGCCACAAAATGTAATGTGACACCGAGATGGCATCGTCCGAGTGGCACGGTGTTGCAGCGGGCGGCCCTGATAAGGGCCGCGCTATGGAAGCCCAGGGTGCAGCGCAGTGGCGAAGCCACGAAGCGCAACCCTGGGTTAGTCAAAGACACCCAAGCAACGGCCGAGCAAGCAGTTCACCACCACACCGCCGCTTGAGCCGAGGCCGCATCAAGGCGAGCGTGGCCAATACGATGCGTGTGCGAACAGCGCTCGCCACCACCTGTGGCAGATGACCAAGGAATGGGGTATTTTCTTGCCCGATTTCGCTTGGCCTGCTCCCCGCCGACCGGGTACAATTCACCCACCGACTGAGGTGCCGGGCGCGAGCAGCTAGCAACCGAGGGCAGCAATGCCACGGGCAAGAAGGACACGGACCGTTCTGTTCTTTTTTGCCCATCATTTTCTTTGCCCCCAAGGAGCACCACCAGACGCGTCGTCCATGAGTGCAACGGGAGCGAAGGGCAAAGAAGATGACGGGCAAAGAACAGCGCGGGGTGGAACGGCTTCCGATCAGGTGGCCGTTTGCCATGCTTCGAGCTAATCGCGCGAAAACTCGGGCCGAAAAGCGTCACGTCCGCGATGAACCGTTACCGGCTGTTGAACAGCCGGCGCCCCCTCGTGCCC
>JAJRVM010000012.1 GCA_024277285.1 Planctomycetota bacterium
CAACCAGTTCTCTTGCGGAAAAAGCATGCACCGAGTACTTTGACCGCGGACTTTCCCGTAACGGCACGAGCGATGCGTGCGACGGCCCACCTGCCAGCCGGCAGGGACGTGGGCACCCCCTTCCGGTGCCGCAGCATCGGGCCGCTTGCGAAAGCCTCCCAATGCGCTCCGCACCATAGATTTCCGCGCAGTGTGACCGGCGTCGCGCGATCGCGCCTGCCAACAGGTTTTTACGTGTTCCAACACCATCGATGAAGGTAAGCCATGGCCAAGTCGCGAAAAAACGTCATGGAGTACGTTGAGCCAATCGGGGCGCGCGTGGTCGTGCGCAAAGATGATCCGAAACGGGAAACCAAGGGGGGAATCGCCCTGCCTGACGCCGCCGAAATCCCAACGATCACCGGACGCATTGTCACTATCTCGACGCAAGTCGATAACGACGAAGACGTTCCGTTACGTCAATACGACCGCATCCTGTTTCACCCCAAAAACGCGATCCCCGTCGACTTTGAACCGGATAACCAGCTGTTTGTCGTGCCGGTCGAAGATATCGTGGCCGTGTTTCGACGCGCACCTCAAGATAAGTAGTGCAGGAAGAGCGCAGGGCGGCAGGGCCGCCAACCAAATGCGAGCTACCGCTCGGACCACATTGTCCCGCTCCCGTTGGTCGCTGAATTCTGCGCAAGCGGACTAGGCTTCGTCTCAAAACTCGTATTTACCACCTTGCGTTTCGCGTAATCTGCTGAAAATAGCATGGTTTTGCCGCGCGAAAAGACGTTTTGAGACGAAGCCTAGTCCGCTTGCTCGCTGAACATCGCACTGACCGATTGATCGTGGTGAATTCGCTTGATCGCCTCGGCCAGCAAGGGTGCGACGCTAAGCACTTTCACCTGCGGAACCAGCTGATCCGGCATCAGCTCGATACTGTTGGTAACCACGACACTGGCGATCGGCGCGTCCTGAATATTCGCGATGGCTGGGCCACAGAGTAGCCCGTGGGTCGCAGCAACATGAATCTCGCGTGCTCCCGCGTCGTGAACCAGGCGCGCCGCACCACAAATCGAACCGGCCGTACTGATCAGATCGTCGAACATCAAGGCCACACGCCCCTCAATGGGCCCACCAATAATGTTCTCCTGCGTCGTTTCCATGGCACTGGCGCGGCGTTTGTCGACAATCGCCAACACGCCTCCCAGACGCTTCGCGTGCCCGCTCGCACGCTTGATACTCCCCTCGTCCGGACTGACCACCACAATATCGTCGCTCGCCAACCCCAATTCAAGGAAATGTTCGTTTAGGACGGGAGCAGCGTAAAGGTGGTCAACCGGAACGTCAAAAAAGCCCTGGATCTGAGCAGCATGCAGATCCATCGCCAAGACACGATCGGCCCCGGCGCGGGTAATCAGATTGGCGGTCAATTTGGCGGTAATCGGAGTCCGCCCTTCGTCTTTCCGATCCTGTCGCGCATAGCCGAAATAGGGCATGACTGCCGTAATTCGATCGGCGCTGGCACGTTTGCAGCTGTCGATCATGATCAACAGCTCCATCAGGTTATCGTTCACGGGCGGGCTAGTCGGCTGAATCAAATAGACGTCACGGCCACGCACATCCTCCTCGATCTTGCAGAAATTCTCGCCGTCAGGGAACTTCCCCAAGGAAATCGCTCCCAACGGAATGTTCAAGAACCCGCAAATCGCCTTGGATAACGGCTGATTCGCCTTGCCGGAGAAGATTTTTAGTTCGCGCATCTAGAGCCCCATCCTCTGCATTTCAGCTTCGACAACCGCCAGGTCTTCTACCGTATTGACGCTCAACGCCTCACACGGCTTTAACACCGGTAACGCCCGAACACCGTCCCCTTGAGCTCTCAAGATGCCCGGGCAGTCGGTAATGTAATATTCTTTCTGTTGATTCGAGTCGGTCAATTGGTCGAGTGCACCGACCAGTTTCTGCGCATCGAACACGTACGTGCTCATATTGACCTCGGTCAAGGCACGTTGCTCGTCGGTCGCATCCTTCTCCTCGACAATCGCCGCAAATTCGCCATCCGCGTCGCGTACGATCCGCCCCAACCCGTGCGGGTTCGCCTTGTGCAGCGTGCCGAGCACACAAACAGGTTTCCCCGTGTCGAACTCCTGAAATAGCGCCGACACCGATTCGGCCTGAGTTAACGGCGAATCCCCCGTCACAATCAACACCGGGCCATCGTGCCGCGTCAGTTGATCCCGACACACCTTCACCGCATGGCCGGTCCCCAATTGCTCCGTCTGCTCCACATATTCCAAGTCGGCCTGCCCCGCCAGTGCCGTACGGACCAAATCTCCGCGGTAGCCCACAACGACCACTATCTGTGCGACGCCACTGGCACGCAGCGACTCGAGCACGAAGTGGATCATGGGACGGCCGCGCACGGGACAGAGAACCTTCGGAAGATCCGATTTCATCCGCGTCCCCTTACCCGCCGCCAGAACAATCGCCAATCGTTTCGTCATCAACTTGCTCGCTCGGTAAATAGTAGATGAAAAATGGCCCACCTAACCGCCAGCCCCGCCACGCCCCCCCCCTTGCAGGCTAAATGCAATTCAGCCACAAGAAGGCAATTGTACTTATTCTTTGGCGTGCCAACCCCTCACCATATTGCCACGAACCGGCACTCGCATCCAGTGGGGCGAAAACGGAACGCCCAGCCGGCGACTCTGCTAATCTCGCGTCGTCACATACCGCTCGTTGACACGATTCGTCTGCCGGCGCTACAATGATCTGTTTTCCCGCGACGCGACAGAGTCGTGGTCACGGTGCCCCATTGCGCGAAAGGCATTTCGTTGGAATAAGCGATCGCCAAAGCAGATACGTTAATCGAAGCACTTGGCTGGATCCGCCAGTTTCGTGACAAGGTCATGGTCATCAAGCTCGGTGGCAGTGTGATGCAGGACGACGTGGCACTACGCCATGTGCTTATCGATATCGTGTTTATGGAGACGGTCGGCATGCGTCCGGTCGTCGTCCACGGCGGCGGCGCGGCAATTAGCCGAGCCATGCGCGAAGCCGGAATCGAAGCGCGGTTCATTCATGGACGACGCTACACGGATGACGCGACGCTGCAAATCGTCGAGCAGGTATTGGCAACGGAGACCAACGAGGGAATCGCACGCCGGATCGAAGAATACGGTGGGCGTGCGATGAACCTGAACTTCCGCACAACCAACGTGTTGTTCGGGGAAAAGATCATCCTGCGCGACGAGCGCGGCGACGCAATTGACCTGGGACACGTGGGACGCGTCACGCGCGTGGACCGAACCGTCATCGGCAACCTTTGCTACGCAGGCCAGGTGCCCGTTATTCCGTCCATGTGCATTGACGAAGCTGGACAAAAATACAACGTGAATGCCGACACCGCCGCAACGGCAGTGGCGCAGGCGTTGGGTGCCGAGAAGCTGGTTTTCCTGAGCGATGTGAATGGTGTCCGACGAGACAAGTCCGATGCCAAATCACTCATCCACTCGCTCAGTGCGACGGAGGCCCGCCGACTGATCGAGCAGGGGGCAATTGAATCGGGAATGATTCCGAAAGTTGAGGCATGCCTGGAGACATTAGAACGAGGCGTGTACAAGGTCCACATTATCGACGGCCAATTGCGTCATTCGCTGTTGTTGGAAGTCTACACCACGCGGGGGGTCGGCACCCAGATTTTTCGTGATGCAGGTTAAGGGCGAGCATGGGGCGTGCGAGGCATTGCCGGTTGCCTTGCGACGGGGCCAAACTTGACGGGGCCGACGTTGACACCCGAACTCATAGCAGTGAACCGTCGGCGTCAGACGCGTGTCTATGCAGGCTTGAGCTGGTCGCCGCGAGGCGTTGGTGGTTTGGGCTCGAATGAAAACGACGGTCGAGTGAGATGTCCGAAAGGAACAGTTGATGGCTTCCCAAGAATCTAGTAATTCCGCAGCAACAGTCGCATTGTTCGAGCAATATGTCATTCCGAACTACGGCCGTTATCCGATCAATCTGGTACGTGGCGAAGGCTGTTACGTTTGGGACAGCGAAGGGAACCGGTACCTTGACTTCTTCCCCGGCTGGGGCTGCAATCTACTTGGGCACTGCCCGCCACGTGTTGTTGAGGCCGTCCAACATCAGGTCAGCACGTTGATCCACGTCCCCAACAGTTGGCACATTGACTTGCAGGGACGTTGGGCTGAATTGTTGTCGCAGCGGAGTTTTGGTGGGCAAGCTTTCTTCTGCAATTCGGGCACCGAGGCCAACGAAGCCGCGATCAAGTTGGCGCGTCTCCACTCACCTCCCGAAAAATACAAGATCATCACGTTCGAGGGGGGGTTCCACGGGCGAACGCTCGGTTCAACCACTGCGACCGCACAACCCAAGTACCACGAGGGCCTTGGCCCGCTGATGGCGGGGTTCGTCTACGCGCCGTTCAACGACTTGGATGCAGTCGCCCAACGTATTGACGGCGAGACCTGCGCCTTGATGGTCGAGCCGATTCAGGGCGAGGGGGGCGTACGAATTCCCGACGAGGGTTTCCTAGCGGGACTCCGCGCATTGGCGGACGAACACGATTTGCTACTGATCTTTGACGAAGTTCAAACCGGCTGCGTACGAACCGGCAGTTGGTTTGCCTACCAGCACTTCAACGTCACTCCGGACATCATGACCCTGGCCAAAGCAATCTGCGGTGGTATCGCTGGCGGCGCGATGCTAACGACGCCCGAGATCGCGCCAAGCTTGCGTCCGGGGATGCATGCCGCCACGTTCGGCGGCAATCCGATCGCGGCTGCGGCCGGAATTGCGACCATCGAGACCATCGAGCAAGATAACCTGCTCGATCAAGCGCAGAGGCTAAGCGACCAGTTTCGCCAACGACTTGAAACGCTGCAAGAATCATGCTCGATCATTCGCGAGGTTCGCATCGTCGGCCTGATGATCGGTATCGAACTGACGATCGACGGGGCGCCGACCGTCGCGGCCTGTTTAGAACGTAACTTGTTGGTCAATTGCACGCAGGGGAACATCGTGCGACTACTGCCAGCCATGACTCTAACGGCCGAGCAGGTTGATGAAGGCTGCGACACGCTAGGTGCCGTATTGCAAAGTGCCGCCCAATAACCGGGCAGGGTTACCGCGGACGGCGACCAGATTTGTCGCCGAACAGACAAGGAAATAAGCATTATGCGACATGTACTGTCATTGTTCGACCTTTCCGAAGCCGATATCGAACAGATCTTCGTCCTTGCCGAAGCGCTCAAGAAAGCACTGCGAGGGGGCACGCGGGAAGCGCGTTTCGCCGGTCATGTGATGGCGCTGTTGTTTGAAAAACCATCGCTACGAACGCGTGTGAGCTTCGAGGCTGGCTTTGCACACATGGGCGGTACCAGTATGTACCTGGGGGCGGATGTTGGATGGGGGCATCGCGAATCGCCTGCCGACTTCTCCAGGGTATTGAGCCAGTACGTTGATGTCGTGGTTTGCCGCGCAAAGGACCATTTGCGTGTCCAGCAACTGGCAAAGTACTCGACATGCCCCATCATCAACGGTCTGACCGATCAGTATCATCCCTGTCAGGCGCTCACCGATCTATTCACCATGCGCGAGCACTTCCGAAAACTTGAAGGACTCACACTGGCCTACATCGGCGATGCCAACAACGTCGCGCGCAGCCTGGCCATCGCTGCGGCACGCACGGGAGTCCGCTTCACCGTCGCGTCACCGTCGCAATACCAATTCGACACGTCGTTCTTGAAACGCCTGTCGACAGAATTCCCTCGTTTTGACGTGGAAGTCACGACCGACGCCGCAAGAGCCGTACGGAATGCGGATGCGATCTACACGGACGTTTGGGCCAGCATGGGACAAGAGCACGAACAGAAGGAGCGGACCGAGGCACTCGCTGCCTATCAGGTCAATTCAAAAATGATGGCGGCGGCGCCAGGACGTGCGATCTTCATGCACTGCCTCCCCGCACGCCGTGGCGAAGAGGTCACGGATACGGTCATCGACAGCCCGCAAAGCGTCATCGTGCAGCAGGCAGGCAACCGCATGCACCTACAGAAAGGACTCGTGGCTTGGCTTCTGGATACCGCCAACGGCTGAGTACCCGTCGACGCCCCAACGGCGATCGTCCATGCCTGACTCCATCAGATGACTGAAGAGGTCCGCATCGCCGCCATCTAGACATTTTGAAATTGGCCACCATCTCGAATCTCCCCCTTGACAACGAGGGGGGCGTGGTGCCCAATAGTGGGTAGCACTGCGTGATTTCGGCCATGGGTTGCTCCCCAACGGTGGCATTGCCTCCACCTGTTCGGGCAACGATCTTGAGAGCATCCCAAAGCGGCTGATACGTCAAAGTCTTTGGACCGAACTGCGTGCCCTACTCAAGCGGACCTGTGTTGCCCGCGCGGTAGCTCGTGATTGGCTGGCGGCCCTGCCGCCCGTGATGGTCTTAGTGAATCCCTGCGGGGCCTGACCGGAAACGCATTTCATGATCGAATCTCCAGACGGCACCCCTGGCGAGAGGACTTCACCACGACGGGTCCTGATCGCGCTTGCACTGAGTGGCATTACGCTGCTCATTGCAATGCTGGTCGTCCAGCAGTTGAGTCGCATCGCCGGTGCGCGGCACGCACCGCTCAAGAACGCGGTCCAGATCGAATTGGAATTGGTCCGCGCGAATCTGGGCTACGAATTGGTGCTCAATGGGGATCCCGCCGCCAGCCCAGCCGAAGTCGAGCAGTACCTTGTGCGAACCGAGTGGTACGCTCAGCAGATGGTGCAAGTCATTTCCACGGAACATGGACGTTTCTTCCTGGCCCCGATCGACCCGCTGCGTCGCAAACTTGCCGTCTTGCGTGTCGAGTTGAGGAATTTCACTACGTTGACACGCGCGCGTTGGAAGGTACTGGAGCAGGGCAATACGGACCCCGATCCGCTCTATGACGAAGCTTTTCGCCAATTGGCGTTGCGTGGGCGCGAAACGAGATCTGCCGCTGACGACATCATCCGCACCGAGCAAGGTGTCCTCAACACGCTGCAGGTCGGCCTGGTCTTCGGCGCTCTGGTGCTAGCCGGTTTTGTCGCCATGACCATGCTCGGCAGCCTGCGCCGACGCCAGCAAGTGGAAACGGCGTTACGCGAGTGCGAAGAGCGATTTCGCTGCCTCTACAGAAACTCCGACGATGCCATCATGTTCCTTGATGAAAACAGCTTCTTTGATTGCAACGAAGCGGCGTTGCGGATTTTCCAGATCGAGAGCTACAAGGAGTTCTTTCGCAAACACGCGGCCGATATATCCCCTTCAACGCAACCGGACGGGACCGACTCGCTTACCCAGGCCAACCGTTTCATCACGGATGCACTGCGCGAAGGTACGCAACGATTCGAGTGGATTCATATGCGGAGCGACGGGACCGTATTCCCCGCTGAAGTGCGTCTAAGTGTTGTCCATGTCGAACGACGACGCGTGTTGCTCGCCGTCCTGCAGGATGTCATGAAACGCAAAGAATCGGAAGAACGGATTCGGTCCAATGAGGAGAAACTCCGGTCGATCAGTGAAGCGGCGCTCGACGCAGTCATCATGATGAACCCACGTGGGGAAGCAATGCATTGGAACCCCGCTGCCGCGAAGATGTTCGGATACTCCGCCGAAGAAGCGATCGGTCGGGAGATCCACGATCTCTTGACGCCCGATTCGCTACGCGACACGGCCAACAAGGCACTCGCGCGTTTCTTCAAAACCGGGCAAGGCCGAGCGGTGGGACGCACGCTTGAATTGCGTGCAATGCGCAAGGGTGGCGAGGAGTTTCCGATCGAAATATCACTCGCCCCCACCCGCATCAATAACTCGTGGTGCGCGGTGGCCGTCATTCGCGATATCACCGATCGTAAACTTGCGGACGAAAAACTCCGCGCCGAACAACGAACGCTGCGCCGATTGCTTAAGTCGCATGACCAGGAACGCAAACTGATCGCATACGAAATCCACGACGGCCTGGCACAACAACTGGTTGCCGCCATCATGCAATGCCAGGCCACTATGCATCGGGATGCGAATGCCCCAAAAGAGCTCGCCAACCAACTGCTCGAACGGCTGCAACAATGTCTGGTCGAGACGCGCCGATTGATTAGCGGGGTGCGGCCACCGATTCTCGATGAATTTGGTGTCGTAACCGCCTTGCAAAGTTTATTGGACGAAATGCGCTCCATCGGTGGACCTGAAATCGAGTTCCATAACCAGGTCACCCTTGAACGCCTCGATCCCGTACTCGAAAACACGATCTACCGAGTCATCCAGGAAGGCCTTGGGAACGCTTGCCGCCACAGCCGAAGCGATCGGGTGCGCATCGATCTGGTCGAAGAAGATGGCCGCATGCTAATTCGCATCCAGGACTGGGGAATTGGATTTGATCCCCACAAGATCGAACGAGGACACTACGGGCTGGCCGGGATCCGCGAACGTGCGCGGCTGCTGGGAGGACATGTCACCATCGACAGCCAACCGGCCGGAGGGACCACGATCACCGTCGATCTACCGGTCGATGTGGGCGACTTGTCCGAGTGATGCGCTGAGAGAGTCCAGAGCTGAGAGAGTCCAGAGCTGAGAGTCCAGAGCTGAGAGAGTCCAGAGTCTAGCGCAAAGAACGGAACGGACAACTGGCCCGCTTCTGAAATCGCTACGCCGAAGGCGTTATACTCCAAAGCCTGGGGGAAGCGCGGACGCGACCGGCACATTTGGGAAGGGACCGCTCATAAACGCAGATAGACGCTGACAAAGAGGCTCTCCGCCGGGCTTGCCCCGGCCGGGAGCACGACGGGTCGGCTACCAGCAACGCGCCCTTCGTCTTCCGTCGGTCGAACGTAAGGTTTTCTATTAACCGTCGCTTTGCAGAGGCCGAATCAAGACGCGGTTGGCTTCAACATTGGCCGCGCGTCTTTCAACCGAGACGCCGCTTGAGGCGGGGTATTGGTTCCGCAATCGGCGTGACGAATCGGTTGTGGCTTGAACCGCGTGAACGGTTACACACTTAGAAACCGAGGCGCGACAAGTTCTTCGAAAACAGGCCAGTCAACCAAGGAATAATCGAGGCAAATAATGAGTGCAAAAAAGACAACTCGGCGTGCAAACCAGTTGCGCGACGTGAAAGTACGGCGTCGTTTCACACGCAGTAGTCCCGGCAGTGTGCTGTACCAGGCGGGGAAGACGACCGTATTATGTACCGCGAGCGTATCGGACGAAGTGCCGGGCTGGATGGCCGGACAAGGTAAAGGATGGATCACGGCAGAATACAATATGTTGCCCGGTAGCACGCAACCGCGTAAACGCCGCGAACGTGGCGGCAAAATGGACGGCCGTACCACGGAAATCCAACGATTGATCGGGCGAAGCCTGCGCGCCGTGGCCGATATGAAGGCACTGGGCGAACGCTTGGTGACGGTCGACTGTGACGTGTTGGAAGCGGATGGCGGCACGCGCACGGCGAGCGTGACAGGTGGCTTTATCGCCCTGGTCGACGCGTTGATGTCGATTCGCCGAGAGCTGCCCGATCCCGATCATTTTCCGCTTCGCGACAGCGTCGCGGCCGTGAGTGTCGGGATCGTTGGCGGTGTGACTGTACTCGACCTGGATTATCCGCAAGATTTTGCGGCGAGTGTCGACATGAATGTCGTGATGACCGGCCAAGGGCAATTTGTGGAATTGCAGGGGACCGGCGAGGAGGCGACTTTTTCGGAAGACGAACTCAATGCGCTGGTTAAACTCGCACGACGCGGCATCAAACAACTGGTCGACGTCCAACGCCAGGCATTGGGCCGCAACTGGGTTTTCGCCCGGTGAAATCGCTGCAACATCTCGGTGCGGCGGCGTTCAAGCGGATTCAGTTTCCGCGGTTTCAGCCGCTTCCGATTGGACGAGCCCCTTTTCGTTTGGTAACTTCAAAGGAAGGTGTGTGCTATCGCAGCATACAATTACTCCGTGATTGACCCAACAACTGACCCAACAAAGGGTGGGTGGTCCATTCATAGTGATTCGAGGAAACCGCACGATGAAACGACAACAACCGTGGTGGCGTTATCTGGCATTGATGGCGTGCGTCGGATTGCTCAGCAGCACTTCGGCCTTCGCACAACTGAAACCGGGCGACAAAGCACCTGATTTCAAACTCAAAGGCAGTGACGGCAAGACGTATCAGCTGGCCGATTTTCTCGGCAAACAGGTCGTGGTGCTCGCCTGGTACCCAAAAGCGTTCACCGGTGGCTGAACGAAGCAGTGCATTTCGTTCCGTGAGAACGGCAAGGCCATGCGTGAATTTGACGTCGCGTTCTTCACCGCCAGTTGTGACGACGCCGAAGTGAACAAGAAGTTTGCCGAATCCCTGAAACTTGATTATCCCATCCTGAGCGACCCGAGTCGCAAAGTTGCAACCGCCTACGGTGTTTCGGATGGTAAGAGCAATTTCGCGTCGCGTTGGACGTTTTATATCGGCAAGGATGGACGCATTTTGTTCATTGACAAGAAGGTCAACGTAACGAAGCACGGCGCCGACGTTGCCGCAAAACTCAAGGAACTGAAAGTTCCCAAGAAATCGAAAAAGGAAAAGAAGGCGAAGTAGACTCTTCTGTCGCATGCAACTCCGCGAAGCAAGAGTGATTGCTCATTTTTCGTAACTGTTCACGGCCCTGCCCGCGAACGGTTACGCCCAAACGCTCAAGGCGCCACCAACTGCTCGGGATGCTCAAAAGCGATCACGATGACTTGATCGTCTTTCGCAAATGGAGGTACTTTGTCCGGGTGTGGATTCAGTTGAATTCCGTCCTGGTTAATCACGCCGATCAGGATTGCCGGATTATCGACCTCGCGCCGTGTGAACATCGCCGCCCCCAGGGCCGCGAACGACTGCCCAACGAACGACTTGGGAACCGGCAGCAAATAGATTTCGTTCGAGTCGCTCGATATGTTCAGCAGGTTATGGTAAACGATGCTCAGACCGTGCGCCAAAGAGGACTGAGCAAGCAACATCATCGTAAAGTCCGAAGCGCCGACAATCTCATCGACTCCAGCGCGCTTCAAATGGTCGCTGTTGGCAGGATCAATCCCCTCGACGCAGATGTGCACTTTCTGCCCCGATCCGCAAACGGCGCGCACGGCCATGGCGATCAGAATCCCCTTGGCATCGGCCAAATGACCTTCTGCCGGGTCCGCCAGAATCAGCACCGAGTACGCGTCCTGGACGCAGGCGCGTTTGAGCAGGATCTCGTTGGCAGGGTCCCCTTTTACCAAAAATACATCCTCGAACGCCGGATCGTCTTCCTGCTCGGGCAACCGCGCGGCATCGGCCTGTTCGCTAACCACCACGATCGAACGTTTGTTCTTGGTAATCTCCGCGTGCAATTCGCGTATGATCGGAATGGCCTTTTCATTCCAATTGCAGATGACAATGTGATTGTTCAAATTGTACTTGGGCATTCTTCTACGGCTCCCTATTCGACTCTCGACCAGAAACGATGCAATCATGCCCGTGAAGAGAGCGACAATTCCAACGCTGATCGCCAATACGAATGTGACAATGATCTGGCCCGCAGCCGTTTCCGGCTGTGCGCTGTCGAGTCCGCTGAAAAAGTAGACGGAGATATTCCAAAACACCTTGTGCAGCGAGTCGAAGCCCGAGTTGGTGGGCCCTTCGATACAATAGAGGGCCAAGGCAGCCACCAGCCACAACATCAACAACGTGACGAGCATTCTGCTGAACGTATGTCGTAAGATCCGGCGACGGACGAAGGACCGCATATTGTCGACAGGTGAATTCTTCATACTCAATGAATGGACACATGATGTGCCGAGCTGTCATGTCCTCAAAGCCTGGATAGTCCAACAGAAACATGGTAACACTATAGCGATTACTCGTATCTAATGCGATCTCGTGCGAGCAGTGCGTCCTGTCTGCAAGGACAGGTGTTTGGCCGCTAACCTACCAACCTGCTTCGCCAGCCTGACAAGCAGGCACGGGCGTCTGGCGCATCCGCCAATTGCGCGAGCGTCTCCGGTGCCAAGGCGATGCGTGTGTGAGGTTCCTCGGAACGTGGCCTGAAAGGCCGCAATAAGAGTGGCCTGGAGTTCCATCTGCAAAAAACCTGCTAGCGCCACAACGCCCAAACAAACGCAGCCCGCAACGCGCCCCTTCTTAATCGACTGGCAATAGAAAGTCGCACAGAGGAAGCAGCGTCGTCCATGCTCGGGAAAGATTCCCGAGCCACACTGCTCATCTCCCACACTCCCACACTCTGGCCTCTCAAAAAAACGGTCTATATCGATTTTGCTGGCCGTGCGGGTGGTAACTGGTCGATAAACAGCAACACGGCTCCATCTCGTCTCAGGTTTCGAGCCGCGCGGGGCGGTTGAGACGCGAATTCGCAAATCACCTATTTTCTCTCAGGTGTTTCACCATGCAAATCAGTACCACTCGTTTTGGCACACTCGCCGTCGACGTCGACGATCTGCTACATTTTCCGCACGGAGTCATTGGATTCGAGGACTGCGGGCACTGGGTGCTGCTGGCCGACCCACACAGCACAGCCGTGGGCTGGCTGCAGAGTGCCGATCGGCCGGCAACGGCTTTGGCCGTCGTCAGCCCGCGCCGATTCCGCGAGGACTACCGCATCCGGGTGGGACAGAGTCAACTTGCGCCTCTCGCATTGACGGAACGTGACCGGTTGTACTCCTTGTGCGTCGTGAGTAAACAGGACGGCAACTGCGTTATGAACTTGCGGGCTCCGATTCTGATCAACCTTGACCGGAGACTTGGCTGCCAGGTGGTGACCACCGACGAGCAACCGTTGCAGGCGGAAATGACGAACCGGCCGGCGCAATTGCGCAAAAGCGCGTGACACCGCCCCGGAGTCGACAAAAACACGCTCCCGCATCAGCGTTCCTTGATCTCTCTCCACACCGCTACCGATACTTCTCAAGCAGTCGCTCGTGCCGCGCTCTTGCAGCACGGTTCAGCTAGGTGGTACGCGATGTGAGCGTGTCATTATTTGTCGTGAGCGTTTTTGGGCAAACAGCCTGGCAACGCGCCCCAATTGTTGCGTGCCCTTTGAGTTGCACGCACTGTCCTGCATAACCTGTGGTCAATCGCAAGATCATCGACCTGGGAGAGAGGGAAGGAGCCAACGATGCTGGTTCTGTCGAGACATCGTGACGAGAGCATCATGATCGGCGATGAAATCGTCGTCACCATTGTAGATATCCGTGGCGACAAAGTACGCCTGGGGATTGATGCGCCCCAAGATATACCCGTTCACCGCCAAGAGGTTTACGACGCGATTCAGCGTGAAAACCGCAAGGCCAGCCAGGTCCAGCCCAAAGAAACGCGCGACGTCGGTAGATAACTGTGCCGAACGGGCTTTCGCCCGTTACCCTGCGGCTCGACCGATTCAGCCACGTAGAACGGGCTTGAGCCCGTTCTACGTCGTGCACGCGCGGGTTCGAGCCGCGTTCTTTTCTTGTGGCAAGTTTGGCGCAAGTCGCCCACTCAAATCAAGCCACGAACTCGGGACGAACGAGATGCGGGATGATGCCGGCCGAGTGTCCTCGTTCGAGTAATTCGGTCACGGCTTGCCGGCCGCGCTGGCCAAAATCGAGCGTCCAGTCGTTGACGTACATGCCGACAAAACGATCGGCCTTCGCCTCGTCCAACCCGCGTCCAAACGACAACGCGTACTCCAACGCTGGCCCGCGATGTTCCAATCCGTAGACGATGCTCTCGTGCAACAACCGGTTCACATCCGCCACACATTCGCTGCCCAAATCCTTGCGCACCGCGTTGGCCCCTAGAGGCAAGGGCAACCCGGTTTCCCGCATCCACCATTTCCCCAAGTCGACCACCAAGTGCAGCGAGTCCTGCATGTACGTCAATTGTCCTTCGTGAATCACCAGGCCAGCATCAATCTTTTGCCCCTCGAATTCTCCGGCGGCCGTGGCTTCCAGAATCGCATCGAAGGGAACCTCGACAAACTCGAAACGCCCGCCCAAGCAGAGTTGCAACGCGAGAAACGCAGTCGTGAGCGTTCCGGGAACAGCCACCGTACACTGCTTCAAGTCATTGACACCACAGGCATTACGCGTAACCACGATCGGCCCATAGTCGTCGCCCATACTGGCACCGCACGGACACAGAATGTACTTGTCCGCCAAGTAGGCGTATGCGTGCAGACTGACCGCCGTCAATTCTAATTCGGCGCGTTGAGCGCGGCGATTCAGCGTTTCGATGTCCACCAATTCGTGTTCAAACGAGTACCGTCCCGTATCGACCTTGCCCTTGGCCAAGGCATAGAACATGAAAGCATCATCGGGATCGGGACTATGGCCAACTCGGATCAAGCGCTGCGTATCGTTCAACGGAAACTCCTCGACTCGGGGGGGGATGATCACCGCACCAGGCTCGACGCCACCGCCTAGCCGCAGGGCGTGTGGGGCCGCAGAGGCCAGCCTAGGGCCGATAACGGGGCCGCCAACCGCCAGCGCCGATTGTAGCACAAAGGGACGAGCGGTATTACCGTGGCAATGAGGCCTGGCACATGATCACCGGCAAGCCGGCGGGCGCAGATAGCGAGCCTCCACCCCCCGATTTCGGCCGCGAAATGGCCTCAGGGACGACTTGAGAATAACTTTCGCGTTTCCTGCACCGGGTGGCACTGGGTGAGCGAGCGCAGAGATCGCGATCCTCGCCTGTCTTGTCGAACGCGAACAGAGCCAGTGTTGCCTTCACGGGCAGAAATAGCGAAATTGTTCTTGCGCGGTTCCTGAGCACGTGGCTGCGGGTGCAAACCGGCTGTAGATATGGAAGCAAGACGCGCTAGGCCTCGAGCGACAGTTGGCTGGTATTCAGATCGCTCTGAGGATACGTTGGCTGAGCCTGCGGCGTGATCGCCTGCATCCCCGCAGTGGTGACATCTTCGGCACTCGTATCCACACCGCCGGGGCGTTCAGGGGCTTCAGGCATTTGCTCACAGACCTGCCGCCACGTCTCGCGTTCCTGCTCCAATATCTCGACCACCTCGCGCAGCATTTGCGGGTCGTTTTGGCCGGTGATCTTGGCAATCTGGACTAGGAGGAACTGGTAAATTGCCTTGACCTGCCCCGCCACCGGAACCGAATCCTCGCGAATAGCGCCAAAAAGCTCAGTCACAATGTCGTTACAGCGTGCCAACGCCGTAAGCCGCTGTGCACGTCGTTGCTCGTCACTCCAGCACTCCAACGCCTGGCGGCCAAATCGTATCGCCCCTTCGATCAACATCAAACGCAGTTTCTGAGGCGTAGCGGTGCGTACTTGCGTATCAAGGTAGGTATCGAGAGCGGAGTGAGACATGCAGGGAGGCCTTTGGGTCTGCGGTTCTAGTTGCGAGGCAAGACGACTCGTCGGTCTCGTGCGGGTTCAGAACCTGGCATTTCGGCCCAAGTCCCAATGACCAACAAGTGTGTGCGGTTGGTAGTTGCGTGGCAGTGCATTGCGGAAGCGTAGCGGCGGGTCCAAACCCCATCGGATGTGACAGGATGGCTTCGTGCCAGGGCTCTGTATTCTCTATTCGGCTCAATGCGACCTGCCGGTATACGTTGTCGGTGCCATTCGCCACAATTCGTTCCGGTTTTCATCGGAGCGGGCAAAACCAACGCTCTACATCGGTGGCAATGGTGCCAGCGAATCGAGAGCTGATTGGCTCGATTTGATCTTGGACAGCGACAGTTCCAAATTGTAGTAGTACTTGAGCAGTCGATCGCGTTCCTTATCCAATCGCTCGTTGTGAAACTCAATCCGCTCGTTATAGGTATCGATGCGGCGCTGTAACGTATTGTTACGACCAATCAAAAGCGAATCGTCTTCGCCAGCCAACCGGTCAATGACGTCATTGAATTTGGCAACGAACCCGCCGTCGGCCGTGAAGAAGTCCTTCACGCCGCTCGGATCCGCGGCATACACGTCCTGTAGCTTGAGTTCATCTAATGCGAGTTTACCGTCGTTGTTAAAACTGACCCCCAACTGTTCGAGCGACTGGATCGAATCGGTACTGAAGAAACGGCTAGTCATAAGCCTGGTCAGCCGCGATTCAATCTGGAGCGTTTCGTTCGAGCCCATCAATATCCCGGTCGTTCCACTCTCAGCATCAAAAAACGTGAGTTCCTTGATCTTGTCGCGGAGCTTGTTGTACTGGTCAACCAGCAAGTTGACACCATTGACCAGACTGCTATCCGACGTTTCCACGGAGATCGTTACCGGATTCTCGGAGACTCCTCCGATCGTCAGTTGTACCCCATCTACGACCGTCGAGAAGCTGTTCGTACTGGAAGTCGCCAAGATACCGGCACCAGGCAGGTCGGCCGAGCCAACCTGAAGTATCGCATCTTGCGCGGCGGCGATTTCCTGAAAACTGAGTCCGAATTGGGACGCATCGAGCATGATTTCACCCGCCGCGCCCGATTTCTTGCTGGTCAAAGCGATGCGATACGGTGCCGTCCCACTGCCGCTCTGGAAGATACTGGCGGTAACTCCCATGTCGAGTTCGTTGATTTTGTCAACGACATCCTGGAGCGTATCGTCAGCACCGATTGTCACTTGCGCCGTCATCGCTCCGTCAATCACCTGGGTTGGCGTACCTTCGACGTCAACAACCGTTGCCTGACCAAACAGCTTCAAATCAGCTGCGGTCGTGCCCGAACCCGACTCGCGGACCTCCAACGTCTCAGTGCCACCAGCCGTATCGACCAACGCAATTCCGTCACCGGTATCGTTGATGCGTGCTTCCACGGCCAGTCCTAGCCCATTGATCAAGTCGAGCACATCTCCCACCGTCTCAACACCAGCCACCTGCAAATTGGCACCACTCGTCGCCCCCGTAGTGTCGCTGATCAAGATCGATCCAAGACTGACGCCCTTGCCATTATTGAGCGAGTCAAGACGCGTGTTTTCGTCGACAACCTGCAGGTTGAGCGACCCGCCATCCACGGTCGATTGAGCCGCATCAACCGCCAGCCCCAACGCGTCAGCCGAGTTCGTCGCATCGGCATTTGCGACGACCAGGTTACTGGCCGTGGCGCCCGTCGTGTCGCGCAAGACAATTCCGTTGCGCGCGTCGTTGATCGACGCGACAATGCCGACCCCGGCGTTGTTGATCTGCGTGACGACTTCGCTCAACGTTTCCGCCGCCCCCAGGTCGACCGTCGCCGCTGCGCCGCTTCGGTCGGTCAGGCTGATCTGTCCCAACGCGCCCAGGCCATAGCCTCCCCCCAGACTCTTCAGCAGGGGACCCTTCAAGCCGCCCAACAGGCGCTCGCCGGTGAGCGACCCGCCCGTGGCCGAGCCGGTGAGCCCGAGATCCTCTGCCAACGTGCCGCCCGCCGCGCTCGAAACGGCAAACGTCCCGCCATTGTCGGTGGTTAAATCGGTCAGCTCCAGCCGCTTGCCATCCGCGCTCAAACCGGCACTAAGCCTCGCGGGGTCGGCAGCATTCAAGGCGTCAAGCAAGTCGCCAACCGTCTTGATTTCGTCCGAATTCAAGTCAATCTGCAACGCCGCACTGCCATCTCGGAACTGGACTTCCAGGTCTACAAGCTCGTCACGAATACTCAGTCCGGTTCCGTCATTTAACTGACCCACGTCCAACCGGTCATAGAGCTGCACCAGATCGGTACCGGTCGCTTCGCTTGCCGCCACGTCAATGCTGCCCAGCCCAAGATCCGCAGCCGTATTGCCGCCACTCACTTCGCGCACGACCAGGTTCGTCACGCCAAGCCCGGTTTGGTCAACCAGCCGAATCGCGTCACCATCAGCCACCGCAACGACATCAATTGCGTCCGTGCGATTGATCTGGTCCAGTACGTCATCGATCGATTGCACATAACGCAGATCGACGACCGCACTCGAACCACTGCGATCGGTGATCCGGATCTTGCCACGTTCAACGCCGGCGCCCCCATTGAGCAAGTTCAGGTCCATACCCCGGTCGGCGAACCCGCCATACCCAAGACTCAGACTGCCCGCTCCCACCGGTTCGTCCAAACTGGTGAAACCGCTGCTGATCAACTGGTGGTTCTGCGCCATGCGTACCGGCGTGAACTGGTACGTGCCCGGAGTCGGCTCGCCCGTAACCGTAGCTGCCAGGAGATTACCGTCACTGGAATTGGCTGTCCGTTGCTGGTAAACCGATTCGTTGCCCAGTTTGGCGGTCGCCAGCTGAGTTGCAATCGTCAGGGCGGTCAGTTCGCCGATCGCCACTTGCTGTTGCTGCAATCCCACCGCGCGCGTCTCAAGCCGTTGGCGTGGCTTCGCGGCAACCTCCATCAATTGGTCCACAATGTCGATGATCGGTAATCCCGATATCAAGCCAACGGAAGATTGGATGGTAGGCATGTTCGACCTCCTTCGGTCGACCAGAGTAAGTAAACGACGGTGCGCCTCTTCTCATATCGGCCAGGCAAAGGGCGTAAATTGAGGCGACCTTGCCGAAATTGACGGATCGACCATGCTTGTCGGCTGCGTCAACGTTGGTGGTTCGGTGCACGCTGGCCCCCACTCCAAAACCATCGCAAGTGTACGTCGAGAACGACCGATTCAGCCCTGGAATCTGCTTCAGACGCACGCCGCAAGATATGCCGGCCAATTGGCAATTGGCAGTTCCGTAACAGTCCAGTCCAGCCGAGCCAAATGAAGTTGACCGTGCATTGAAGTTTGGTTGGCTATGAATCGACCCACACAATAAATCGACGCTCTGCTCGTGCGGTGGGTGAAGAAGTTTATTGGGCTAGAAACGACGCCTTGCTCCCCCCTCTCCCCCACCGCCTTCGGCGGTGGGGGAGAGGGGGGGGGAGTTATTGGTATCGGCGTCTTAGCTGGAAAAACTCGTTCACCTACGGGGCGAGCCCGTAGGGGTCCCTGACCTAGTCATCTGCGGCAATCGGCTAAACAGGTACCGATTAAGAAGACCCGTGAATGATTACGAAAAAACACCGGCCCGAACTGCAGAAGTTCGAGCCGGTGACTGAGTCTCAGGGGTGTGTCACGAGCGACTAACGTAGCAGCGACAAGACGCTTTGGGGCGTGCTGTTGGCAATACCCAAGACCGAGGTACCGGACTGTACGAGGATTTGTGCCCGCGTCAAGTCGGACGATTCCTTCGCGAAGTCGGCGTCACGGACGGCACTCTCGGCGTCGGTCAGGTTGATCAACGTATCAGACAGCGAAGCGATATTCGTTTCGACCGTCGTACGTTGGAAAGCACCCAAACGCCCACGAAGCGTTGAAACTTTGCCAATCACTTCGCTGACAACACGATAAGCCGCGCTGGGATCGTTGGCCAAGGCCTTGTCTCCACCCGAAGCCAACTCATACAGACGGCCACTCGCTCCACCCATCTTGGCTGTATTGAGGCTTTGGATCCCCAATCGAGCCTGTTGGTTACTGACCACGTCCGGGCCAAGTTGGAACAGTGCCCCGCCGCCAGTGATGTCAAAGTCGAAGTTGGTGCTGCTACCATCGTCAACCGTAATCGCAAGGTCCAACGTCGAAGTATTAATCGACAGCGTGTTACCATCGCCATTGGCGCTCACGCCGTTGACCGTGGCTTGGATGTCGGTCCCCGTAGCACGGGAATTACCGCCCACCCAGCTCGCCTCGAATGCGCCAGCGGCGCCTTCGCTGATCACTTCCGTGTCAACGACACCGCGCGTGCCGTACTCGACCGAATTCAGCACCAACGAGCCACTGTTCTGCGACGCGACAACACCGGTCGCATCGGAGACCAGGTTAATGGCCGCGACGACCTGGTTGACCGACGCGTCCGCGTCGAAGTTGAACACTTCGCGACCAATCGAACCGCCAACCGACAGGACGAGTTCGTCCTTCAGCACGTTGCCACCGGTGGAACCCGTGTTCTGCGTCTGGTCGACTGCCTCAACGCTGGCGTCGACAACGCCGGAACTGGTGGTCGTTACGGCAGCGTCGAAATCACCATCCAACGCGGTATCAATGGCCAGGGCCAAAGCCGCCGTTGTCTGCGATCCGGTGTTATCAACCTGGATGGCCAACGTATTTTGTGCCGAATCATAACTCGCGGTGTTGCCGACTCCCGACGTCACGGTGATGCGGACACCATTGTAGTCGGCGCCGGCGGACTGAGCCGTCAGTGTAATCACGTCAGCTGCCAAAGTGCCCTTGCTGGCGGCAGCGGTCGATACCGTGGTCGTACCCGTAGTCGAAGCATTGAAGATGGCCGATGTGTCAGCGTCAGCGTTGATCGCATTCGCAATATCGGTTGTCGTCAAGCGGCAAACGTACCGTTGACCGTGATGGTACTGCCATCATAGTCAACGGAAACCGCACCGCCCGTCTCATTGTAATCGACCGTTACGCCAACCGCGTCGCCAAGCGCCAAGGCGTTAATGTTCACATAACCATCGCCGGCGGTGTTAGCAATGGTCGTACCAGCACTCAACGTAATATCGGAGGTTGCCTGCGTCGCACCCGTGAAGCCGTCAGCATTGGTGATTTCAGCAACCGTTGCCGCCGCGCTGATATCAACCTCAACAGCAACTTGACCGGTCGAACCCAAGTTGGCTTGGTCGATTTGCACATCGACAATCGAAGCCACCGTGTTCGTGGTCGTATTGAACGCCAAGCTACCGTCCAACAGCCGTCGGCCTTGGAAAGTTGTGGTCTGGGCGATACGGTTGATCGCTTCGAGTGACGAGTCGACCTGAAGCTGGTTCGCTTCAAGCTGTGCGTCACTCAGCGTACCAACGTTGGCTGCTTCCACAACCAAGCCGCGGATATCGTTCAACAGCCCGGCGACCTGACCAAGAGCGCTATCGGCGGTACCGATAAGCAAGTTGGCTCGCGTGCTGTTGGAAATGGCCTTCTCGATACTCGTCATATCCGCACGCAAGGCTTCGCTCGCAATCAGACCAGCCGGGTCGTCCTTACCCGAGTTGATTCGCAAACCGGTGCTCAGACGAGTGAGCGACTGTTCGAGATCGGCGTTGCTACGCGACAACGATGTCTGTGCGACTAAAGAGCTTACGTTCGTGTTGATCCGGGTCATGCCAGTTCACCCCTTGCTCGTTTGAATTGTTTACCCTCGTGTCCAATCGGATGTGGGGAGTTACTCCGAATTGGCATGGCTGCTCGGCAATCGGGAGACTCTTCCCGCGTCGAAACACAGCCCTTACAGCTGTACTATTGCATTGTTTAAACGCTCGGGCCAATCGGAATCGGGAAGATCCACAATTAACCCCCAGACCTAACGCGGTCTAACAGGGAAGATCGTCGCGTCAACTTGAACACTTTAGGTAATCCATCGAGTTTGCCAGACGCGTCGCGCGCGTCGAAAGACGATCGTGACGATCGCATAGTCTGTACTTCCATCATGCGCGAAGCTATGCGGATTACACCGTTCATACCGGCAACCGCAAGGGTTACGAAATCCAGGGAACGAGGGCAATCGAGGCTGTTTTTTTGCGATACCGCTGGCACTCACCCTGTTCCAGTGATACGATCGTGACGAGTTTGCCGAATAGTGAACGCACCCAGAATTGCGCTGATTGTGATTTTTTCGCAACCAGGGCAAGCAACATCTGCCACGGTTTGCGGCAGCCGTGGCAACTATTCCGCTGATACCGGAATCTCGGTGCCTCTTCTTTACTTCTATGGATGGCGGCAATGACAGCAAACTGGGAACAGGGACTCGACCTGGCCATTGATCAACGATTCGACCAAATGGTCGGCATTCGCAGACATATGCATCAGCACCCGGAGGTTTCGGGGCAAGAACGCGAGACCAGTCTCTATCTCTACCAGATGCTGGGCGATGCGGGGCTGCAGGTCCGCATGGGCCCTGACGGGCACGGTGTGATCGCCGACTGCGTACCGCCAGCCGAGCAACAAGCTCACGGTCTGCTCGCCTTGCGCTGCGACATTGACGCCCTGCGCATCCACGATGAAAAACAAGTGGCCTATCGTAGCCAGGTCGACGGTGTGATGCATGCTTGCGGTCACGATTGCCATTCGGCCATCGCCGCAACCGTTTTGGTAACACTCAACCAACTGCAACAGCAATCTCAGCTGCCCTGCCCCATCCAATTACGTGGCCTATTCCAACCCTCCGAGGAAACGGCCCAGGGTGCCCGCGAGATGATTCGCGTGGGAGCCATGGAGAACGTCGATGCGATTCTGGCATTGCACGTCGATCCAACACGACCTATTGGCAAGATCGGCCTGCGTAGCGGCGCGCTCACAGCGGCTGCGGACGAAATCGAATTCCGCATTATTGGCCGCGGCGGGCACGCGGCGAGGCCACATGAAGCTACCGACCCGATCGCCGCAGCGGCTCGACTTATCAGCGCGCTCTATCTGTTTATCCCGCGAGTGACTGACAGTCGTGACGCTGTGGTCGTCACAATTGGCCAGATCACGGCAGGACATACCGCTAACGTGATTCCAGAAGAGGTCCTACTGCGTGGCACCATTCGCACATTGGAAAGCGATGTCCGCAGCATGACAATCCAACACATCGAGCGATTGGCAGAAGGAGTGAGCAAGACCTCGGATACTCGCATCGAAGTAAAGGCGGGGACGAGTACTCATTCCGTGGTCAACGATCCCCAGCTGATTAATCTGCTGACCCAAGTTGTCACTGACGTTTTGGGCCACGATGGCGTGCAAGCAATCGAACGGCCGAGCATGGGGAGCGAAGATTACGCGTTCTACTTGGATCATGCCCCTGGGGCCATGATCCGGTTGGGCTGCGCGTCGGATCGGTGCGGTGGTTTCGCCTTACATAACCCTTGCTTTGACATCGACGAAGAAGCCTTGCGCATCGGGGCGAAAATACTGGCCCACAGTGCGGTGCGCTGGTTTGCGGTGCGGCAGAAGCTCTCAACCGATGGCGACGCTCCGTCCACTACCGCGTGATGCGCCAGAGATGACCAGAGGAGGGAGAGACGACGATGGAAACGCTCCATTTCAATAGCAACTCGCGGCCAACGCTCGGCATTGAACTCGAACTGGGCTTGGTCGACGCGCGGACGCTTGAATTGTCCAGCTCGATCGATCGTGTGCTCGAGCAACTTGGCGGCTCGCTGCGCGACTTCAAACCTGAATTGATGCAGTGTTGTATTGAAATCAATACGGACGTCTGCGAAAGTGTGGCCGATGCCGAACAGGACCTTCGTGGCAAGATCATGCAGGTGGAACAAGTCACCGACCAGCTAGGCCTGCGACTGTGGTGGGGAGCCACCCACCCGTTCTCGCTCTGGAAAGAGCAACGCATCACTCCGAACGAACGCTACCACGCCCTGGTCGGATTGCTCCAGGAAATGGCGCGCCGCTTGGTCACTTTCGGACTACACATCCATGTGGGCGTCGATTCGGGTGACAAAGCCGTGATGATCTGTGACCGCATGATGCGGCACTTGCCCATACTCCTGGCACTGACTTGCAGCAGCCCTTTTTGGGAGAGCCGCAACACGGGACTCCACTCCCACCGCTCGAAAATCATGGAAGGTCTACCGACCGCCGGACTGCCCACGCTGATGCGAAACTGGAGCGAGTACGTCTGGTTGGTCAATCATATGGTCGATACCGGGTTCATCAATACGGTCCGCGAGATCTGGTGGGATATCCGGCCGCACCATAGCTTTGGTACCGTCGAAGTACGTGTGTGCGACATGCCGGGCAGCTTGGATGATGTCCTGGGGATCGCCGCCCTGACCCAGTGCCTGATCAAGGCGCTGTCCGACAATATCGATCGGGGAACGTATCAACACGATTGTCACCCGATGATGGTGCGGCAGAACAAGTGGCGTGCCTGCCGGTTCGGCCGTGGTGCATCGTTGGTCGACACGTACTCGTTTGAAGTCCAAAGCGTGCCGGAAGTGGTGAGTGACTTGGTCGAGCAACTGGAGGGGCATGCCGAGCAACTTGGCTGCAGCCAATACCTGCAACATGTCGCGAAAATGGCGCACTCGCCTGCCTGGTCCGATATCCAAAGACAGATGCTCGATGAAACCAACGATCGCGCCGAAGTCGTCCGACGACTCTGTGCCCAGTCGCGTATCAGCCCGGCCCGCTAGCGTGTGGCACTGGCTGAGCGAGCGACAAGCGACCCACGGCATCGCCACAGGACGCCGACCCAACGGGTCGGCGCTATGGTAGCCCAGGTCGGCGTGCGCCGCAGGCGAACAGAGGCCTGGGTTGGCCGCCACCCATAAACCATGAGGCCTGAAGGGCCGCGCTTGGCGCTCCACAACTCGCTCCTCCACTCGAACACGGCGATCCCCGCGCTACGCAAATCCAAACAACTTGCGCGCATTCGCCGTGGTCTCAGCGGCAAACTGCTCAAACGGTACACGCCGCGTCTCGGCCAAACAACGTGCCGTGTGCACGATCATCGCCGGCTCGTTCGGACGCTTGCCGCGATGCGGGTGAGGCGTCAAATAGGGCGAATCGGTTTCGACCAGGATGCGATCAACCGGAATCTGCTGAGCAACACTGCGCAGTTCATCCGATTTCTTGAACGTGACCATGCCGGCAAAACTGATATAGAGCCCCAATTCGAGGCAAGCCTGGGCCGTGGCAAGATCCCCCGTAAAGGAATGCATCACACCAACCAGTGGCCCCCGTCGCCGTGCCTCGCGTAACATCTCGATCGTCTCCGCACCACAGTCGCGCATGTGGACCACGAACGGCAGATCAAGCTCCTGGGACAACCGCAAATGCTGGTCGAACAGCGGCTTCTGGACCTCCATGGGAGTATGATCCCAATAGGCATCGAGTCCCGTTTCGCCAATAGCCCGCACCTTCGCCGCCGTCGCCAGCTCGACAATTCGTTCCCAGTCCTCGAGTGTCGCCTCAGCACCATAGTTTGGCTGAATGCCGACAGCCGCATGGACTTGTGGCCACGACTCAGCAAGCTCCACCGCCGCGGCGCTCGATGCAGTCGTGGTACCGATCGTCAAAATCGTCTTGATACCAGCCTCACCGGCCCGCACAAGCACGGCCGCCACATCACCCGCCAACGATTCCTCATCCAGGTGGGCATGCGTATCGATCAACGCGCAGCCGGTCTGTTGCTCGCCGTCAACCACCATTCACACCGCCTGCGGAGTTTTCTTCGCAGCCACTTCACGCAGCGAATCGAGATGTGCTTTGGCAACTCCCAAGCACTCCTGTGCGAGTGACTTGGCAATGGACGCCTGTGGCAACTGCGAAATCAGCTTGTCGATGGCCGCAATCGTCCGCTGCTGATAGTCCACCAATTCGCCCAACATGAACCGCGGTGCAAGATCGTTCCAGGTCAAGAATCGGTCGGGAAACATGCCCAACGGCAGTTTACCCCCTTGGGCGATAATCATCTTGCCGATCCGATCGGCCATGTGCCGCTGATCTTCGGATATATCGTGAAGCAATGCGGCTGCCGCAACGTCCTCGTCCGTCCAAGCAGGCGGAGCATCCGCTAGATAGTTGGCCAGCGAGTAATTATGAATGACCCAGAGCCGGTTGAGCGCCTCGCGCGTGGTGTCTGATTTCATAGCAGTCCTTTCTGGTGCAGGCTTGGCCGCATATCAAAAGTAACAAAACCGTTCACGGTGCGCGGCTTTTTCCGGTAAGCCATTTCCGGACAGACGCTCGCTCTCTTCTGATCGAGACGCCCGGATCGCACATCAAAGGGATCGAATTGGGAGCCCAGCGACGTCGCTGACGCCGTCACGGTCGCTACGGGAACCGAGTCTAGCACGGCAGGCGTGGTTTGCAAACACGCCGAAATAGGCTCCGGAGGGACTGACGAAAACACCCTTACCAAGTTCTTCCCGCTATCCGAGTACATCGGCGCTGCGTGATTACACTGCAACGCCGACGGCCGAACGCAAAACCAACCATCACACCGCCGCATGGCTGAGGCCGCATCGGCACACGTTTTGCATCCCCGCACCAAGCGCGGCCCTTCAGGCCTCATGGATCATGGGTGGCCGGCAAACCCAGGCCTCTGTTCGCCTGCGGCTCACGCCGACCTGGGCTACCATAGCGCCGACCCGTTGGGTCGCCCTCCTGTGGCGATGCCGTGGGTGATATGGCATCGTGCACAGCGGGCGTTCTGGCTTCGATTGGGACGGGCAATACCACATTCCCAACGGGCCCCCCCCTACCCTCCGATCCTTTCAATGCGAATCGCATCGGCATTGATGCGACCGTCCGCGTCGTCGGACAATTTCACCACCAGGGTCCCACTATCAACTTGGAACGTCGCGGCCAGATCATCCCAATAGACGCCCGCCTCGGAGAACCCACTGGGCGACACGCGCTGGTCAACATAGACCGTTACCGGATTGGCCGCATCATCCAGGATCGTAAAGGGCGAATTCGAGGCTCGATTGGTAAAGGCCGTCCAGGTCGCAGAGACGCGATAGTTGCCCGGCAGCAGATTGGTAAAGGTCCAGCTGGCAACATCCGCACCGCTGCCGCCGATGCTCTCGTGGATGTCTCCCAGATAGCCCTGCCCGGTCCACCGATTCCACTCACCGACCGATGCAAAACCGGCATCACCATTGTCGACGATCACCACGGTGGGTGGCGCAAGCACGGTTCCTTGGATGTTGAAATTGAACGGATTTTCGTCGGCATCGTCGTTGATCAGCGCAACGGTGCCACTGAACGTTCCGACATCTGCCGCGTCCAACTGCAACACAAAGGTAGTGCTTTCGTCCGTCGCCAGTGTTGTGGCCCCAGGGCCTGAAACGACACTGAATCCGGCCGGCACGTCGATCGTCTGGTTCAGTGTCAAGACTTCGCCACCGCGATTCGTCACGGTGAACGTAACTGGCACCGGCGCATTCAGACTGGCACTGCCAAAATCAACGCTACTTGCTCCGTCAACCAAATCCGCGCCGCCCTGAGTGACTTGAATTTCAGGAACAGGATCGAGTCGCTCGATACGAACCGCGTCGGCGTTCAGGCGGCCGTCGGCAAGATCATTCAATCGCACGGCAAGCGTACTTGACGTCACCTCTTGCACCGATCCCAGGTACTGCCAATTCACTCCTCCGTCCGTGAATCCAGTCGGAGCCAGACGCTGGTTCACGTAAACCGTCGTCAACGGTGTCGCATCGTCGAGAATCGTAAACGGCGCGTTGGTCGCTCGGTTCGTGTAGTGAGTCCAGGTGGCGGCAATGCGATAACGTCCTGGCATTAATCCCGTAAATGTCCAGATTGCAACATCCGATCCATTGCCCGGAAGGCTTTCATGAATATCGCTGTCAAACCCTTGTCCCGTCCAACGTGTCCACTGGCCAACCGCCGCAAACGCAGCGTCGCCGTTATCAACAATCTGGACACTCGGTGGAACCACGACGTTACCCGTTAGATCGATATTGAAGGTGCCTTCGTCCGCGTCATTGCTGCCGAAAGAAAGTGCTCCCGTTGCGGCGCCGGTATTACTGGCATCAAACCGCACTGAAAACGTCGTGCTCGCACCCGGTGCGAGCGTCAGAGCGACAAAGCTCGACGCCAGACTGAAGCCTCCCGAAACGGAGATCGGCTCTTGCAGCAGCAGCGGCAAGGTGCCAACGTTCTCGACCACAAAAGCCTGAGTAACGGGAACCTCGGGTGGCGTGTTCCCGAAATCGAACATGCCGCTGTCGTCCAACATGATCTGGCTGTCCACGGACACCTGGATCTCGGGCGCCTCAGGCAAGCGTTCCAGGCGAATCGCATCCGCATTGACGCGACCGTTCGCGGCGTTGCTTAATTGGACAACCACGTCTCCACTTTCCACTAACAATGTGCCACCGAGCCAAGCCCAATCGGCATTTGCTTCGGTAAAATCGCTCGGAGCAACTTGCTGATTGACCGCTGCCGACGCCGCCACGACCCCACCGACCGATACATCGAACGGCGCGTCAGTCGCGCGATTCGAGTGCGTTGTCCAGGTGGCGGCAACTCGATAGTAGCCGGGCAGCGGATTGGCAAATGTCCAACTCGCGACATCCGCGCCGCTTCCCGCCAAGCCTTCGTGAATATCGTTCTCATAGCCTTGACCGGACCACTGCGACCACGCACCGACCGTGCTGAATGACGCGTCACCATTGTCGACGATCTGGACTGCGGGAGGATCTTCGACATTGCCTTCAACCGTAAAGGTGAATGGGGCCTCGTCGGCATCGTTGCTGCCAAACGAGATGTCGCCACTAAACGAACCAGCTGCCGTCGCGTCCAGGCTGATCGTAAATGTCGTCGTCTCGTCCGTTGCCAGCGTCGTCGCGGCAAAGCTGGACACAAGCGAGAACCCTTCCGGCACGGTAACGGGCGCAGACAACACCAGATCGGCACCACCTAGATTACGAACGGTAAACGTCCGCTGCAACGCTGTCCCCGTGGTCGTCGTGCCAAGATCGATGATCGTGACCCCATCCGTGATATCGGCTCCCTCCAAACGCACATCGATTTCCGGAACGGCATCGATCCGTTCGATGCGGATCGCGTCGGCATTCACACGACCGTTCGCATCGTCGGTCAGTTCAACGACAAGCGTGTTGCCCGTGATCGTGTACACGCCATCCAAGTACTGCCACGGTGTGTTGTTTTCGCTAAAGTCGGCCGGAGCGAGTAGCTGATTCACATCGACGGTGCCCAGGGCCGTTGCGTTGTCGAGAACCGTGAAAGGCGAGTCGGTTGCGCGGTTGGTATAGACCGTCCAGGTCGCGGCAACTCGATACTTTCCGGGCAAGATCCGCTCGAACGTCCAATCGGCCTTGTCCTGTCCGGTACCGGCAAGACTCTCGTGCACATCTCCCTCATAGCCCTGACCGGTCCACTGTGTCCACTCACCAACCGAAGCGAACGCGGCATCACCATTGTCGACAACCTGCACGGCCGGCGGAATCGCAACGGTTCCATTAACCGTAAAACTGAATGGGTTTTCGTCCGGATCATCGTTGCCGAAGCTGACTTCCCCGCTGTACGTGCCTTCCACATCGCCATCGAGCCGCACGGAAAACGTTGTGGCCTCGCCAACACCGACAACCGTCGTTCCAAAGCTCGTGGCCAGACTGTATCCGGCCGGAACGGTAATCGGTTCGATCAGCGTGAGCGGCTCGATTCCACGATTCTTGACCGTGAAGGTCAGATCGATCGCCAGTCCAGGTGGCGTGTTGCCATATTCGACAACCCCACCACCATCAGCAAGATTCTCGGCTCCCAGAAGCACTTGGATTTCAGGGGCGGGAACCACCTCCACACCAACCGCACCTGCCGCGTTAAGTCGGCCACCGGTCACGGTGATACCGTCCATGGAACTGATGGGATCAACCGTCTGAAGTACTTGGTTGATGACCTGAGCGTAGCTCCAATCGGGATGCAGGTCACGCACCAATGCGATCACACCGGCCACATGAGGTGACGCCATCGAGGTACCCGAATTCAAACCGTAGCCATTGTTGGGGACGGTGCTGAGGATATCGACACCGGGCGCGGCCAGGTCAACGGTTGTAGCTCCGTAGTTTGAAAAGAGTGGTTTCGCGTCGTTGTGATCGACCGCAGCCACGGAAATCACATTGTCCAGGTCAATGTTGGCTGGCCAAAACGGATCCGTGTCGTTGTCCATGCCCCAACCAATGAAATTCCCATTCCCCGCCGCAGCCACGAAAACGTGGTCCGCGGCCCGCGCTGCGTTGACCGAGTCATAAAGCGCTTGCGAGAAATTGCCGTTGTAACCCCAACTGTTGTTCGACAGGGTTGCACCGTTGGCCACCGCGTAGTCAAGAGCCCGGATGGCATCATCGGTATCACCACTGCCCGACGCGTCCAGGAATTTCACCGCCATGATCTGGGCATTCCAATTGATGCCCGTCACACCCACACCGTTGTTCCCGACCGCGGCGATGGTGCCGGCGACATGCGTTCCATGCCCTTGATCGTCCAACGGGTCACCATCGTTGTTGGCAAAGTCGTAACCATGGATGTCGTCGACGTAACCATTTCCGTCATTGTCGATGCCGTCGCCAGGAATCTCGCCCGTGTTGACCCACATGTTGGCGGCAAGATCCTCGTGCCGATAGTCAACGCCCGTGTCGATCACTGCCACAATCGTATTGCCACTTCCTACCGTGGCATCCCAAGCCTCCACTGCATCGATATCGGAATCGTAGGTGCCACCCGTTTGCTCTTCGTTATTCAAGCCCCACAAGTCGTCGAAACGAGGATCATTCGCTACGGCCGTGGCTTGAATGCGGTAATTCGGTTCGGCATAGACGACCGCGTCGTGGCCTCGCAACATGTCCAACGCCGCTTCAACACTCACGTACTCCGGCAAAGTGATTTCGCGCAAACTCGATAGCATGCGGTACTCGGCTTCCACTTGCACACTGAACGGCAGCGGCGTCACGTTCGGGCCCATATTGATTCGATCGGGTGACACCTCGTCACGAAAGCGAATGAGCAGACTGTCTGCAGCATATTGGGTCGTATCCACACTCAATCCCGTTGCCAACGTGTCGATTCCACCGTCCAACCCGGCCAATAGTTGGCGTTCTTCCAACCGCTCGACGCGCAGCGACCGAGTACGCGATGACTTGTGGATGCGACCGAGAATGCGACGACGGCTTTGACGACGTTGACGCAATTGCTGTGAATTCAGGTGGAACATGCGAGTTTTGCCCCTTGCAGGATTTCAAACGGTTAAACCGGCCAATGGCTCGAATCTACCCCCACCACTGACCAGGTTTCAAGGAACCAAAAGGACTTTTAGGCGCGATTTGGCAAAGCCGTTTCAAAGCAACCCGCATAACCGGCAAAGTCACTGTGCGCCACGGCATATCGAGGCTGGTGACAGACACAGCGCGCAGATTCGACGATTCCTGAACGGCTCAAAACGCCCAAGAGAAACGTAGAGTCGAAGAGGGCCAATCCCCACTTGCCGCCGCACTCCGTCACGTCGCTTGCGAGTGGACCAACCGGTTCAATACGTGCCTCGCTCATGCAACGCCACGTGAAACCGGTAGCGGCAAACGCTTCAACTCCGATCGACGCGTCATGAAAGCAGCTCGATGGTACTAAAGGCCTCGCGAAGCTTGAGTCTCCGGGTGCTCGATTCCGACACCTCCACCAAGACGCTGCTCTGGGGTACGGTTGCCATCGTTGGAAGCGTTGTCCTCCTGGCCAGCTCACTCCACAACGGCTGGGTACCGCACGACACCGGGCAGTTGGGACAAACGGCGCAGCGCATTCTCGACGGGGAAATGCAGCACCGCGATTTTGACGAACCTTATACAGGCGCCCTGGGACACTTAAATGCGTTGGCATTTCGATTGACCGGGATTCGCGCCGAGTCCATGCGTTGGCCCCTGCTGGCCTACGCCAGTTTGTTCATCGTCGCCATTTACATTTTAGCAGCGCGAGTGACGGTGCCGTGGGTTGCTGCGCTGGTCACGCTACTGTGCGCTAGTCTGACCTTACCGATCTATTCTGCCAGCATGCCCTCCTGGTACAACCTGTTCTTCACGGTCTTCGGTGTCTTGGCGCTGCTGGAACATCTTGATACCGGTCGGCGGCGATGGCTGTTCTGGGCTGGCTGCTGTGCAGGCTGTTCGCTGGCAATAAAAATCACGGGCTTGTATTTCGTCGCTACCGGATTGCTATACATTGCGTTCTACGGAACCGTTAGCACGAGAACGCTGAGTGCGGAAACCCATCGTTCGGGAACGCAGCGTACGCGAACAGGTGGCGCACAGGGACGAGCCTATTCGGCTTTGATCCTCACTGCGTGCGTGGCGTTTGGCATGCTGGGGTTGGCGTTCACCAAAGGTGCTCAGCCATGGATCAACCTGGTCCATTTCACCATGCCGATGATGGCCGTCGCCGCGTGCCTCGCCTGGCAACAATGGCGTCACCGGCCAGCCGCGTTCTGGCCGCAACTGAAGGGCTACCTGCTCGATCTATTGCCGCTGAGCCTCGGCATCGCGGTGGCAATCAGCCTGCTGCTGGTTCCGTATATCGTGACTGGCTCGATGGGCGACCTTTACCGAGGTTTATTCGTATTACCTACGCTTCGCGTCGAACATGCCGCATTAGCGCCACCCGAATTGAAGTGGATGTGCCTTTCGCTGCCCGTGACGGGGCTATTAATTGTGGGCCTGTTTCGCCCCGCAAAGTCACTCAACAAACCGTTCATACTGGCGGCAATTGCATTTACGTGTGGCGTGCTTTTCTTCGCGTCAAATTCCATCCGCGGTTACTTCTATCTGTTCCAGGCTCTACGCAACCAGATTCCGCTGCTGGTGCTGGTCGGAATGGCACACGTTGTCACCAAGATCCCCATCAAGAATCGCGCTGCGGTTTTTCTGGTGGTGACCGCTACCGCGCTAAGCAGTCTGGTGCAGTACCCGTACGCGTATGGATCGTACTTCTTTTTTTCCGCTCCGTTAATGGTCATCGCGATATTGTACGTGGTGTGTAATCAGCCCTTCGCGCCGAAACCGATCTATGCCATCCTGCTCGTCTTCTTGCTGGCACTGGCAATTGTGCGGATCCCGCAACCCGACCCGCGACTGTTGAACGGGTTTTACGAGCCCAGTTTTCCGACCGAGAGGATGAACCTTACTCGGTGCAAGCTGCGCGTCTACCGTGAAGATGCGCGAGTCTATCGAGAACTGGTCGAGCTGATCCACTCGCTCACGCCACCCGGCAGCTATATTTACGCCGCCCCCGACTGCCCGGAAGTCTACTTTTTATCCGGCATGAAGAACGCCACACGCACGTTCTACGAGCTTTTTGACGGGTCGGTGAGCCGCGACCGTCAACAGAAGTTGGCTGAGTTGCTTGATCGCCAACACGTCAATGTGTTAGTGATCAATCACAACCCACGTTTTTCGGACGAACTGTCTGCCCATTACCTGGAAGCGTTGCATGCGCGCTATCCGAACTCCCAAACCATCCGTGGCGCGCTGGAACCCGGCGAACCACCCACCGATCTCTTCACCATTCTGTGGCGCCGCCCGCCCCCTACCCGCTCGTCAGGCGGGTAAACCAATTTGGCAAGTTAGACCGTGCATCGCCCCAACAACCCGCCCCCTGCCTTTCCCAACCCGCTTTGCATGCACACCCACGCAGTCACATCGTAGGCCATGTACCGATTGTACCGCCCTGCTGTTTGGGCCGAGGCGATGCTATTGGTGAGCTATAGTTTTCTGGGAATTTCGGCAAGTGTCTATTTCAATGAGCCTCATTCACGGGAAAGGCGAGACGATGAAGCAAACTCCGCGCATCTCGGTCGCTATCCCGATCTACAACGAAGAATCCGTGCTCCCAGAACTCTACCGCCGGCTTACGGCGGTCTTAGATGATTTGCCGGGCGGTCCGCACGAGATCGTTTTTGTCGATGATGGCAGCTCTGACGGCACGCGAGAAATACTCGTGACACTCGCCGATATCAACCCCCAAGTGACCGTCGTCGAACTGTCTCGCAATTTCGGACATCAGGCCGCCCTGTCAGCCGCATTGGATCACGTTAACGGCGATGTTGTCGTGACGATGGACGGCGACCTGCAAGACACTCCCGAGACGATTCCCCGCTTTCTAGAACAATATGCTGACGGGGCCGACGTCGTCTACGCGATTCGGCAAGACCGAAAAGAAAGCTGGATACTCCGGTTCTGTTACGACAGTTTCTATCGCATCATCACGGCGCTGGCCGATATTCCGTTACCGATCGGGGCCGGTGACTTTGGCTTGATGTCGCGACGTGTTGTCGATGTGCTGCGGCAATCGCAAGAACGGCATCGATACCTGCGCGGGTTGAGGACGTGGGCCGGATTTCGTCAAGTCGGGATTCCAGTTGAACGCGATCGTCGGCATTCGGGCGAGTCGAAATACAGTCTGCGCAAGCTACTCCAATTGGCGTTCGACGGCATCTTCTCGTTTTCCGTGGTTCCGCTACGCGCCGCGACACTATTGGGTGGCATCGCCATCGCTGCCTCGACGCTGTTCGCTGTTTACAGCTTGTTCGCCAAATTCGTCTTGGATCAGTCTCCCACCGGTTTTACGGCACTCTATATCTCGATGGCGTTCTTCGCCGGAGTGCAATTGACGTTTCTGGGAGTAATCGGCGAGTACGTCGGGCGAACCTACGAAGAGGTCAAACGGCGCCCGATCTACATTGCTGACCGCGTCCTTAATCCGAATCGCTCTACGAGTACTACCGGTATCCCGCCCGCGCAGCACACCGTGCCAACAACGACGATGCCGTCAAACAGCAAGATTTTGGCATCCGTGATTGGCAATCATGAATAGCGATTACGCAGCGAATTACCGCAACCTCTATCGAAACCACTGGTGGTGGCGGGCACGTGAAGAGGCCGTCTTGCGAGTGCTCCGCGCGCAATTCCAATCGTCCCCGACGTCGCGCATCCTCGATATCGGCTGTGGTGACGGATTGCTATTCAACCAACTCGCTTCATTGGGCGATGTGCATGGCGTTGAGGTTTGCTCGGATCTAGTCTCGGCCGACAATCCCTGGCGGTCGAGGATCTATGTAGGCCCTTTTGACGAACAGTACCAGCCGGCGCGGAAATTCGATCTGATCCTGATGCTCGACGTGCTCGAACATTTTGCCGATCCAATCGCGGCACTGCAACACGCCGGCAGACTCTTGAGGCCAAACGGTCTTCTGCTGATCCACGTCCCCGCTTTCCGCACGCTCTGGACCTCGCACGACGACTTCAATCACCACTACACGCGTTATTCCAAAGGTTCGTTGACGCAGTCGTTGCACGAAGCGGACTTTGGCGTCAGTCATCTGCAATACACGTTCTATTGGACTTGCCCCGTGAAGCTAGCAATCCGGGCGAAAGAACGAATTATGACAGTGGCCCCCAAACCTGCCGCGGTGCCAGCAGCTTGGATTAACAACGCTTGCTACCATCTTTGTCGCCTGGAACAACGTCTGTTCCGTCATCGCTCACCAGGGTTTGGCAGCTCGATCCTGGCCCTGGCACGGCATGCTCGGTCCAGAAACCCAACCACCGATTCACACATAACGACGGTTCCTGTTCCGGTGCCCGAGTTGGAAACCTGTGAGACATGAGACGCAGTGTGGCACGGCACTCCGTGCCGTGAAGCAGCGGCGCGTGGCACTCTCCAGAGCGAGCAAGATGCCATATCACCCACGGCACCACCACGGGAGGCCGACCCAACGGGGCGGCGCACCAAGATGCTAGGCAATGGTAAGAACACTGGCTCCGCTGGCGAGACACGAGGCAATTCACTCTTGCACGAAACGCCAAAAGATCACGCCGATCTCCACTCACTCAGCCAGTGCCACACAACACCGCAGGCGAACAGAAGCCTGGGTTAGCCGCCACCAATGAGGCCTGAAGGGCCGCGTTCCTAACGGGGATGCAAAACGCGTTCCGATGCGGCCTCAGCCATGCGGCGGTGTGGTGGTTCGATTTGCGTTCGGCCGTCGGCGTGATGGGCGTGGTTACCCAGGGTTCCGGTCTCACGACCTCCGCCCTGGGCTATCATAGCATGGGCCCCGTTGGGGCCATCTCCGACCCAAAGGGGGCGCACCAAGATGCTAGGCAGTGGTAAGAGCACTGGCAAGCAACGGCACGGAGTGCCGTACCACTCTGCGTCGGGAAGGATTCCCGAGCTACGCTAGCCGAAGAGGGAACGGGCGGCGACGAAGGCGGCGGCGTTGAGAGGTTCCCAGACGACGATCAATAATGCAGTGGGAAGCGTGACGATCAGCACGTAGAAGCCCTTGGGGGAGAGCAGCGGCATCCGTGCGGCGGACGCTTGCTCGGGTGCGGATTCCATCGTCATCAGACGCACTACTCGCAAATAGTAAAACAGGCTGATCGCACTGTTCACTCCGGCGATCAACAGCAACGCCATCAGGTACCCGCCACCACTGGCACGAAACGCGTCAGTTAACGCGGCGAAAATGGCAAACTTGCCAAGGAACCCAGACAGCGGCGGTAGCCCCACCAAGCCGAACAGGATGATCGAAAAACAGATCGCGATCCCAGGTGAACTGCGCAACAGCCCCGCATAGCTGGCTATCTGGTCACTTTGCATGCGATCACGAAGCAATGCCACGATCGCAAATGCACCCAGATTCATGAACAGATAAACGGACACGTACATCGCCAGCGATGCGGTCGCGTTCTGAGCCCCATGGGTCGAATGCCCCACCAATTCCAACACGGCGGGGATCGCCATCATCATGTAACCCGCGTGCGCGATCGTCGAATAGGCGAGCATTCGTTTGATGTTCTTCTGACCATACGCCGCAAGATTGCCGAACGTACACGTAATCGCCGCCAACAAGGCGATTAACCGAGCCATGAAAAAACGCACCTGCTCTAATTGCGAGTTCGCTGCCGCGTTGGGGGACACGTCGGCGCTGGCCCCTACGCTCGCTACCCCCGGTTCAAAAGCCGGTGCCGCCGTCGTCGAATCACTCACCGAAAACAAACCAGCGTCGCGTCCATCCGACAGGCCATCGGCAACCGGTCCATCGGCCGCACTTGTTGCAGCATCCGCCATCACGACGTCGGCTCCTCCGTCAACCACTTCGCCCGCCAGCTTTCCTTCCGGAGCGATCCAACCGACTCCGACAACCACGCGCAGCAACAAAGTCAGCGCGGCGGCCTTCGATGCAACACTTAAGAATGCACCCACTTCGGCAGGCGCCCCTTCAAAAACGTCCGGGCACCAGAAATGAAACGGCACGGCCGACAGCTTAAACGCCAAGCCGACCGTGATCATCATCAGGGCCAGCGCCAGCACCATCAGTTCGGGCGAGTCCATGCTGGGCACTCGCTCGGCCAAGCGAATCGCAACGGTCGGTAAATGCACGGCGTTGACCAACCCGGCCAACAAGCTGATTCCATAGAGCATGATCCCCGCGGCACCAGCACCGTAGACTGCATACTTCAACGCCGCTTCACTGCCGACACGCTTGCGCCGCAACATCCCGGCCAACACGTACGATGGCACGCTCGCCATCTCGATCGCCATGAAAACCATCAGCATGTGGTTCGCCGAAATCATCAAGCAGAACCCAAGCGTCGCTCCCAACAACAACACGCTCACATCCGCGCGATCTTCCCGATCGGGCACTCCCGATAGACTGATAAAGACGAAAAAGAGGGACAAGAACAGCAGCACCAGAGCACGCATGAAGACAGACAAACCGTCGTATACCAACATGCCCGTGAAGATTTCCATCCGTTGGATCGAGTCACCAGCACTCAACAGATCCCACGGCACGACCAGTCCCAGCGCCACCAAACTGCCCACCAGCGCGATCCAATTCGAACTAAGGTGACGGCCCCACTTGGTCAAACGCAGCAGCAGCACCAGTACGATCGTCGTACTGATCACTATCTCGGGCAAGAAAACGCCCACACTCGCTTTTGAATCGACGAGCAACTGGCTAACAAGATCGTGCAAATTCACGAGAATACCTTCTGCTGAATTGGCCTCATTCGGTTTTCAAATCGGGCGAGGCCACTACCTGCTCTGTGGTGCCAAAGTTCCCGTAGATATCGTGCCTGTAGTTATCGTGCCCGCATTTACGATTCCCAAAGACCCAGGAGCATCGCTCTCCCCCAAATCGTGTGGCGTTGAATCGTGCGACGCTGAATCGCCTGGCGCCCAATCGGGCAGGGCGGCGGTGTTCTGGGCAAGCAACTCAGAATCATCCTGGGAAACCATTCCCACTTTCGTGTCCGTCGCCGCGTCACCCGACGACTCGTCGGGCGCCGTTCCACTGAGGGCAGCTGCGGGGGGATCGCCAATTTCCTTAGTCCAATCGGCCAGACTTTCGACTTGGGCATCGATCGTCGCGTCCATGAACTGCAACACGAACGTGTGCGGGAAGACGCCGAGCAAGATCGCCAGCACCAGGAGCACACCCGCAATCGTATTCTCACGTGCAGTGGAGGGGAGCAGCGCCTCGCCATGGGGACCACGGTACTCGGGTCCCAAATAGACGCGTTGAATCGCCCACAATATGTAAGCCGCCGTGAGGATGACCACCGAGGCAGCCAAGATCGCCAGGATATGACTGAAGGTCCAGACCGACAACACGACCAGTACTTCGCCGATGAAACCGCAAAGACCCGGCAAACCAAGTGCCGCGAAGAAAATCCCGATCGACAGCGCGGTATAGACGGGCATCTTACCGAACAGCCCACCAAACTCATTCAAGTTTCGGTGGTGAACACGATCGTAAACGACTCCCACCATGAAGAACATGCCAGCCGAACTGATACCATGGCCGATCATCTGGAACATGGCACCCTTGACGCCCATGTTCCAATAGTCCGGATTGTAGCCGGTTCGCTGAACGGCAGACCAAACGCCAAGTCCCAACACGACATAACCCATATGGCTGACCGAACTGTAGGCCACCATCCGCTTGAAGTCCGTTTGGGCCAGTGCCGCAAAAGCTCCGTAAATCATGCTGACCACACCGACCCCGCAGACGAAATACATCAGCTCGAATCCACCATGCGGACAGATCGGGTAGCAAATGCGTATGATCCCATAGCCCCCCATCTTCAACAACACACCGGCCAGGATCATCGAGATCGGTGTCGGTGCCTCGACATGCGCATCGGGCAACCAGGTATGCAGGGGCACCGAGGGCACCTTGATGATGAACCCGACGAACAACAGTAGAAACGCCCACACCTGCCAGCTCTTCGGCATCACTTCGGTGTGCTGGCCCATCGCCGACAAGGCCATCAGGTTGAAGGTGTGGATCGGCGCCCCTTCCGCCTTGGGATCGTTCTGCAGCGAATCCTTCACCGCCTCGGTCGCCGTGTCGGACAGATGCAGGTCACTCCAAACGATAGTCGTTTGGCCGTTCAATTCGGATAACTTGGCAATTTCGCGCAAGTCGCTCTTGAAGTACAGCATCAGGATGGCGATCAACATCAACACGCCGCCCAGAAGCGTATAGAGGAAGAACTTGATCGCCGCATACTCGCGTCGCGGACCACCCCAAACACCGATCAGAAAGTACATCGGCAGCAACATTACTTCCCAGAACACAAAGAACAGGAAGAAGTCGAGGGTCAGAAACACACCGAGCATGGCCGTTTCCAAGATCAAGAACAGGATGTTGTACGCTTTGATGTATTTCTTGACCGACCAACTCGCTGCCATTGCCAGCATGCTGATCAAGGTGGTCAGCAGCACCAACGGCATGCTGATCCCATCGACTCCCATTGAATAATTGATGTCGAATGACGGGATCCAGTTCGCGGTAAATGCGTTCTGCATTGTCGCCACGCCCGTATCAAAGCGGGTGCTGGGAAACCCCAACAGCACGACCATCGATACGATGAACGTCAAGGCGGTGAATGCCAACGCAACCCAGCGCAACAGCTCCTCGCGCCCCTTCGGAATGCAGGCAATTACCAACGCGCCGATCGTCGGCATGAATACAATCAAGCTAAGCCAAAAAACGTGGTTGTTCATTATTGCGTCCGGTTTTTTCGTCGAAAGCGACTCCGACTGCCAAGCGGCTTGTCAGCAACTCATCTCCCGCTAACGAGCAAACGTTGGCGACCAGAAAAAACTGATGATCAGGAAAACGGCAATCACACCGATTGCCAGAAACAATACGTACTGTCGCAGGCTACCCGTCTGTACCGCCCGCAACGACAGCCCCACACGATAGGTCCAATGTGCCACACCGTCTACCAGCGCGTCAACGACCATCTTGTCCGATACCCACTCCCAAAACCGCGCGAAACGCGTGGTCCATACGGCGATGGAATCGATCAGCCAATCGATCCAATTCCGATCGAATCCCGCCGCCATGCGTGCAAGCAAATGCGTCGGGCGAATAAACAGCCATTCGTACAGCTCGTCAAACCACCACTTGTTGGTAAGAAACCGGTAAGTGCGCGAGAATTTTCGCCGCACCTCGGCCGGTTTCAATATGCCGAACACATACATGGCCATCGCCAACGTAAACCCACCCAATGCCGTGCTGAAGGCCAACCAAGTGACCGGCACCACGATCGCGTCGTAGTTCTCGTCCAGGTGAGCGATATGTTCGTTCGGCCACGTCATCTGAGCCATTTCACTGGTCGTCGTGGCCGCCGTCCCGACCGGTCGCGCCTGCTCCAACAATCCCTTCAGCGAAAGCGACGACCAGGGCACACTCCATGCTACGCCTGCCGCGAAGACAGCCAGCACAATCAGCGGCACCGTCATTACTTTCGGCGACTCGTGAGCATGTTCGTAGCGCTGCTGATCACGTGGCTGGCCCGCAAAGGTCATGAACCAGAGCCGGAACATGTAGAACGCCGTAATCGCCGCACCGGCCGCGGCCGCAACAAAGAAAAACGAACCGGCCATCGTCGTGTTCATCTGCCAAAACGAAAACGCCTGCTCCAGGATCATGTCCTTCGAGTAGTAGCCGCTGAGCCCAACCACAAAGGGAATCGCCAAACCGGAAATCGCCACACAGCCAACCAACATGGTCGCCGCCGTGATCGGCATTTTCTTTCGCAATCCTCCCATGTCGGTCATCTCGTTGGAGTGGACCGCATGGATCACCGATCCCGAACAGAGAAACAGCAAACTCTTAAAGAAGGCGTGCGTCACCAAATGCATCATGCCAGCTAACCAGCCGCCAAGGCCAAGAGCCAGCATCATGTAGCCAAGTTGACTGATCGTCGAATAGGCCAACACCCGTTTAATGTCGGTCGCGGTGATGGCGATCGTTGCCGCCATGAACAGTGTGATGACTCCCACAACCGCGATCACTAACAAGACTTCAGGTGCGAACACCGGATAGAAACGGCCGACCAGATAGACACCTGCCGCGACCATCGTGGCGGAGTGCACCAACGCGGAAACCGGCGTCGGGCCTTCCATCGCATCGGGCAACCAGACGTGCAGCGGAAACTGAGCACTCTTGCCAACACAACCACAAAAGATGCCGACCCCCGCGACGATCAACAGCCAGTATCCATAACGTGGCCCGGTGCCATCCTTGCCGCCACCGCGCAGGCCCTCCAGGACCTCCTTGCCTTCAAAATGTTCGATCATGTCCGCCCGACTCTTGTCGGGGTTGTCGTTCACCCAGCGGGCAACTTCGTCAGAAGCCGACGCGATGACCATTCCCGCAGGCGTCACCAGTGCGTGGGCCTCGTCGGCCGGCCGGACAAGCGAGAAGAGCCCTCGTTCGGCCGGTTCGATTTTCGTGTTCCCATTGGAATCGACGTCACCAAAAGCAAACGTTCCCAGACTGCCCCAAATCGCCATCAGACCAATCAGCATGCCAAAGTCGCCAATTCGGTTGACGATAAACGCCTTGTTGGCCGCATTCGAAGCACTCTTGCGTTCGATGTAGAACCCGATCAGGAAATAGGAACAGATTCCGACCAGCTCCCAAAAGACAAAGACCATGGCAACGTTGCCAGCCAACACCAGCCCCAACATACTGAAGCAAAACAGGGACATGTACTGGAAGAAGACACTGAAACGTCCCGGCCGCTTCAGGTGCGAACCGTCACGAAGCGTCACTTCGTGATCCGTCACCTCCTGCTCTTCTTCATGCATATAGCCCATGGCATAGAAGTGGATGCACGAAGCGATCAAGCTGACCATGCAGAACATGACGAGCGTCAGTGCGTCGATGTAATAGCTGATCGTCAGCCGCAAGTCGCCAAACTGGCCCAGCAGGTAATAGTCGCCCGTAAGCGGTTTCACCTGCTTGCCATGCCCGCCGGCCGACGCGGAATGTTGCTTACTGTGCTCGCCCGTACTGTGCCCGCCCGTACTGTGCCCGCCCGTACTGTGCCCGCTCTTACTGGGCCCGCTCTTACTGGGCCCGCTCTTACTGGGCCCTTCTTCGCCACCATCTGACTTCGCGTGACTGGCGTCCGCCGCGCTGGTGGCACCGGGGAGTGCGACGAGCGTCACCGTTTGCGGCGCTTTCGGCTGTGTGGCTTTCGGCTGTGTGGCTGCAGCTGGGGCCAAGCTCGCGTGGGCAGCTGGCGCTGCGACGGGGTTCTGGCTGAGCCAGATAATGAGGCTCAAGAACGAGAGCACCCCGGCACTCACGATCGCGCCCGTGGCGATATAGCCTCCCACGGCCGGCTTGATCCACCGGCCGGCGGTAAACAGCACACAGAACGAGAGCAGCGGCAGGAGAACCGCGATACCCAGTATTATTGGTAACAAGGATGTGTCCATCAGCCCTTCAGATCTTCCGCCTTGTCGACATCAATGGTCGTGTGGTTGTTGTAGAAGTTCAACGCAATGGCCAGTGCCACGGCCGCTTCGGCCGCCGCCAAAACGATGACGAACAACGCTATCAAATGGCCATCCAACCCCAGTGAATCACCACGCAAAAACTTACTGCCAAACGCGACGAAATTCACATTCGCGCCGTTGAGCACCAGTTCGATCCCCATCAACACGCCTAATGCATTGCGTTTGGTCGCCATGCACAAGATGCCCGTGACGAACAACACCGCGCCGACGGCCAAGTAGTTTGCTACGGATATTTCAGCAATAAGTGGAAACATTCTGAGGCCTTTGAGGAATCGCCTTTATTGGATCGCTGCTTTCAAGGTTGCCAAGCTTTGTTGGATGCAAAAACTCTTGTTCGTTGGTAACACGTTAGCCGTCGGTAGCAGATGCTGCCCAGCCCTGTTCGCACGACCCAAAAACGGCCACACGCGTCTCGATGCGGCCTCGGCTCAGCGGCGGCGTGCCGCAACGCGAATCCGCCCGGCCTTACGTTCGTTGGTACGGCTGCGCTAGCCTGTCAAACTGGTTCACCTGCCTGACAAGCAGGCAGGGGTCTAATGTTCGTGACGTTGTTCCAATCCGCGAAATAGTTACGTTTCTTCTTGCTTCGACTATGAGTCCGCCGTCAGTCGTTCGTGCCATTCGGCTCACGTCCCCGCAGCACGATTCTCCACTGGGCGATTCTCCACTGGGCGATTGCCGGAATTTGCCGGCACACTTCGTTTTGCGCGCGCCATGTAGGCCGCGCCAATCAAGACCACCAGCAAGTGTACCGAGACGATCACGAACGGCAGCAAATAGCCGGAAAAACTGTTTTGACGCGATTGGGGTGGCTCATTCAGCCGATCAACTCGCACTCCCGATAACGCGGCACCGATCGGCGTCGCCGTTTGAGCTTCGGCGACCGCAACCGGCGCGGTGGCACGTTGCCGCCAATCCTTTACGCCAAAGGCAGCCACCAGCAGCAGAAACAACAGCGCACTGCCCACGATCACGGACAGCACCCATTCGCCGCTGTTGGTGCGCATCACAACGAATCGTGCTTGCGCGGTCAACATGACACCAAAAACCAGCAGCACCAAGGTGCCACCGACGTAGATCATTAATTGCATCGCCCCAACGAACTCGGCACCGGCCAGGAAAAAGAGTCCCGCAGTGGCACCAAGCGAAACGGTCAAGTAGAAAGCCATGCGTACGATATTGTTCGCGAACAACACGGCCACCGCAAACACACAGGTGATCGTCGCAAACAACGTGAAAAAGAACCCGTACCAGTCGAGCGCCGCCAGCAGCATCATCGTGCACCTCCCACGGGGGCAGTCGTCGCTGACGCGACGGGGGTCACGCCCCATATTCCTTGATTCGCTGTTCCTTGATTCGCTCGGTTGGCAGTAGCCCGATCTGCAGTAGCTCTAGTTGCCACCGCACGATCCCGGTCGGTCGAATGGTCCAGCGCGGTCTTCGGGACACTTTTCTCCGGCACACTTTTCTCGGGCCGATCTTGGCTCTTGTCACCGGCCGCCGGTTTCGCCTGCCGTTGGGTCCACGGTTCTCGCACCGCACCTGATTCTGCAATCGGCAGCCATCGGTTGGGCGACGGCAGCCCGATCACTTGCCAGGTCAACACGCCGACAAAGCAGATGGCAGCCAACGGCACACAATATTTCAAACATATCGTCATGACCTGGTCGATTCGCAATCGAGGCAAGGTCCATCGAACCCAAACCATGATCGTCACGCCCAAAACGGCCTTGCTCAGGAAGTTCACGCAGCCAGCCAAATTCGCCAAGTACCCCGTGAAACCACCGCTGTCAGCCCAGCCAATCGCGTGAAAGATGGGGATCGGACCGTTCCAACCACCAAAGAATAGAATGGCTGCCAAACCGCTGACCAACAACATGGAGCTGTATTCCGCCATGAAGAAATAGCTCCATCGCAATCCGGAATACTCGGTCAGGAACCCCGCAACCAACTCACTTTCCGCTTCCGCCAAGTCAAACGGAGCTCGATTCACACTTGCCAACGCACAAACAAAAAAGACCCAGAAAACCAGGAACGTGAAAGGGTCGTGAAAGATCAACCAATTCGTGAACCAGCCGGCCTGCATATTGCCGATCGTCGTGAGATTCATCGTGCCACAAATCAAGACCGGAATCACCACGCAGATCCCCAACGGCACTTCGTAACTGACCACCTGAGCGGCTTCGCGCATCGCGCCGAAGAGTGACCATTTCGAACCGGACGCGTACCCGGCCAGGATCACGCCGAAGACTTCCAACCCCAATACGGCCAAAATGAAAAAGAGCGCGATGTTGATATCGAACGCCACCCAACCGTTTGAAAAGGGGAGTGCCAGGAAGGCCGTGTAACTTGCCGTGAAGCTAATATAGGGAGCGAACCTGAACAATGCCTTATCGGCATCTCTGGGCGCCAGATCCTCCTTGGCAATCAGCTTGATCCCATCGGCAAGTGTCTGGAGCCAACCGAACTTGCCGCCAACTCGGGTTGGCCCCAGCCGGTCCTGAATGCGGCCAGATACTTTGCGTTCAAGCCAGATGAAGAACAACGCCGCCACCGCAATAAGGCCCAAGATCAGGGCGCATTGAATCAGCGCGGCCAACAGATAGGCCAACGACCATGGGGCTCCGAGTGAATTGGCAAAAAAATCGGCCACGGGTTATCTCGGTAGTTTTCTTGTCTTCAGACCACCGTGAACACGCAACGCACGCCAGCGTCATCAATTCACGCGATCATGGGGCTGTAGGAAAATAGGACTTACCAACATGCTCATACTGTTAGCGTCATCAAAGGTCACAAGACGCCAACCACGAACGGAAGAGGACAAACCATCGCGGTGTCGCCTCACAAAAATGGGGTATCTACCGGTCAATCTCTCCCAAAACGATATCCAAAGATCCGACGACTGCGGGCACGTCCGCCAACAGGCTGCCGCGACAGAGTTCGGACGTTACCGAAAGGTTGCAAAAACAACTGCTTCGAGCGCGTGCGCGCCACGGAATCGCCGTCCCGTCACTGACCAGGTAAAAGCCCATCTGCCCCTTGGGAGCTTCCGTCTCCAAATAAACTTCCCCCACGGGCAACTTCTGTTTCAACTTGATCGGAACGCCGCAACCGCCCTCGGCGGAAGCGTATTTTTCGAGTGACTGGCGTACGATATCCATCGACTGGACCACTTCCAACATGCGAACGTAAAACCGGTGCCAGCAATCGCCTAGCACTGCCGGTCGCGGCACAGGTGGGTAATCGTGATCCGATGGATAGTGTCCATCCTTTTCGACGATGACCTGATACTGGTAACCGTCGTACATCTTCGTGTAAATCGGCTCGCCGTCGCGGCGTAAATCGTGATCCACGCCACTGCCACGAAGGACCGGGCCAGTACACCCGTAACTGATCGCGTCCTCGACCGAAAGGACACCCACACCCGCCGTTCGCCGAATGAAGATCGCGTTACTGGTAAGCAACGCGTGATAGTCGGAAATGACTGGAGCGAGTTCGTCCAAGAACGTTTCGCACTGCTCGATCCAGCCGCTGGGCAAATCACCCGTTGCCCCCCCGGGGGTAAAGTAGCTGTAGGTCAGCCGCGCTCCACACACTTCCTCAAACAGATCAAGGATTTTCTCGCGTTCGCGAAACGCATAGAGAAACGGACTGAACGAACCGAGATCCAACCCGTATGTTCCCATACCGACCAGATGACTGGCAATACGTCCCAATTCCGCAATCATCACACGCAAGTGTCGCGCCCGCTCAGGCACTTCCAACGCGAGCAGTTTCTCAACCGTCAAGGCCCAGCCGAGGTTCATATTCATCCCGGCCAGATAGTCCATGCGATCGGTGTATGGGATCCACTGGCGTGGCGTCAGGTTCTCGCCAATCTTCTCCGCACAGCGATGCAAATAGCCAATGTGCGGCTCGACATCCGACACCACTTCGCCATCAGTGCGCAACACCAGTCGCAACACGCCGTGCGTACTCGGGTGCTGCGGGCCCATATTGACGAGCAACTCGTCCGTGCGCACATCGAACTCGACGATGCGTGAATCGTTGGTGGTGCTCATATATCCAAATTCCTCAGCAACCCACTGCCGCGCGCCGGTCAAATAAACCAGAGCGAGATACCGGTACGAGTACCGGAGTGGCCAAATGGAATCACTTCAAGGTGTCGCCTCAATCCACTGCTCAATAATCTACTGCAATCTACTGCAATCTACTTCTCAGTCGGTTTGCCAAAAACGGTATCAGCCAGGAAAACCCCAGACCGGAAACTGAATCGTGCTACCCAGCGGTGCCACTCTGCGCACCCCGTCAATGATCTCGAATGCCGTGGTAATGCTCGGGCGGTTCGTAATCCTTGCGCAACGGATGCCCCACCCAATCCTCCGGGCACAGAATACGTCGCAAGTCCGGATGGCCCATAAAACGGACCCCCATCAAGTCATAAACTTCTCGCTCATGCCAATCGGCCGTTGCCCATACCCCAGCGACGCTCGGCGCCTCGGGCAAATCGCCTTCCCGATCTTCCTGCCAGCGTGGCAACATGACTTTCAACACCAACTGCTGCTTCGACACCGTGCTCGACAGGTGATAGACCAACTCAACATGCGGCTGCCACGGGGCCTTGGCCGCTTTCTTCGGATCGCTGTGAAAATAATCGACGCCGGAAATGCAGTTGAGCATATTGAAACGCAAGTCGGGATCATCGCGCAGGTAGGTCGCCACTTCAACCAACCCCTCCGGACTGATTTCAATCCAGGGGTCGATACCGTCCAGGTTCGCACCCACAATGCGTTGCCCAAACTTCTGCGTCATTCGATCGACCAGTTGCTGGTCCGTTGCCATCTCAACGCCTCACCACTTGCTGCTTGAATTCGCCGTTGCCCCGTGCCCAAAAAACCCGTGCCCAAAAAACCCGTGCCCAAAAAACCCGTGCCCAAAAAACCCGCGCCCAAAATCAAAACCGATGCCACGCTGCACAATCGTCTGGCTGTGTCGCCCTGCAGGCCCTTAAAACACTCAACATCCACCTGATTCCATACTGAGCCTCACGTTACCCGGAAAGCGCTTGCTCCAGATCAATTTCGCGCGACGAACTGCCAGCCTCGTCATCCGCTGCCCCACCAGGGTGCCGAAAAGCGCGGACCCAGTCCAAATCGCCACGTTTCCACACGTAGGCAAATCCAACCAAGAGTATGGCAAAGAAAACGGCAATATCAACGATCGTGACCAACGCGAACTGCCGTGCTCCTTCCGCAATGATTTGCGTCGCCTGCTCAGCGCCCGACGCGGCGTCCGCGACCTGCCCGGACAAGCTTGCCGGCACTTCGGCCGGCAACGTCGGTTGATGCACGCCCAACTCACGGTAGAGCGCGTCCGCGGCAGGCGTCAGCTCCTGACCACCGTCGGCAACCACCTGGCCATGACCGGCAAGCTCAGAAAGATGCGTGGCTTTGCCAAATACCGTGGCCCACGGAAAGAAGAAGGCTACCTCGACATCGAAAATAATGAACAACAGAGCAACCACATAGAAACGCAGGTCGAACTGCACGAAACTCGACCCGACCGCCGGCTCGCCACATTCATACGTGTCGAGCTTTTCCTCGTGCGGATCGCTAGCGCGCACCAACTTGCCCACGACCAGATTGACCAGCAGGAACAGAATCCCCACTGCGGCAAACAACGCCAGATAGGCAACGACTCCCAACGATGATGTGACCGCATCCGACATGTCGGGATTATCCTGCTAATGCGTTAATCGCGGAGTTCGTACGCGACGACTCACGTACTCAAACCCAAGACGCTCAAATAATGACACGCCAACGAGCCCATTAAACGCGTGCCAAAACACCATGTCAAACACATGTAGTGGCCGAGACGCGAGTCGGCCGATGCCGGCGTGCGAACGCCATCCTGTCAAAGCTCGTGAACCAACGACAATGAAGTTACGCATTTTATAGCGGTCGCGACCGTTTGCAAGCGGGCAGCGCAGAAGCGATCAAGCACAGGTATCGGAATCCGACCCTTCCGCCACGGCCGCCGCGACCAGCGGCTGGCGGCCGGCAAAACCACCCTCCACCGCGTGCCAGTACTTGAGCTCTGGCTCACCGAGTCGCCAGCATAGATAGACGAGCTGACCGTCGAGCATCGCGGGAAAATCGACGATCCCGTCGACCCCACTCTTGGGCTCCACTCCCAATTGCCGCAACTCCTCAACGTACTCGTTCAACCGCTTTCGTTCCTTGGCCAACTCTTCTTCGATCTGCACTAATTCGTCGTGGTATGGGTCCCCAGGAAGAACGTCGCGTCCCGACTTGAGGTGCTCGACCCGCTCGTGCCGATCGATCACTTCTTGCGATAGCCGCACAAGGTCGCGTGTGATCGCGCGCACCAATGGCAACATGGAATTGGCCTCGGTTACCGTGAATACACGACTCGGGCGACTTGCTTTAGCCATTATATCTCTCGTCTCTACGACGTGGACCTTATTGAAGGAAAACCTCTGGCCACCATTGGGCACGCGAAATTCCGTACTCGCATCCCGACTGCACCAACCACCGACACCCCCCGCCGACTCACTGATTGGGGCCCCCATGAACCGGTTCGACAATCGACTTCGATTCCGCCACTGCCGTTGGATTCAAAGTCGTCCGCCCCCAGGCCACGTCAAGTGGCAAACGCGAAAAGTCGACGATACAACCATCTCGACTGAAGCAACTCAGATCGTGAGTTGACCCCATAAAGATACAATCAACCGGACAAGGCTCGACGCAAAGAGCACAGAACATGCACTTTGAATAATCGATAGTAAACCCCGTTACACGAAACCCCTTCCCCTTGGTCACGCGTTCCTTGCCAATGTAAATGCAGTCCACCGGACAAGCCTTGGAACACGCGTTGCAAGCAATGCAGGTGGTCAAGTCGTAGCGATGAAACCCCCGGTATCGCGCCGAGACGCGTAACGGCTTCTCCGGATACTCAAATTTTTCCGTAAACGTCCCACGATCCTGGCGGTAGGTGATCAGCCAATAACGCAACGTCACCCAAAGCCCTTGGACCACGGTCGAAACGGCAATTCCAATATTTCGTAGCCAGTTCAGCATCGTTCCACTGCTTTCCTTATCACCAAAGGTGGGTGCCAACGGTAACGCGCCATGACAGTCGCATGCTGACCACCGCACGCTCACCGAGCAGAGTGTAACCCATGAAGCCCAAACTGAAACGAGCTAGACAGAAGACGATCTGAACTCCGCACAGAACGACGGCTGATGTGCAATTACCTGCATTGAATTATAGACAGGCATCTAGGGGTCGCAACCGTGGACCAGCCAATGCCAAAACGGGAACGCACCCCGCCTCTTCCACCTCCATCGAACCGGCGTCCCAAGCTGAGGTGGTCAATTTCCGATGTCGTGGTTGCTGCTTTTGTTGCGCTGTTTTTTTCACGGGTTTCGACTGAAGGGCCCGCGTTATGATAGCCTAGGTCGGAGCCCGCCCCAAGGCGGGCGGAGGCCTAGGTGAACCCGCCCCAAGAAAAACACTCCAGCGGCCTGAAGGGCCGCGTTAGACGTTTCCCGTAGCGCGGCCTTTCAGGCCTCCGGTGGTGGGTGGAGGCTTTCCTAGGGTTCCGCGAAGTCCGCCGCATACGCGGCGACCTTGCTCCACCCTAGGCTGTCATAGCGCGCCCCTGTCGGGGCTTTCCTTGCGGACATCTCCTCGATCCTGACGCAACAAACCAACAAGTACCTGGCAGTCCCAGTGCTCCCCTCGTTCGACTTCCTGACCAGCCCACCCCGAACTTGGCGAATGCGGCAACCACCGATTTACCGCGATGCGACTCGACCTCTTGACAACCGGCAGCACACCTGGCCCACCAGGCATCATCAGCTTGCTGTCCACTCGCACACGATAACGGCAAATGTGCGCCAAAGCACAGCTCCCACCGACCACCAAGGGCCGCCAAGACTCCCTTGAGCGCCCGTGAATATCCGCCCTCAATTCCCGCGCGGAACAATGTCCCCCTCTCATGGGACATGAACTAACGCCATTGCAGGCGATACGATCCGCATAGCCGACCGCATCACCGAGCATTCAGAAGCGAGTTGTAGTCACCCTACGCAGCATTCACCGCGTCACACGCCAACCTAAATCGAGCCCATCAATAAACTCGTAAACTATTTATATAGCAGTAGTTACAAAAGCACAGACAGCATCCAGCGCAAGCTGTTAGGCTGGCGCGAACACGTAAAACACGCCGAGGGTAACAGTGGTAGCTGAAAATATCACGAAATTCCTATCAAAATGTAGCTCGTCTGGTTTTGATTCCTTGACTCACGAAAACCAGCACGTAGAGTGAAGGAAAGAAGTGCTGTGCGCGTAAGCGGTTAGTAGGCCGTCGCTTCGAGCCGCGCGAGGAACTGGAATCGACGGGCACACTACTCTCCAACAGGGCCCTCGGAACACTGAACTTACTGAACACTGATAATTACGGAACACTGGGCCTTCGGAACAAAGTGTGGCCGGGCGACGTAGAACGATCGCCGGATGATCAAAGGAATGGAATGATGTTAGTCCTGTCAAGAAAAAAGAACGAGAGTATTGTCATCAACGATGACATTACGATTGTGGTCGTTGAAATCCGCGGTGACAAGGTTCGCCTGGGAGTAGAAGCCCCTAAGGAGATCCCTGTACATCGGCGCGAGGTGTACGAGGCAATCAAACGCAATGAGGCCGCACAGGACAAGGAGGCCGCACAGGACAAGGAGGCTGCACAGGACAAGGATGCCGCCAGCGGTGCCGGTGCCGCCGATGCCTGATCGTCACGGTGTAGTATCAACATCGTGCCGTATCAACGCTGTGCCGTATCAACGCTGTGCCGTATCAACCTCGATAGCATCCCTTTCCTCACATTCGCGGCCCCCTCCACCGTTGAGCTTCGCAAAGCGTTTGAATTGCGTGGAATGTGAGCTCATTGCTGTCGAGCGCCCTTGACGGGCCCCTAGGGTCGTCGCTATACCGTGTAGTGTCGTCGGCAGCGATTCGGCTGCTAACCGAGGGCCCCTTCGTCTAGCGGTCTAGGACACCGGCCTTTCACGCCGGCAGCACGGGTTCGAGTCCCGTAGGGGTCACTTCATACTTCTGTGCCTTGTTGCTTGGCGGGCACCGCACTCGACGGTCGCCCTCCATGCTCAGCAACGTTCGACACTTCCGCCGCGATGCCCACCATCGCTTCAGCAACTGCTGGCGGGATTACAACCCGCTTGCGGGAAATCGAGGGCGCCAGTGACATCCCCCCCCCGCTACGATGCAATTCTACTGGTCTCTTTTGGTGGTCCCGAAGGCCCCGATGAAGTCTTGCCATTCCTTGATAATGTGCTGCGCGGTCGCAACGTGCCAGAATCGCGGAAGTTGGCCGTCGCCCAGCATTACCAACGATTCGGTGGGATCAGCCCGCTGAACCAACAGAATAGGGATCTGATCAAGGCGATTGAATCCGAACTGGCCATGAACGGCCCGGCTTTGCCCGTCTACTGGGGCAACCGCCATTGGCATCCAATGCTCGCCGACACGCTGCGCCGCATGCAAGCAGATGGCATTAATCACAGCCTCGCTCTGCTGACGTCCGCGTTCAGCTCCTTTTCCGCTTGTCGGCAGTATCTAGACGCCATCGTGACCGCGCGAAGCGAAGTCGGTGACGGCGCGCCACAGGCCTCAAAGCTGCGTGCCTACTTTAACCACCCGCGATTTGTCGAGGCATGGTGCACGCGAACACGCGAGGGCCTCGCACAGTTCGATTCGTCCGTGCGCAGCGACGTTCACGTCCTATTCACTGCCCACAGCATCCCGATTGCAATGGCTGATTCGTCACCCTACGTTCAGCAAGTCAACGAGCTGATCTCGCTGGTGGCTGACGCGTTGCAGCTTGACCGCGCGCGTTGGCAACTGGCGTACCAAAGCCGCAGCGGTCCACCACGACAACCTTGGCTTGAACCAGATGTTTGCGAGGCAATCGCCACCCTCGGCACAACCGGCGTCAAGCAAGTACTACTCGTACCGATCGGATTCCTTTCCGACCACATTGAAGTACTGTACGACCTCGATATCGAAGCCGCCACCGCCGCTCGGCAAGCTGACATCCAATTGATCCGCGCCAAGACACTCGGCACTCACCCCCTCCTCGTCACGATGGTCCGCGAGCTAATTGAAGAACGCATTGGCGATGACCCAAACCGCCGCACACTCGGCTCCATGGGACCGGCTCCCGACCAGTGTCCATCCGACTGCTGCTCCACAGGCAGGTGAGTTTGTTTGGCGAACTAATGCGCCGTCCAATCAAGCACCGGAACGGTCCCCCAGTGTGGAACGCCGCTCCGCGGCGTTCGCCCCGCCTGAAGACGATCCAATTGCATTGCCACCCACGGCACGGAGTGCCGTGCCACACTTCTTGGGAAGGATTCCCAAGCTACTACGAGCTCGAAACAAAAAAAAGCCGGTGAGCAATCGCTCACCGGCTCAACTGATCAATCCAAACCCATCGCGGGACTACGCTTGGCGTTTGCGCCGCAAGCTGACGCCGCCCATGATCAGGCCCAACAGCCCCCAAACGACGCATGCCGCAGGCTCGGGAACTGCGGGTGGATTCACACTGCCGTTGCGAGCAGCATAAACGTAGCGTCCATTTATTCCAACGTTCGTATTGTAAATCAAACCGGTGTTCTGATTGGAGTCGAGAAAAGCACCGTTAACATGCGAACCAGGAAGCTCGTAAGCCGTATCAACGCCGTTGGAATACCCGGCTACAGCAGAATCTCCACCCAGCCCAAGATTGCCACCACTGAC
>JAJRVM010000143.1 GCA_024277285.1 Planctomycetota bacterium
AACCCGACGGAAACGAAGAAAGCGCCGCGGAAGTCCAGCGGCCGTGAACGGCTAAATTGTCACGAAAAAACGGATCTGATACTCAGGGGGACTTTACCTGCGGCGGAGCAACCTGCCTTGGCCATATTGGATCGGTCAGGATCCGCTGGCGAAACGCGAAGGCGGACGCGCAATACCAGGTATCGAGAAAACCGGCTTTCACGACTTCATCGAAACACTCGATTGCCTTTTCAGAGTTCCCTGTTGCCAGTGCCACCATTCCAATTGCATAGTACGCCAACGATCTCTCTCTGCAAAACGGTCCCGCGAGCTCCTTCAGCTCCTTCTCCGAAGCCTTGGTTTGACTGGCAAGATACTTCAGGATTCGCCGATTCCACCGTCCACTTGCGATGCTCGTCTTGCGGAGTAGATGGGTCGCTTCGTTCCTTACGGCTTCCGCATTTCGCAGGAGCAAGAAGGCATCGAGGGCTATGTAGTTCATTTCGGATGCAATTGCTTGCCCGCCAAATGTGGCATCGTAGGCCTTGCTCACGTCGTCGGCATGGCCTTGCGACGTCGCAAGATAGATGAGTTCAAGTAGTACCCGGATTTTGTCATCTTTCTCTTTTCCGAGTGAATCCAGAACTGCCTTGTATTCCTCCATCTGTCCATTGGCCAGAAAATGAGCCGCTCGAACCCATGGTGCGGCTGATTGGTCTTGGCTTATCGTGTCGCGAATCTCGTTCAATCGTTCATCGTCTCCTATCGCGGCCAGGTAGGCGGTCCTCGCTTTCAAGCCGTAGCCGCCGTTGCGAGTTGGAGGCCCCAGCCTTGCGGCAATGTCACTGGCTTTTTTCATCCATGTCTCCGTCTTGATCGCAAAATTATTACCACGAGCGAACTCGCACGTCTCCAGCAGCGCTAGCAGATAATCGGCCAACACGAATTCGCTGTCGGGAGTTAGTATCTCTGCTTTCTGGAAGTCGGCGAGTGCTTGTTGGAATCTGGCGAGTGCATCGGGATCACGGTAGTGATCTTTTGCAAAGTTGACACGTGCTCGACCGAGCAGTGAGTGAACGGCACCCCAGTCAGGATGCCGGCGCAGCAAGTCCTCGAGTATTTCGATGGCGCGCTCGGGATCCGTATGTCGCATCATTTGAACCCAGAACAGCTTCTCCGTGTCGGTAACGTCGTCAGTATCTAGGGAAGGCTGCAGATGAAGAATGTGTCTGAATTCCCGTCCCATGTAGTCGTATCGTCCTGTCTGAAGCGAGGCCAGCCAAAGTCCTGACCGAGCTGGGACGCTGTCAGGATCAAGCTCCACCGCACGATTAAACTCTTCGATCGCTTTTGAGAATTTACCGGCGTAGAGATCGGCCAATCCTCTTATTGCGCGAATCAGGCTCTTGTCGGTCTTGGTTTTCGCGGCGTCTTTCAAGGCGTTGGTCGTCAGATCAACTTTACCCATCAGCGCAAAATTAAGGGCTCGTCCCGTGATTTCGTCGCCCAGTCGCTCGATCGTCAACAAGTTTCTCTGGTTTGCGATTTCGAGCTCTTTTCTCATTGAAACTGCTTGTCTCCATCCCCATAGTGCTCCGGCCAATCCAAGAATCAACGCCAGGGCGATCGCCACGGCACTTGACGTCAACGTTTTGTTGCGAAGATAAAACTTCTGCAACTGATACCCAACCGATGGCGGACGGGCTTCGATAAGGTCGTTGTCAAGGAACCGGCATATGTCGTCGGCAAATCGACTCGCCGAGTCGTAGCGTCGCGCACGTTCCTTGGCCAAAGCCTTCATGACAATCCAGTCCAGGTCGCCGCGAATTTCCGAGGCGAGTGACTCCGAATTGGTCCCGCGGTATGCGGCCGTGGTGGTCGCTCGGGCACCGAGGCTGCTGATCCGTGTACTCGGTTTCGGAGGCTCCTCTTCGCGTATCAGTCGTAGTGTCTCGACTATTTGAGCCTCGCGAAGTCGTCGGCGATCGAGAGGTGTTTCGCCGGTCAACAGTTCGTATAGCAATACCCCAAGTGAGTAGACATCGGTACGCGTATCAACGTCCAACTGGTTGAGCACCGCTTGCTCGGGGCTCATGTATTCCCACGTTCCCAGTATCGAGCCGACCTCGGTAAACAGAGTCCGTTCCGTCAGTTGCTGATTCGTTGCCTTGGCGATTCCAAAGTCGATCACTTTCGGGACCGGCTTGTCATCGTACATTGCAACCAGCACGTTGGACGGTTTTAGGTCGCGGTGAATAATTCCCTTCTGATGAGCGTGCTGCACAGCTTGGCATACCTGAATGAACAGGCCCAGTCGCGCACGGGTTGTTAGCCGATTTTCGTCGCAGAACTTCGAAATGTCGACACCTTTGACCAGCTCCATTACGAAGTAGGGACGACCGTTTTCGGTGCATCCAGCATCAAACACCTTCGCGATATTCGGGTGATCCATCATCGCGAGCGCCGAACGTTCGGCCTCAAAGCGCGCCAGGAACTGTTTTGTGTCCATACCTTGCTTGATGACTTTCAACGCGACACGTTGCTTGACGGGATGCTGCCGTTCCGCCAGATAGACAACGCCCATACCTCCCTCGCCGAGTTGCTGCAGCAACTTGTACGGGCCGATCGTGTCTCCCGGTTTTTCGAGGTTGAGTACAATGTCTGCGGTAGCCACCAACTCCGGCGGTGGCGATTCCAAAAAGCTTCCCATTGCCTGGTCGTGGAGCAGCAGGTTCTCAATCTCTGCGCGCAATTGCGGATCGTTGCCACAGGCTCGATCGAGATACGCGGCCCGATCGGCGGCATCGGTAATCTCGACGGCTGCATTGAAAAGCTGGTTCTTGTCAGTTCGCGATAGGCCCATTTTCGATCTCCCGCGCTAGGTTCCGCTTGAACTCAGTCACATGAACTCAGTCACATGAACTCTGTCTGACACTCTATGCGCCGTCTAGCAACTCCGAGTATCATCCCGGATTATCGAATCAGGAGGGAAATCGCGGATTCTTCAACGTCACGAACCGGAAGTGTCACCTTCCGACATCTGCGCGTGCAACCAAACGCGTGCGTAACGCCAGTGACGCTTGGCCGTTATGAGCGACATGCCGAGCACATTGGCCGCTTCCTCGTGGTTGAGCCCGGCAAAAAAGCGGAGCTGAACCAATTCGGCCTTTTCTGGTTCCTCCACGGCCAGACGGTTTAACGCTTCGTTCAATGCGAGCAGATCGAGCGGCGAAGCCGGGCACTCGATTTCCACGTCACGGAACGTTTCTCGCCGCCGCCCACCACCGCGTTTGAGCCGTTGTTTGCGGCGAGCGTTCTCGATCAGGATCCTGCGCATCGCTTCGGCCGCGGCCGAAAAGAAATGCCGGCGACTGTCCCAAGGTTGAGTCTTCTGGACATCCACTAACCGCAAATACGCCTCGTGCACCAGCGCGGTGGCTTGCAATGTCTGGCCCGGCTTCTCGTGAGCCAGCCGAATCGCGGCCAGCTTGCGCAGTTCCTCGTAGACCAGCGGTAAGAGTTGTTCGGCGGCGGAGGGGTCGCCCGATTCGATTTGCGACAGGATGTGTGTGACGTCGGTCATAGGGGCCGATTATAGCAACTCGAAACGCGACGTGTATCTCAAGAATCTGGCGGTGTCGCGTGCCCCGTGCTACTAACGGCGAAAAGCTTGTTTTCTTGCGCGAAATTCAGCGACCAACGCTCGGTGGGCTATTGTTATCCGAGCGGTAGCTCGTATTTGGTTGGCGGCCCTGCCGCCCCGGGATCATCGTACCTCATTCTCCGTGTCGTCTACGTTTGCCCTTACGGCGCCGGCGTCAGGGCAGTAGCGCGCTGTTCGAGGAACATGTGACAAAACGAGGTTGAGAAACCAAGATACGTTGATATTTGAATAAACGTAACACTTTAGCCGTCTGCAGTAGATGAAGTGTTCGTTCGCTGCATGTTAGCCAAGAGTATGCTCGTTTTGATGCGGCCTCGGCTCGGCGACGGCGTGTACCAACGCCATGCGCTCGGCCGCGGGATTCTACATGATCCGTGTTTAGCCTGCCAAGCTGATTCACCTGC
>JAJRVM010000144.1 GCA_024277285.1 Planctomycetota bacterium
CGCGGTGGAACGTCTTCCGATCAGGTGGCCGTTTGCCATTCTTCGAGCTAATCGAGCGAAAACTCGGGCCGAAAAGCGTCACGTCCGCGATGAACCGTTACCGGCTGTTGAACAGCCGGCGCCCCCTTGTGCCCAATCGACAGAGGGTATTCTGCAACAGCGGTTCGCCCAGGGAGGCCGACTCCCGGGTGTTCCCAAACGGCGTCAAGCCTGCAGATTAGCCAAATTGTCAGACACCTAATCCGGGACAAACTCGGTCAGATAAGTCGGGACCTAGCACGGTTCTTGTTTCACTTTGCCCTTCCTGGCAAAAACGCCGCATGACGAAACAATGCCTGAATCCGCGCGCAGCATGCGCGCAACCACCTACGCAATCGGTACCTTCGTCATTCGTACTTCGTCATTCATTCGGCATTGGGTATTTCGTCATTCGGTATTTCCTCATTGCCCGTCGCGGGCAATAGACGGCATTCCATTTCGTCGACAAGTTTTCCCCAGCGCGCGTGTCGAACGGCAACGCCAGCAAGTACTTCACTGACCGGGCTTTCTTCGAATCTGAGAAACGCCCTGGTGAGCCGAAGGTGTCACATGCTAGCTTGTGCGACCGACTTGCGAGCATCCGATCACTGGGAGAAAAGGAAACTGTCGATGGATCAAGAACTGCGGAATGATGATGCGGATACTACTACCGATGATGTTTCTGTGAGCGAGAGCAGCGCCGAATCAGAAAATGGTTCGCTTGACGCGACTGTGCTTGATACGGCCAGTTTGCCGTTTGTCGGCCGTTGGAACCAGTTGGTTAGCAGCACGAACTGGGAGAAAGGGCGGATCATTTCGCAATGGCGCGAGGCCTTGGTTGATTCTGACGCACCGGCGACCGAGTACTCGGACGAAGCCTGGAGTCGCCGTGTGGGTGGGGTGACTGGCCAGCACGTGGGGCGCCTGCGTCGCGTCTTCCAGCGATTCGGACAATCGCGCGAAGACTTCGCCGGTCTGTACTGGAGTCACTTCCAAGCGGCACTCGACTGGGATGACGCCGAAATGTGGCTGGAAGGGGCCGTGCAGAGCAGCTGGTCGGTTTCACAAATGCGCCACCAGCGCTGGGACGCGATGGGCGCTTTGGACGAGGACCGCCCCGAGGATGACGAAATTGTCACGAACGAGTTGGACGAGGATTTCGAACCGGCCACGAACGAACCACCCAGCACGCGCGAGATGAGTACGACCGACGATGTGCAACTCGGCGCGCGCGCGGAAGGCCCCGATTTCGGTGATTCCGATTCATCCGACAACTCAGAGCCGGGCGCAGCCGTCTATGCGGGCGATCTTGATGAAGCGACGGTCGAGTTCGTTCGGCCCTTCGCCGACTTGAAGGATCTTCCTGAGGACCTGGCCGAGGCGTTTGAGGCCTACAAGCTGGCAATCTTGCACCACAAGATGAACCAATGGGACGAGATCTCGCGCGAAGATGTGCTCGGGAGCCTGGAGTCACTCAAGCAACTGGTCGTCGCGCCTTCGTCGGAAAACGACGACGCTTGACTATGGCGAATCGCTGTGGCGAATCGCTACGGCTAATCACTAGGCGGCCGCAGCTGTCGAACGCCGCCGGCATTGAATCAACTCGACGCCCAGCAGCTCCTGGGCCAGTTTCTGATAGTCTTCAGCGCCATGCGACTTCGGGGCATACTCGAAAATCGATTGCCCGAAACTCGGCGCTTCGGCTAAGCGAATATTGCGGCGTATCTTGGTTTGAAACATCTTCGCCTGCGACCAACAGGTCTTGTTCGGCACTCGCGTCTGCGACTCGAAGAATTCTTCGACATCGCCGCAGACTTCGGCGGCCAGTCGTGTGCCGGCGTCGTACATGCACATCACGACGCCCGAGAGCTTCAACTGCGGATTCAACCGCGCGGCCACCAGTTGGATCGTCTGCAACAGTTTGCTCAGCCCGTGCAAAGCAAGGAAGTGCGGCTGGAGCGGAAGAAAAACTTCGTTAACCGCAGTCAGGGCATTGAGCGTCAAGACTCCCAGCGAAGGCGGGCAATCCAAGATCAGGTAGTCGAACAACTCGGGCTCGTTGCCAAGCTGATCGCGCAGAATCACTTCGCGACCAACTTCACCCGCCAATTCCATCTCGGCAGCAGCCAAGTTCAAGTGAGCTGGAACCAATGCCAAGTGATCATTGATTGTAAGACGAACCTGAGCCAACGTGGCGCGACCGGTCAACACGTCGTAGACCGATCGGTCGTCATCGCTGAGTGAAACGCCAAGGTGCAGCGAAGCATGGGCCTGGGGATCGAGGTCGATGACGCATACCCGGTGCCCAGCAGCGGCGATCGCCGCCGACAAATTGACCGCCGTGGTCGTCTTGCCAACTCCACCCTTTTGGTTGATTACCGCAATAGAACGCATTGACGGAACTCCTTTTCCGATCCCGTACCAAGCAACACCTGGCACGCTCTGCCGGTTCCATGTCGCCAATCTCGCGTGAAATTGGCGTTCTCATTCGCCACCCATGGCGCTCGCCGGGCCTGGCCAGCGGGGCCTACGATCCAAACGACGCGACGGTAACGGGGCGGGATTATAGCCCATCGGTGCCTTGCAAAGCCAGACGATTCTCTGCCACAGTTGGATGAATTGACAATTTGGACTAAAAAAGAGCATAGCTAGCACATAATGACAGCAGTAAGGAGTGGCGTAAGATGCGCGTGATTATCGAGCCAGATGCGAAGGGGGTAGCCCAGCGAGCGGCCGGGATTGTGGCTCGCCTGCTACAGCGCAAACCACGATGTGTACTGGGCTTAGCGACTGGCAGCACACCCCAGGGGACGTACGGTGAGCTGATTCGAATGCACCGTGACACGGGGCTCGATTTCTCTCAGGTGGTGACGTTCAACTTGGACGAATATGTGGGGCTTGGCCCCGACCACCCGCAAAGCTACCGTTACTTTATGCAGCAAAGCCTGTTTGACGACATCAACGTGAACCCGGAAAACACGCATGTCCCCGACGGGCTGGCCACCGACTACGAGTCATACTGCGAACAGTATGAGCAGCGTATTCGGGACGTGGGCGGGATTGATCTCCAGATTCTGGGCATCGGCACCGACGGACACATTGCCTTCAACGAACCTGGTTCATCGTTGGGCAGCCGCACGCGGCTCAAGACGCTCGCCAGCGAAACGGTACGCGACAACGCCCGGTTCTTCGGCAGCGCGGACCGCGTACCGCGTCTAGCGATTACGGTCGGGGTCGGTACAATCCTGGAATCACGACGATGCCTGCTGTTGGCCATCGGCGCCTCGAAAGCAGCCGCAATTTACAATGCGGTGGAGGGACCGGTGACCGCACAAGTCACCGCATCGGCGCTGCAACTGCATCGCGAAGTGATCGTCGTATTGGACGAAGCGGCGGCCAACCAATTGCAACGACACAAGTATTACGGTGAGGTGGAACAAGCACAACATCTTCTCGAAACTGGCGATTTGCGAGCCTTGGGAATTGCTCCTCGTTCGACCGACGAACCCTAGGTTTCGTTTTGAAATTCGATAAATCCACGATTCCTAACCCTCTTCTTCCCGCGGTACTAACCTGGGGAGTGCCGACCAAAGCAGAACGGGACGTTTCAAAACAAAGCCTCCATTGATATCATTGATTCAAATCGCACGTTGGATTCTCTCCCGAATTGGCACGGTACTCTTCCGCTGCGTCCGTCCCACGTCGGTAAAACCGGCATGCCTGCTCGGCACACCCCTTGAGCCCATGCGCAAGACGTCGAGTAGCCGAAATTTGAACAGCGGTTTTTGAACAAACTTACAACTTCACCGACCGGAATATCATGCGACAGATTGGCAGTTTACCCCACGAGCACGATGCCCAACGTTTCGCTGCCTACCTGGTGACCCAAGGCATCGATGCGTCCGCAGAAGAAGATTCCGATGAGTGGGTAATCTGGGCCCGCGATGAAAACCGTATCGAGCAGGCGCGCGACGAATTTGAAACGTTTCGTATCGACCCGAACGACCGACGGTATCAAGGCGCGGAACGGGAAGCGGAAGCGATTCGGCGCGAGACCGTACAACGGCGACTCGCGGCACAAAAGAATGTCGTGGAAATGCGTGGGCGATGGAAATCCCCATCGCTTGTCGCACGACACGCGCCGCTAACCGCTACCATGATCGCACTCTCCATCCTCGTAACGCTGGTCGGTGGGTTCGGCAAAACGTCCAAAGGGATCGGCGGAACCGTGAAACGGGAACTTTCATTTGTCGACGGCAAGGACTATCTACAAACGAATCGCAATCCACTCGCCTCGGTGGCCAAGGGTGAATTATGGCGCGCGATCACACCCATTTTCATCCACCTTGATCCGCTCCACCTAGTCTTCAACATGATCTGGTTCTTCCAGTTCGGACGACTGATCGAATCGACTCGTGGTACCACATGGTATGCGGTTGCCATCATGCTGATCGCCGTCGCCTCGTGTGTCGCTCAAGGCGTCGCTCCTGTTGCACTGGGAGGTACTCCGTTCTTCGGCGGTATGTCGGGCGTCGTCTATGGCCAGTTCGGCTATTTATGGATGAAATCCGTCTTCGACCCGCAGGCAGGTTACCGATTGAGCCAAATGACCGTTATTTTTCTGATGGCCTGGCTCGTGCTCTGCATAACCGGCGTCATGGGACCGGTTGCCAACGTGGCACATGTCGTCGGTCTGATTACCGGCGCCGCGTTCGGCTACCTGCCGACCATGCTCAAGAAGTGACCAAAGACAAGTTGAGAGTGGGGGAGTGGGAGAGTGAGAGAGTGAGAGAGTGAGAGAGTGGGGGAGTGGGGGAGTTGACAACCTGAACGAGTTGCCGCTGGCGATTCAGTTTGCCAGGCGAAGCATGGCGCAAGAATAGTGGCACTGTCCAACTGAGAACGAACGCCCAACACGACTGACCTACGGGGAGTACTCCGGAAGTGGCTGACAAATTCGATCGTTACCGCGAAGCACTTGTTGTCGAGACCGCAACGGTCTGGCCGGATGAAAAAGATGGACTAGACAAAGCAGCGCGCGAGGAAGTGGCGAAAAAACTGCAGGCCGACGCCGCCGAGTGTACGGCACTGGAGTACGTGCGCGTCCCCACTGGCTTTTGCCGTAAGATCACCGTCACGGCAGACGACATTAAACGCGTCCAGTGACACGTGACGTCAACGCTTCAGCCTCACATCAAACCGATCCGCAGACCGCCTCTTGGCCCCTCGGCGCGGCGCTGGCATGCACTGCCAGCGGACCATCCCCACGGTCAAGAAGGAGCGGTGAGCTCGACCCGCATCCCACTTGCGTCCCGACCCTCAAATCACCACCCTGATTCGCACTCTCAACTCGCAGGACCGCAATCTTGGAACCTACACAAACCGTACACGTTGAACTTGGCGCGCGTAGCTACGATATCGTCATTGGCTCAGACATATTGCGTGACGCGTCGGTCCGCATCGCTCAGCAACTCAAGCTGACCCACGCGATCGTCATCACGGATGACAATGTCGAAACACCGCATGCCATTGCGGTTGCCGAGAGCCTGGCGGATGCGGAAGCCTCGGTGGACTTGATGGTGATCGAAGCGGGCGAAACGAGCAAGTCGGCCAGCATGGCTGATACGTTGTGGAATCAGTTGCTCGAGGCCAACGCCGATCGCAAGACGGTGATCGTGGCCGTGGGGGGGGGCGTGATCGGTGATCTGGCCGGGTTCATCGCCGCCACCTACACGCGCGGCCTCCGATTCGTTCAGGTTCCGACGACGCTTCTGGCACAGGTCGACAGCAGTGTAGGGGGGAAGGTGGCCATCAACCTGCCGGGGGCCAAGAACATGGTTGGCGCCTTCTGGCAACCCTCGGGCGTGATTATCGACACGCGAGTGCTAGCGTCACTGCCGCAGCGCGAGTACCAAGCGGGTTTGGGGGAGGTGATCAAGTACGGAGTGATCGAAGACGCCGAATTCTTCGCCTATCTGGAACAGAACGTCGACGCGATCCTGGCGCGCGAAGATGAGGTTTTGCGTTATCTTGTCGCGCGCTGCTGCCAACTCAAGGCGAAAGTGGTCGAGCAGGACGAGCGGGAGGAGAGTGGCCGGCGCGCCATTTTGAACTATGGTCACACGTTCGGGCATGCGTTGGAGGCGGCCACGCGCTACACGCAACTGCTGCACGGCGAAGCGGTGGCGATCGGCATGCTATGCGCGTCGCGCTTGGCCGAGTCACTGGGACTGGTCGACGCCGCACTGACCAACCGCCAACGGCAATTGCTGACGAAGTTCGCACTGCCAGTCGACGTCCCCGCCGTCGATTTCGACGTCGTCATGGAAGCGATGCAGCAGGACAAGAAAGTGGCGCATGGCAAGCTTCGCCTGGTTCTGCCCACGCGGATGGGCCATGTTGACCTGCGCGATGGAGTTTCCGAGGACTTGATCCGCGCCGCCATCAAGGGCTCGTAGAGCGTGCCGGCGCGCGTCTTTTGGGGTTGAAAACGGTGCAACATCCAGGATACAGCGATCTTGTCGCACCTTACGAGTTGGTTGATTGGCGAAAAACGACCGCAAGGCTATAATGGCGAACGACGGAAACACGGGCAGGTATGTGTGAATGGTCGGTGAGCGCATCGGTGCGCACTGCCATTGACGCTCAGCGCCGCGCCGAAGCGTGACACTGGTACCTGGAATTCTACAGTTCCCTTTCCCGTGGGGAAGCGATCCGTGAGTCAACCATCACTCCCTGCCGACGTTGCGCCACTCGAGCCGCTGCGTGACATCCTAACGCTCTGCCTTATCCCTGGCGTTGGCCCGCACACGCGGCGCGCGTTGCTCGAACGGTTCACGACCGCCGCCGCAGTGCTCTCGGCTCCTGCCGAACAGCTGCGCCAAGTACCTGGTGTCGGTCTTGAACTCTCATCTCGCATCATTCGGGCCCGGCATGAAATTGACGTGGACGACGAGATTCAAATCTGCCAGCAGCACGACATCGATATTATCACTGAGCAAGATGCCAACTATCCGCGCCTGCTGCGCGAGATCCCCGACCCACCTGGCGCACTCTTCCGACGAGGCGACTCGCAACCGTGCGATCAACTGGCGCTGGCCATCGTCGGAACTCGCCACGCCACCCACTACGGCCTGCGGCAAGCCGAGCGACTGGCGAGTGGATTGTCGCAAGCTGGCCTGACAATCGTCAGTGGCTTGGCGCGCGGCATCGATGCCGCCGCACATCGCGCCGCGCTCAGTGTCAAGGGACGCACCATTGCGGTCCTGGGCAGTGGCGTCCTGAATGTCTACCCTCCCGAACACATCGAGCTGGCCGAGACGATCCGAGCCGGCGGAGCGGTGATCAGCGAACTGCCACCTCGACAGAAACCGATGAGTGGCACTTTCCCACAACGCAACCGCTTGATCACCGGCCTATCGTTGGGCGTATTGGTGATTGAAGCAGCCGAACGGAGTGGCGCTTTGATCTCGGCCTCTCACGCGGCAGAGCAGGGCAGAGAGGTGTTTGCCGTACCGGGTCCCGCCGACAGCCGAACGTCTCGCGGTTGCCATCGGCTGATTCGCGACGGCGCGAAGCTGGTCGAATCGGTAGACGACGTATTGGAAGAACTCGGCCCCTTAGTCGAATCGATGCCACGCGAAGATGGTGGAATAGTGCGTCATCCCGCAGAACTAAAGCTAAACGACCAGGAACGCGAAGTGCTGGACGCGATCCAGACCGAGCCGACCGAAATCGATCAGGTGGCGCTGACCACCGGCTTGCCTATCCACCGCGTGCTGGCAACAATCAGCGTCCTGGAGATCCGCCACTTGATCCGCCGCGTAAGCGGCAACTACGTCGTGCGGTTGTAGAGCGTGTCCAGCTCGTAATCGTGCAACACCAACATTACCGTGGACAAATCAACTATAATTATCACTTTGGCGGAGGGTTGTCCGAGTTGATGTTTCTGCCCGCCCAGACATGCACTTCAATGATGACGAGGAGAGAACTGTGAACCTGACACGACGACAAATGCTCAAACTTGGTGCCGGCGCTGCAACCGCATGGATGACTGGAACGGGCCTGACACGCAGTGGCCTGGCGGCGATGAAGAAAGATATCCCCGTCGGATTGGAACTCTGGTCCGTTCGCCATCAATGTGAAAAAGAGTTGCCGACGGTCCTCAAGGCCGTTGCCAAAATGGGCTACGGCGGCGTGGAAATGGCGCACAGTTATTACGGCTTTGATGCCGCCGCGTGGCGCAAGCTGCTGGACGATAACGGCTTGAAGAGCTGTGGAATGCACATGGGCCTGCCGGCACTCACTGGCGACAAGTTCGACGAAACGGTCGCGATCCACAAGGTCATTGGAACCCCCTATTTGATCATCGCATCACTGCCCAAGAAGAGCCTTGCTTCGCTCGACGCAATCGCGAAAACCGGCGCGCAGTTCAATGAACTGGCCAAACGGCTCAAATCGCACGGCATGCGAATTGGATACCACTGCCACGGCGGCGACTTTGAAAAAGTCGATGGTAAGACAGCATGGGAACGCTTTGGCGAGCAAACCAGTGACGACGTACTATTGCAACTCGATATCGGCAACTGCCTCGGTGGTGGCGGCGATCCGAGCGCCATGCTCAAGGCATTTCCCGGCCGCTCAGTCAGTATCCACGTGAAAGACTACGGCGGAAAAGAAGGGTTTGTCTTCGGCGAAGGAACGGTCGACTGGGCCGAGATTTTTGAGATCCTGGAAACGACCGGTGGCACGAAGCAGTACATCATCGAAGAGGAAGGCAGCAAAGGGCCCAAAGCCCTGACTTCGGTTCGACGAGCGTTGAAGAACTTCCGCAAGATCCACAAGTAGTCTTTCCTCGGGTTCGTCTCAAAACTCGTATTTACCACCTTGCGTTGCGCGTAATCTGCTGAAAATGGCATGGCTTTGCCGCGCGAAAAGACGTTTTGAGACAAAGCCTAGGGTTCCGCAAGGTCCGCCGCATTCGTGGCGACCTTGCGCCACCCTGGCAAGCACGAATGACGAAGGTTTTCCCATCGGACGACCGAAACATTGTCTCGCCACAAGCGACATTCATGCCCAAGGTTTCGCCTTCCTATTGGTCATTGGGTATTTCGTCATTCGTCGCTGGGTATTGGGTCGTCTCGACCTCCCGCATCGTCTCGACCTTAATGTCCCAGGTCCATTGATCGAAATACAGATTGTGGCCGTCCACCTCAATCTCACCGCGTTGAAAATCGACAGGCTCACTGCGGAAACTCCGCTTAGTGGGATACAGTGCTCGGCCATAGTCCAAGTTCACAATCAGGCGGTAGGGATCGAGATGCCCACAATAGAAATCGCGCACACGCTGATCCGCATGTTCTTTTACGCCATACGATGCGTCCGCCGGCAGCCAACCCCATGGTTCGACGTAGAACTCCGACCAATCGTGCATATTCCACTGATTCGGCCTTGTCTCCCAGCCTGACTGCCATCGCGCCGGCACGCCAGCAGCTCGGCACAACGTGATGAAGACCATGCTCTGCACGCCACAATCTCCCTGGCGAGCCGCAATCCCCTTGGCAGACAGATTCGGGATCGTGCTGTACTCCATTTCCGAACACCAACGCACTTCGTGGGACACCCAGCGAAAGATGCGCAGCGCCTTGCGCAATGGATTTGTCTCATCACCCACAATCTGCTTCACCAACTCCGTCACTTCCGGTGTGAACACGATGTGAGGCGGTCGCTGGGCCGTGAAATGGCGATAGTCTTCGCAGCCGGTGTCATACGGCTTGACCTTGTCCGGATCGAGCCGAGGCACAAAGGCGTGCGTCACGAACTCGAATTCGGCCGAGAACACGGGCGACTTTAACGGATCTTCAACCGTTTGCTCCAGGTAGGCCATGCGGTGCGGTTGGCCATTTGGCGACAGACGAGCCGGCCCCGGGTGAGTGGCAAGCAACTTGATCTGAGCCTGTTGCTGATACTGCTGCGGAAAAGGCAACCAGCAGCAGACGCGCGCCCCTTTCTTTATTCTCGGGTTCCCGTCCTTTACACTCAATGTGTAACGAATGCGGTGCTTGACGCCATGAACTTGCGTCAAGCCAGTTTGCCTGGCTTCCGCGATCAAGTGTACCAGGTGTTTCGGCATATCAAGCCGCTTCCCAACAGGCTTGACCTGCGTTGTTCGACGAGCCTTTGCCGCTGGGCAAAAACGGAATAGATTGCTGGCCGCACGTTTAAAGTACCGCAGCTCACCGTCGATGACCCGATGCTGCAAGACGCCCTGCCGGCGCCACTTCTGCATGTCATCGTCCGTCACGTCAGGGATACTCGCACGCAGTTGTTTCAGTAGCTGCTTCGGCGTCAGCGAGTAGTCGATGCGCACCCGGCGCATGATCTCGAGCTGGACGGCGAACGGATCGACGACCGGCGCGTCCACTGTGGCGATCTTCGAGCGGAGCAACTCCTCCGCCTCGTGAAAACGCCCAGCCGCCGCGTTTTGCCGCGCCCGGTCAAGCAGGTCCTGCGCTTCCTTGGACGATTGTGCCCCAGCCACACTGCCCGACAAGCATACCAACAACCACAGCATCCACGACCAACCTCGATGAAACATGTGCAAACCTCTTTCTCTTTGGGACGCGGTAGTGCCACGCCGCCGCAGTGTGAATCCCGTCTGTGGCAATATTTTCACGCGTGCGGCAAGCCGTATCAAGGCCACACACTGATTGCCTCGGCAAGCATCTGACTCGGCCAATCATGTTACACTTATTGTCATCGTTCAGGGTCATCGCTCAGGGTCGAGGGCCGTGAGTGGCTGCCACTTATCCTACCATGCCCGACATTCAGGTCAGCTCATACCGTACAAGGAGTTCTTCATGAAACGGTCGAAGCAAGTGCGATTAATCTCGATATGGAGCGGCCTCATTGTCCTGGCGTCCGTTGCCGCCCACACGCTTTGCGCGCAAGATTCGTCCAGGAACGTGACCGAACCAACGTTACAAGCCGCTCGGCAGTCCGTGCTGCAACAGCGTCGCCGAATCATCATGAACAACGACGGCTGCGACTGCCTCTATTTCCCCAAAGACGAAAACGTGACGGCGGCGGCGTTTCTGGACAAACGGACCACGGCGTTGGCGGGAACTCAAGTCGATACGATCGCGTATTGCTCGATCAGCTCCGGGTTCAGCTTTTTCACGCACGACACGCACGTCGGCACGCTGTTGAGTCGCCAGGGAGCCGATTTTGGCATCTTGCCCAACATGCGCAACATTGCGCCCGACCTCATGCGCCAGATTGCTGGCGCGTGATTCCGGCGGCCGTGCGACTCGGAAGTGCCACGGCGTCAACCGGTTTCCCGATTGCGATGGAAAGTCATTCGGCGACTCGCACTGCTCCGGCGGGAGCGGCGCAGCCGCGCCAGCATGTAGCCACAGGCGTCAGCCTGTGGAAAGAGTATCCCGCCAAGAAGGATTAGCCGCGAACGCGGCGGCGGCACCGCTGATTCACCTGCGTGACGAGCAGGCAGGGGCCGTTTGACGTAACGCATTGCATCGGGACGATGACATACCAGTGGCACACGCCGGTGCGGCGTAGCGCGTGGCCCTCGCAGCAAGTAGAAGCGACTCCGCCCACCGCCCTATACTTCGCCGCCCTATACTTCGCCGCCCTAAACTTCGTCGGCCAACGCGACGCGCGCAGCAACGGGTGGGTGGTCGTGCAGCAGAATCACTTCAAGAGGATGAGGATCGGGGTCGGACTTGTTCAACTGTGCCAGTTTGCGGAAAGCGGATCGAAACGCCTCCGTATTGCCGGTCCGCCGCAACGCATAGCGATCACACGCCATTTCAAAGCGACGGCTCAGCGCGTTGCGTAACGGGCTGAGCAACAGCGAGAACAGAGTCACGACAAACAGGACCATCGGCAACGCATAGACCGGCGTCTGGCTGTAATCAAACCCGCGCTCGTGCATACCGACCCAACCGACCAGGAGTCGGTCGCAAAGAAAGAAACTGAGCGTGCTGTAGACCAACCCAAGGAGCATGAACTTGGCGATATGGTGGTAGATGTGATGGCCCACCTCGTGCGCAAACACAACTTCAATCTCGTCGGGCGTAAAACGGTCAAGCAATGTGTCGCCCAGGATCACGCGTCGTGTGTGTCCCAAACCGGTCAGCATCGCGTTGACTTTGACGGTCTCGCTGCTCATCTTCATTCGAAAGATACCTTCCAGATTCAACGTCGTCCCCTGAGTCAATCGGTGCAACCGCTCCGTCAACTCAGGGTCGTCCAGCTTCTCGATCGTGTAAAACAATGGCAAGATCAACACGGGAACAAATTGCCCCAACAGAGCTGTTACGCCGAACGTCGCGGCGGCGGCGACCCACCACCACCAGGGGCCGGTCCACCAGATGATGGCGAATAACCCGAAGACCATGACTAATCCGAACGCAACGACGAACAGGTTTTGCAACGCGTAACGCCGCAACCAGCGCCCGAAACTCTGGCGACTCATCTTATACCGATGTTCGAGGAGAAATCCGGAGTAGACCGACAGCGGAAACGAGACACCGTAGTGGACGGCCATGGTGATCAAATAAAGCGCCGCAAGCCGAAGCCAACGATTGGCCATCAACGGCCACGTCAGCAGCCACCGATCAAGGATGATCGCGGCCACAAACGCCATCACTCCAAGGTAGGCGATATCAATTGCCATATCGATCAACGTGCACTGCAATTCGCGGCGACCGTACTCCTTCGATTCCGCCAACTGCTCGGCCGTCATTGCCTCGCCACACACTGGGTCATCGCGAACGGGGTCCCGGTCCGACACGGGCAGCTCGATGTCGCGTTGCTTTTCAACGTTGTTGTCGTCGGGAATCGCCATCATATCGCCTGGCGCGAGCTTCGCCCGCGAATCGGGAGTCGAGGAACCTGTTACAAAACGCCGCTACCAACAACTCCCATCTCTCCCCTCATCAGCGGCGGAGGTGGCAGGAGGAACGGCGTGAGAGGCATCGTTGCTGGCCGGGGCAACTCTCCCACCAACGGCTTACCCCAGCTTTTCGACCAGTTTCTGCACCATCTGGCCGGCCATCTCCGGATTGTCCTTGGCCAGCAGATGATCGATCTGCGCTTGCTTGACACCTAGCTTGGCCAGGTAGCCCGACAACTGTTCCCAATAGCGTTGCCGCTTCTTTCCGTCCGACAGATAGAGTTCTGTGACCAATTCCTGCGCCCGCTGGAGCGAGATCGTGTCGCGATTATCGTAGTAATTCTTGATGATTTTCTGTTGATGTTTCGAATAGCTTTTCACAGATAGTCTCATATTCACAAGTGGTCAACGTGAGCACTCCCCAGTGGAACAGACCCAGTGCCAGTGGAACAGCCACAGCGGGGGAGGGTGCGCACCGATCGAGCCCCGTTTCCAACACAACGCACGGGAGCACCGGAATCGGGGGTGGCGGCCGAGCGCCACCGACGCACCTCTCTAACAAATCGGCAAGGCAGCCTCACAAGTTGATCATGGTGGCAGAAAAGGCAGGTCGGGTAAAGGCAGAGCGGCGTTGATGGTGGGTTCCCCGCAGGAAATCGCCCCGAAAACCAAGCACGGCCTCATCGTCATCCGGACAATTCACGTACGGGACCAGCCCCCCCCAATGCGGCAATGCCGCCCGCCAATTGCAAGCCAGCGTTCGAGCAGCAATGCACCGCTGCCGTCGGTCGTCAAGGTGCAATAGAGAGCAGGCTCTCTATCGTTCGTGGAACAGAGCAAGGTAGAATCTGCGGTCAATACGCCTTTGCCAGGCCCACAGAAGCCCACTGTGACGCTGGCCCATGCGGGCAAGACTCTCCCGTCTCGCGGTACTGCGCCCCTACTGGAGAGCCTGGACTGGAAAGCAGGGCCCTGCTACATTGGCTTGCGACGCGGCACACAAGTCCGAGTACAGCGGAAGCACGGTCGGCGTTGGCTTGGCAACCACGTCCAGACCAAGAGGGCACGTCCAGACCAAGAGGGCACGTCCAGACCAAGAGGGCACGTTGCAATTCCGTAGAACTGGATAACTCGACAAGCGAACAGGGTTGGCATCAAACCGTGAAACAAGTCATCGCCATCGTTAAGCCATTTCTGGCCGAGAGGGTATTGGAGAGTTTGCGTCGCGCGCCGCTCGAAGCGTTGATGGTTCGCGAGGTCAAGGGATTCGGACGGCAGAAAAGCTACCTTGACCAATACGGCGACAGTGAGTACTCGCACGCATTCTTGCCCAAAGTGGAGATATCCTTGTGGGTCGACGACAGCCGCGCGGACGAAATCGTCCGCAAGATCGTCGACGTGGCGCGCACCGGCCGCATTGGTGATGGAAAGATCTTCATCATGCCCATCGCCGATTTCATGACGTTCGATATCGGCAGTGAAGAAGGCAAGTAGGGGATTTAGACGCGCCGAAAATAGCAAGGCGTATCGGTCAGCCCTTTCAAAGCCATCTATTGCGATTGAGCATCTTCCGAAGCCCCGAATGGGGCGTCCCGAAACCAGCCCAGGGTAAGCGCAGTGGCGAAGCCACGAAGCGCAACCCCGGAGGTATGCTCCCCATTTCTTCCTCTGGGCCCGCAACGTCTCTCAGCTCATAAGCTACGGCTGGGCATCCAGTTCGTAGGATGCGGCGTCGAAGGTCCGATGGAAGCAGTCTCGATTTTGTTGACGAAGTTGGCGGCAGTCGCCGACCAGTTGTTGGGAGTTTTCCCAGCCGATAAGAAACGCTAATTTCTCCAGCTCCAGTTCCTCGGTCGGCAGATCATGCCGTGCTGCGGTATTCATCAGGCGTAGGCTTGATTCAACACTGCGCAAGAACTGATATGACCGGCTCAGATGGGTTGCATCTTCATCGGCCAGCGCCCCGAAACGCTGGAGCGTCTCGATGGCATCGAGCGTCCCTGGAACAACGACTTCCGGAACCTCGAGCGCGTTCTTGAGTTGCAACATTTGCACAATGAACTCGACATCCACCGTTCCACCAATGCCGCGTTTGAGGTTACGATCCGAGGCAAACTGCTGCATGCGTATCCGCATGCGTCGAATCTCCTCGGCATTGGCCGGACACCAGTTATTCCCAACGATTACCAGCCGAATCGCTTCCATCGTGCGCTTCACGGAATCGTCCGGGCCGAAGACAGGACGTGCCTTGCAGAGCGCCTGCCGCTCCCACAACTGTCCACGACCGTCGGCGAAATACCGCTCGAATTCCCCCAATGACACGGCCAACGAGCCGCTCTTGCCCGTCGGTCGCAGGCGTGGATCGAGTTCATAAAGGCGGCCATGAGGACCGATCGTCGTCACCTGTTTGATGATCCGCTGCCCCAATTGGCTGAAGAAGTGCTGGTTCGTCGTCACCTTATCTTGGCGCGCCCGTTTCTGGTGCTCGGTATGACCATCCACATCGAAGAGGAACACGACGTCCAGGTCACTATGATAGTTCGGTTCGCGTCCGCCCAGTTTCCCCATCGCGACAATAACCCACCCGCACAAACACTTCGTACCGTTTTCGAGCGTCCTCATGGGCACGCCGTATTTGTCCGTCATCCGTTGATATTCGCGTTGCGCGATCTGCCGCAAACAGACCTCCGCGATACCCGCGAGTGCCTGGTGGCAATCACGCAGATCATCTTTACCCAGGATATCGCGCACTCCCACGCGCAAGTGCTGAAAACTCTTGAAGCTGTGCAAGATCGGTTCGATATCCTCGGCGCCATGGCACAGTGTATCGAGGGTCTTTTCAAGCGATTCATATGATGGCAACCGATTCAACACCAGCGAGTCCATCAGTTCGTCAATCATCCCCGGGTTGCTCGTCAGGATCCCCGACAAATAGGGACTCGAAGCACAGAGTCGCACATAGAGCTTCAGCGAGGGTGGACTGTAGCTGAACAGCTCCCAAAGAACACCTTTTCCACCGAGTGAATCGCTGACTTTGCTCAGGTCGACCAAGGTCGTATCGGGATCGGGGGTCTCGGAAATCGCCTTGAGTAGATTCGGGGCGATGGCGGCAAGGAAATGCCGGCACCGGCGCGTGGAAAGAAACGCAACGGGCTCCCGCGCCAAGGCCATCAAGTTGTCATAGGCGGCGTGGACATCTCGAAAGCGATAGCGCCCCAGGCAATCTTCAATGAACTGCTCGGAAGGGTAGGGGGCCAGCACGAGGTCGGTTTCCGGCGCCGTTTCCGGATCATCACCGAAGGCGTCATGGAGCAGGTGATCGAGTATCTTGCGATTCAACTTCGTTTTATGCTCTAAGTCGCGTTTGAAATCGATCAAGGCCGAATGGCCGTCTCGATCCGAATAGCCTGTGCGAATCGCCAGCCGTCGCAATTCTAAGTCGCCTTCGGGGAGCGTGTGCGTTTTCAAATCGAACATGATCTGCAAGCGATGTTCGATTTTTCGCAAGAACCGGTAATTGTCTTCAAGGATATTACCTTCCTGCATCGTCAAGCAACCGACTTTGGCGAGTCGTGTGATCGCCTGAATGGTATTGCCGGTACGGATCTCCTTCAGGTCGCCGCCATTAAGCAACTGCAGGAATTGGATCGAGAATTCGATATCTCGAATACCGCCTTCTCCGGTCTTCACATTGCGGTCATCGCCCCCTTCCACGTGTGCCCGTTTCTCGATGCGACGTTTGAGTGCCTTGATACCGGCAATATCGGCACAGGTCAGATAGCGGCGGTAAATCCATGGCTCCAACTGGCCCAGAAAAAACTGCCCCAGATCAAGATCGCCGGCCACCGCGCGTGCCTTCACATAAGCCTGACGCTCCCAGGTGCGGCCCGCAACGTCATAGTACCGCAACGCACTTTCCCAATCCCTGACCGCCGGCCCCTGATCACCGTCGGGCCGCAGCCGCAAGTCAACTCGGTAGGATGTCCCGAAGACGGTCGGCTGGGTCAACAATTTGACGATCTGCTTGGCAAGTCGATCAAAAAACTCGCCGTTCGTAACCGAGCGCTCGCCATCCGTCTGGCCCTTGCCATCACTGATAAAAATCAGGTCAATGTCACTGGAATAGTTCAGTTCAAGTCCGCCGAGCTTACCCAACGCCAACACGGTGAAACGCGCCCGTTGGCCACTGGCAACGCGTGGAGTTCCCCGCTTGGCAACTTGAAACCGCCACGCCGACTGAATCGCCGCCTCGATAATGGCATCCGCCAAGTACGAAATCTGCTTTGTGACTGTCTCCAGATTCTGACTGCGGATAATGTCACCGTAGGCAATGCGCAACATCTCGCGGTGACGATAACCACTCAAGATCTTGGTCACCACGCGCTCATCGTCCGTCGAGGCGACGTTCGCACAAATATCTTCGAGTAACGCCTCTCGCGAAACGGGCTGCCCTTCGGTCAATCGCAACAGATCGAAGGCCTCGGGATCGCGGACCAACCAGTCGGATAGAAACTGGCTGGTCGAGAAGATGCGCAACAGAGTAGGGAGCGCTTCCGGATCACGCTCGAACAGCGACCCGAGCGCCAGCGGATTTCTGGCCGCGGCGATGAAATGCTCGAAATTATTGAGCGCTCGATCGGGATCACTCATGTGCGGCAGCTGTTGTTCAAGCTGCCCGCAGGTGACGGCCAACAGGTCGAGCGTCATCCCTGAGCCGGTGATACCGGTGAGATTGGTGTTCGCACGCTCCGTGTCCTCGATGCCAATCGACTTCAGCCAGGTCTGTGCCTCGCCCGGATCCTTGAGAAACCGAATTACACGATCAATATCCATGCGTTTCACGTCTTGAACGTCTTTTTCTTGGTTACGATTGGCCGAACCAGCGGCCCCCCTATCACTGGCAGTCCGTTCGCAGTCCATCCACCTCGAAATGCCTCGTCACTCGATCCGACAGGACTTCGCCGGGCGCGCCGCTGCACATCCTGCCCATCGGTCCGTTTCGATTGTGGGGAAACCCATTCTGAACATGCCGCAAGCAGCTCAAACAGTTTTGTTACACGTCCTTCATCATACTCTTAATCCCGTAACAGTTTAGCCGCTTGCAGCGTTTGACTAAGCCAGGGCCCCCTACGGGCTTGCCCCGTAGGTGAACGAGTTTTGCCCGCTAAGACGCCGATCTCAATACCCCCCCCTCCCCCCACCGCCTTCGGCGGTGGGGGGAGGGGGGAAGGCGTCGTTTCTAGCCCAATAAACTTCTTCACCCGCCGCACAAGGCGGTGGGGGTCGATCCATAGCCAATCCAAACGTAAACGGTGTGGGAAAGCAAAGAGCCCCGACAACTATTACGTTGTCGGGGCTCTTGAAAAATCACACTACTCGTACCTGTCCGGCTGAACCAATTCGGTGCCAAAGCGATCGGCGCCAAACTAGTCCAGAAAACCAACCAGTTCCTGGCTACGGCTAGGCTGCTGAAGCTTGCGGACCGCTTTCGCCTCGATCTGGCGAATACGCTCACGGGTCACTTTGAAAATGTGACCCACTTCCTCCAACGTATAGCTATAGCCATCGCCGAGTCCGTAACGCAGTTTGATAATCTCGCGTTCACGGTAGCTCAACGTCTTGAGAACCTTGTTAATGCGGCCGCGAAGCATATCCTGAGACGCCCCCATGGCAGGGCTTTCGGCCGCGCCGTCGGGAAGCAGATCTCCGAAATGACTATCCTCGCTGTTCCCCACAGGTCGATCCAGGCTGATGGGGTAACGGCTCATTGCCAGCACACGTCGCGCTTCGTCGACGGTTGTGCATGCGCGACGAGCGGTTTCTTCGAGCGTCGGCTCGCGACCCAACTCCTGCAACAATTTGCGGGAAACATTCCGCACACGCGACATCGTTTCGACCATATGCACTGGGATTCGAATCGTGCGGCTTTGGTCGGCCACAGCCCGCGTAATCGCCTGGCGTATCCACCAGGTTGCATAGGTACAAAACTTAAAGCCGCGACGGTACTCAAACTTGTCAACCGCCCGCATCAAACCCGCGTTCCCTTCCTGGATCAGATCCAGAAAACTGAGCCCGCGATTGCGATACTTCTTGGCAATCGACACGACCAGCCGCAAGTTCCCCTCGGAAAGCTCTTGCTTGGCCTGCTGATACTCCGTGTACACCTGCTTCAAGCAGCGAACACGGTTCCGCAAGCTGGACGGCGTCTCCTGAGTCGCCAACAGAATACTACGGTATTCCGCCAACAACACTTCACGCTCGGCACTCGCCATGCGGTTCTGCCGCTGTTCGTCCAACTGCCGCTTGAGTCGATCGACTCGGCGGCTGAACTCCTCGAGCGAACGGATCATCGGTTCGATCCGCTGCGTTCGCAAACCAAGTTCCTCAACAAGCCTTACCGCTCGACGACGGCGGCGGCCAAGCCGACACCATGCCTTGCGGCGACTTGCCTTCGTCTCGGACCTGCCGAGAGCAACGCGATAGTAGCGACGATTTCGCCGCAACAAAACGTCCAATGTCGCCAAGTTATGTGGAAGACGACCTAAAATTTGATCTTTCTCAAGGCGATCGGTTACGGAAACCTGCACAGTGCGGTCGAAGGGGAGCTCCCCTTGATGGACGCGTTTGAGTATCTTATAGGCCGCTTGAATCACATAATCACATTCCAACAGTGTGCCGCGAAATCGGCGACGCGTTACTTCGATCTTCTTGGCAAGCCGAATCTCTTCTTGACGCGTCAAGAGGGGGATCTCACCCATCTGGGTCAGATACATGCGGACCGGGTCATCCGACCACGATTCGCTCTCCTCCACCCCGATTACTTCTTCATCCGTCGCTACGGTAGTCGCGGCAGCCTCATCCGGTTGGGCTGCCGTAACCAAGCCTGAATCTTCCTCATCGTCAGAAGCACTGTTGGTCGATAACTTCTCGAAATTCTCCTCATCGTCCGGAGTTCGTGCTGCATCATCCTCAAATTCGTCCAGGAGGGTGTCGTACAACTCAGTACTCCTACACTAAGTCCAACAAGCTGAGATAAACCACCGAATCGATACGGTCGACAGCCAAAGGCTATCAGAGCACACCCATCGCGCTGTGTCAGAAAACACTGTGTCAGAAAACATCACGGGGCCGCCACTTTGCTCTTCGCCACCGCGGATGATCCGAAACATACAACGCGACAAATAAATGCTATCGCCCAAAGAATGGCAAACGCGAATCACGTCAATTCTACCACCCACTGACCGACTGTCGCCCGCTGCTGGGCATTTGGTAAGAAATTACGTTTGGCAGATAACCAAAAAGCAAAACTACTCTGCCTATATCATCCATCTTACCAATCCCAAGTCAGAGAGTACCATGGACGCTGTTGGGAAGCAAGTTTCTTGGTCGCCTCCAGCACGCACCCTTTGTTGCTGGTAACCCGTTTCGTGGTGGCAACCCACAGGCGGGTCGTGCCCGCCTACTATGGTCGCGCCCAGCCGCTGGAACCCGCGTGCTCTTTCGCCTGCCAGCTGTTTTGCACCGGCCAGACAAACGCTCGACGCTCCAACCACAGTCCGCCAGCAATCGATAGCGGCACCACTGGAAAACGACCCGTCACTTACTCACCGCTCCATAGCCTCTCTCGTATCGCCTCATTTCCCTGTCGCCGTCTGCCCGAGGGCAGCCATTTTCGTGCGACCACTTCGTTGGCGTCTCCCCAAAACGAGGTTTCCAGAGAAGCGACCCGCACGCCCACCCAAAAGCGGGGGGGAGCAACTACAGGCGACGGCGTCTTTTCTGCCTCCACCCGGGGGCATGACACTGAATTCTAGTGGTGGTTGTGAAATCGTCCAGTGTGAGCGAGAAATTGGCCGAAATCTCGACCGACGAATCGCCCCCGGGAGGCGGCGATTCAACGTGTAGGCAGCGGCAGCGAGCAAGGGCAGGAACGCGCCCATCAAGGACGGATCCGAGATGCTCAACCACATCCTTTGTTCCTGGATCACGTTGCCAAGGGAAGCTCAATCTTGCTGCGCGAAATGGCAGCGGTTAGCATACGACGTATCGGGTGAGGGCGTTGTTCGCCGCAACACCCAGCAATCCACTTCAGCGAGCTAAACGAATCATTATGGCCGAAACGGACTTGAAAGGCAGTGTTGCGTTGGTAACCGGGGGCAGCCTGGGAATCGGACGATCCACGTGCGTAGCGTTGGCTCGTGCGGGTGCCCAAGTGGCGGTGAACTATCGGTCGCACCAGGCCGAGGCCGAGGAGGTCGTGCATGCAGTGCGTGACAGTGGTTCACAAGCGCTGCTGGTACAGGCCGACGTCGCCGATCAGGATGCGGTCGAGCAAATGGTGACGCGTGTGGTGGACCATTTTGGCAAACTGGACATTGCCGTCGGCAACGCCGCGTTCAGTGATCGCGAGCCGTTCGTGGAGGCGAACATGGACGGTTTTCGCCGCACCATCGACGTCACCATGTGGGGCGCCTTTCACCTAACTCGGGCAGCGGCCGCAGCCATGATCCGGTCAGGCAAACCCGGCGCAATCGTGCTGGTCAGTTCGCCGCATGCGACCATTCCGGTCGCCGGAGCAATGGCCTATAACATGGCAAAATCAGCGATCGAGACGATGGCAAAAACAGCGGCGCTGGAATTGGCGAACCATCAGATTCGAGTCAACGTAATTCAACCGGGCTGGATTGACACTCCTGGCGAACGCAAATTCGCTTCGGAGGAGACTCTGCTCCGCGCTGGCCGACGGATCCCAGTCGGCCGCCTGGGAACTCCCGACGAAATTGCGGAATCGATCATGTTCCTCTGCAACCCACGTAATGAGTACGTGACCGGTGCGACACTGCTGGTCGATGGGGGCATCAGCCTGCCCTGGTGGGCCGGAGACGCGGAGTCGCCCAAGATGGATTGACGCACGACCAGGAATCGACTGCCCCCCACAGCGAGGGCATGTCACTGCGACCTACGATGTCACTGCGACCTACTATTGCCACTTTTCGTGATCATCCATCGGGGATGGCCTGACGCAGCTCAGCCACCGCATAGCAACCACTGGACAGCACAAAAACATTATGAAGTACGCTCTACCCTGTTCCTGTGGCAAGACGATCCCGATTGAAACCAGCCAAGCCGGCGAAACGGTGACCTGCAGTTGCGGCAAGCAACTGGAAGTACCAACAATGCGCGCGATCCGGCAACTCGACCCGCTGCGCGAACTGACGCCAGCGCGCACACAATCGGCGCGACAATGGTCAACGACGCAGCGTCTCTGTTTCTCGATCGGCATGGCAGTCGCGGCATTGGGCTTTGCCGTCGGCGCCTTCTACGAATGGGGCCGTGCCAACCTGGACACCGAAGAAGTAGCCTGGGACACGCGTCTCGAGACCGACATGGAACTACTTGACCAGATGAATTTGGAAGCTGCTTGGGAGAATTGGAAGAAAGTTCGCAGTTCAGATATTGGACCCTACCACCCACCACGATTCATCAAATCGCGAGTCATTTCGGACTTCTGGAAGAAGTACGTTATCGTCGGCTTCGGCATCGGCTTGGGCGGGCTCGTCCTCATGGGAATCGCGTTTGTGCTGCCACGCCAACACGATCGATTGCCGCGCAAACCTGCTCGGCCACGCAAACCTTCGTCGCCACACTAGCCGAGCCACACTAGCCGAGCCACTCTGTGCGCTGCACATCATTGGCGGGCACCCACTTGCCCGACAATCGCCAGCCGTTGGCCATATGCAGCACGTCCAACGACTCCGCATCCAGGACCAAGAGCAGCCGCTTCCACGCCGAGCTGCCTACTAACGTCCAGACCGACTGCGTCTCGGTCATCTTCCAATTGCGCAACCGGTCCAGATTGGGATAGGCGTGCAGCACGCGCGCCAGATCAGGAGTGGTCTTGGCGACCGGCTTGAGGCCACAGCACGCAGCACACCTACCGCTCACCAACACATGAGGGCTGACCTGCTGCTGACATAAGTTACAGACGTCGAGCTGCGCGACCAACACACGCTCGCCCGAACAGGGACACTCCTGCAGGTACTCGGGAAGCACACGGCGCCCCGTAACGGCACACTCCTGCAGCTCGTCCTCCAGCACGCGACGCGACGATTCGGTACAAGTACCAATGGCCTCGACCACGGTGATTCGACCGTCATCGGTCGCGCCCAGGTGATACGAAGAACGGCCAGACCGGGGACAATGATAGGGAGGCGGCAAGCGGCGCCGGTCTGCGATCATCCGACCCCAACCTGAAAAAGCGACTTCCGCCGACTTCGATCCGATGGAAAACGTCAGTTTGCCCTCGGCATACTTGCACCAAATGAGCGTGGTGGCGATCAGCGACCACGTGCTACTATTCCCTGACGTGCTACTATTCCCTGATGCGACACTATTCCCTGATGCGACACTATTCCCTGATGCGACACTGCCCGATAGGGCACTTTGCTGCGCATCACATTGTCGCCGCGTCAATTCGGACCAACGGCGCAGTACCTGATCATCAATCCGCTTTGTGCGCGGCGTGATCGGCACCAGCTTATCCAAATCCAAAGATGCTTTCAGAGCCGGATCGAGCAATTCGCCTTCACTGGTCCCAAAGCAATGGACCAGTTGCGGTTCACCTTCGGCCGAGTTGGATTGGAGGTAGGAGAGCCGCAAGAAAGGGCGATCCTCCAAGCTGCAGCCAGCCAGGTGCATATGACCACCGTCCACCTGATACTGCGCAAAAAGATGCTCGGCCAACTCATGCACACTCAACGGCTGCCGCGCTGCAGCGGCGTGGATCGGGCACGCGTCCTGCTGTAATTCGTCAAGCAACCAGCGCACCAGAGGAGACTGCCAGGTGGCGAATTCGATGGCGTCAGAACCGGTCGTGCCATGCTGCTGCGCCACCGTTTCGTCAAACGTGAACTGCCGCCCATCCAATGCCGCTCGCGGGTGCTCGACGATCGTCCCATCATCGCGCGAGGACGACGGCGCGCCAAGCTGATAGACGCCCTCCTCCTTGCTCTGCACTTGGAGCCCGAGCGCATCGAACAGCCACAATACAAATTCTCGCGCCGAAGCGTCCAGCGTATCTGACCAGTAGTGGTGATCCACGAATGTCACTGAAGCAACCTGCTTTGTTCTGTTGGTCAGGGTCGGTGCCGGCAACCAGAGAGCGCCTCCAACATAGCAGCATTCGACGCGTACCTGAAGAGCCAAATAGGCCGAAAACCGCTCGAATGAGCTCTTTTTCAGCTCATTCAACACCCATCTCAACGACCGGTCGTCAGACTTTTCGCAATACAAACACAACATCTTCCGTGGTGGCCGTGATCGCTATCTGCTGATCCAGGTTATAGGCAAAATCATGAACTGCCGCGATCTCAAGGGCCGGAACTTGGTCGAATAACCGCTGTAACTGAGCCCACGTGTAAGTGCGGAACACGATTTCGTCAGTCAGTCGAAGGTGACGCGTTGGCGTGAAAATGTCATAGACCATGCCACAGTGTTCGGTGCGTTGGCGCAGGTCCCGCTTGCGTGTCCACAGTCGCGTATTGACTTGCAAATGGCCGCGCCGAGCTGACCAACATTCCTCGTCCATCGCCGCGCCGCGCGTTGGCGTCATGTGTAGCCCCAGCAGATAGATCCCACCCTTACGCAGCCCGCGCGCGACCATCTCAAGGTGCTGACAAGCACTCGCTTCATCACCAAGATGCCGAAAACTGTTAATCATGTTGAATGCCGCATCAACGCGCCGTGGCAAGCGAAATTCGATCATGTCTCCAACCCAAACCGAAGCTGGCAAGCCATGGCGTTTCAGGCGTTTGTTACAGTAGTCGACCGCGCGCGCATTGAGGTCCAGACCGGACACCTCGAAACCCGCTTTTGCCAAGCGGTAGAGCAATCGCCCCGTGCCACAAGCTGGCTCGAAGACGCGTTGGACCCCCGGCTTGGCATACCGCTCGAAACTGCCACGCAAAAAGTCCAACTCCGCCTTCCAATCCGATCCATAGACGAGATCGTAGTACCGAGGAAAGTCGTAGACATTGGCCCGCAAGATTTCCATTACGCAATCGCTTTCTTTGCTGTGAACAACCATCAACGAAAAACCGGGCCCAATCGCCAAGAACGAAGGCCCCGGGAATGAGGGACCCAAAACAAGGGACCGCCAAGGCCATCGCAACCGCAGTTTAGCCAATCTCACACAAGATCAGCCAGCAGGGCGATCCCCCCCATTACCCACAACCCGACTGACCCGCCCCCCCTGCGCCGCGCGGGTTCTGACGGAGATAGCGGTCATCGTGCTCATCGCACCCCAAACCCTGGAGAAATGGCAACTTACGGTCAATAAGACGGGGCAGCAAATGCTTGACACCCTATACCCCCCAGATTATTATCAAGCCATGAGATCCTATCCGTAAGCGTCCCTTTTCTTGACGGCAGTACGCGCATGATCCCTCTGCTCATCGGTATTTTTCTGATCATCTTGTTCATCGTGGTCGTGGTCCTCTCCGCGCCCACATGGCGCGGTGGCCATATCGCCGCGGCCAGCCTCACTTTTCTGGCGGTGATTGGCTTGATCGTTGTGGCGTCGCTCTCGCAAAAGACCCACTCAACATGGCGCAGCAAACACGCCACACTCAAAGAACAATTGGCCGCCGAGCAAAAGCTGGGAATCAACATTGAAATCGGCGACCCCATGTTGGTCGAACCGGACGAACCGTCTTTGAACGATGTTCAACAGCGGCTCAGCCGCCTGCTGCTCGATCGCGGTCGCGTTTGGCGCCGTTGCGTTGCAACCAACCCGCCCGCGAATAACCAGATCGTTATCTCCACCATACCGCTCAACGAAGACGGAACGCCAGGTGACCCAAACGCCGCCAAGGAAAACGGAATCAACAAGAACATGGTCTTGTATGGATTCCGAGAGAGCGAATTAGCACTTCCCGACGGCAACAAAATTCGCGTGCCCGTGGCTTATTTGGGCGAGTTCCTTGTGGCCGATGCACAGCCCAATGCGGTGACTCTCACACCAACACTCCCCTTGGACCGCCAACAGTCAGCATTGGTCAATGACACGTCCGCTTCGTGGGCCTTGTACGAAATGATGCCCATCGACGCGCACCGCATCTTTGCCAAACAAGACACGATTGGCCGACCACTGGACAATACCAAAGACCAACCTATTTTTGGCCCGATGGATGAACAGCAGCTGCGCGCAAGTTTCGCCAGCGTCACGGGACTGACACCGGACGACCCGCTCATTACGCAACTTGTCACGCCCTACGTCAAGGATGGTTATGCCGCCTCCGATCAAGATGTGAACATGTCGCCAACCAATATATGGCAGAAGCTGGAGTTCGAGAAACCGCACAAAGAACGTGTTAACAGCAATAACCTTGATCCGGGTATCTCGGGCAACTATTTCGACCCGGATGGTTTTGCTGAGGTCACGCGACTGCGCCTCCGTGAGAAGGATTCAAATGGCAAGTATGTAGACGTAGAGGCATCGCTCCGAGTCAATGACATCGGCGTGTTCCCCTATGGCCATGACATAGACAAACAAGCCGTCGATCAGCTGACTGCCAATGGCATTTGCCAGAAAATCGGCCCCATGTACGTGCGTTCGCTCCGCGATTACGAAGAAGCTTTCCACAGTATTCAAGAACGATTCATCAAATGCACCGAAGACATTCGCCGTGCCCAGCGCGATATCGCGAACTTGAATACGACACGGCAGAAGACGCAAGAAGAGATCGCCTACCGACAGGCAGAACGCCAGAAATTGAAATCTGACCAAAGCGGTTTCGCACGTGACAATGCGAAAATGGCTGAGCTTCTAGCTGCTTTGAACTCTCAAAAGTCGACGCTCACCAACCAGCTCAGCGACATCTACCGAACGAACGTTGCGCTGAGCCAACAGCTGACCACCTACAGCGACAAGATGACCGAGGAAATCGATCAGCGTGCCGCAAGCGTGGTAGCCCAATAACGTGGTAGCCCAATAACAGGGCGCCTGGCGCGATGTGAATTTGCTCAAACAACCGATGAGCCGCTCGGCACGCCGCGAGGTGTCGATGACAAGAACCGCGAAGACGTGGGGCCGTATGAGCTCGGCTTCCATCGATTCGGTCGCACGTCGCAAGATAGGCCGTCCAATTTGCAATTCCGAGTTTGCAATTCGCATTTCTGGCAACCGGCAAGCCTGCCGGAGAATCTTGCCCAAGTCACCTGCGGCAATCGGCTGAACAGGTACCGATAAAGAAGACCCCTGAACGGTTGCCGGTCTTTCAAAGCCCGGGCATGCGACGCTGCGGGGCACCCTCGGAAAACCTAGTGGCCCCAGTCTGCCCAGTATTCGGCTGCCCAGTATTCGGCTGCCCAGTATTCGGCTGCCCAGTATTCGGCTGCCCAGTATTCGGCTGCCCAGTATTCGGCTTTCTGGTCTGCCCAGTATTATGCCCCAAGCACCTCTGCCTTTTGCTGTCGCGGGTTCACGATGCCGATTCAGTAACTTATCTTGGTAGAGTGGCCAACGAGAACACTCCCACCACCCCCCCCATAAGA
>JAJRVM010000145.1 GCA_024277285.1 Planctomycetota bacterium
AACACTCGTGAGCGGTGACATTAGGTTAGAGCGTGGATGTGACAGCAGCTTCGGACGGCAATTACGTGGCGGCAATTGATACAGAACGACTCGGCGAGCTGATCAACTCGCATGGCGCGGCGCTGGTGCTGTACGCGCGGCAATGGTGCCACGCGCCGGACGATGCGTTGCAGGAAGCGTTGATCGACTTGGTGCGGCAGGATCCGGTCCCGAATAGTCCGGTCGCGTGGCTCTATAAGACGGTTCGGCGTAAAGCAATGAACCTGGCACGTGGCGAGCAACGACGTGCTAAACACCATCGCCAGGCAAGTGAACTTCAGGACCGGTGGTTCCTGCCGCCAGACCAACTGGCTGGCGAACCGGTCGACTTGGAACCGCTGTTGACCAAACTGCCACGGCTGGAGCGAGAAATCGTGATAGCCCGCATTTGGGGCGAACTCTCGCTGCAACAGATTGCCGATCTGGTGGACCAATCGACCAGCTCGGTACATCGCCAGTACCACCGTGCACTAGCGGAACTGGGCCAGATGATAGATCACCAACTTGACGATTCGAGACAGAGCGATGAACGACAATCCCCTACTGCCTGACGATCCTGATCAGTCAATCGAGGCTATCGAACGACACCTCAGGGCGTTTAAGCCGCGGACGCCGCGACTGGATCTCGCTGCGATCGAGCAAGCGGCGTGCGCGCATGCTCGTTCGGTTGTCCTGCCGCAACGGCACACGCGTCGACCCGGTCGATGGATGAGCGTCATCGCAGGCTCGTGGGTGTGTGGGGCAGTGGCCGGAGCGTTGGCCATGTTCGTAATACTGAACAGCGGTGTTTCGCGTGGTACGACAGGGAACGACAACTCGACTGCCCAGACGACTCAAAAACCGCACGCGACACCTGCAATTCCTGGCACGGCCGAACCCGCCCCCAAAGCGGCGTTGGCCCGAAGTCATGACGAATCGCACCACACGCAAGGTTTGGTCTTCGCAGCGGTGCTGGACGCTCGTGGTACGCCTTTCGGAGACGAACAGCAGATCCTGTGCGCAGGTAGCTACCTGCGCGGTTTCTCGCCGCAGCGGGAACACCGGGACGTCCCGAATTTTGACTTGTCGCAAGACACGAACATGGACGCCACGTCGCCAAGTGAGCCACGCCGGCAACCGCTCACAACCCGCAAGACGTTGTTGCGAGAGCTACTGAACAACGACCACGATTCGATTCTCTAGTACTTGGGATTGGCCGTGTTACTTCGGTCAATCGCGGAAAAAGATCCGTCATAGCTGCTCGCGGCCACGGGGGCCGAGTCTCGTCACGCCCTGTAATTTGAACCGCTAATCAGCGCTACTAAACGCAAATAATGGAGAAGACTCGATATGATCAACCGGTTCCGAACATCATGCTGCGTGCCGGTGTTCTTACTACTCGCACTGGCCGCTCGGGCGTCCGACTGCGCAGCGCAAGAAGTCATCAACTCATTAACATCGCCTCCAACGGCCTCGCAAGAGAAAGATTCGAAAAAGAAGGATGGTTGGACTGAGCACCGAGACGAGCAAACGCGCACAACGATCATGACGCGGGAGATGACGCTCTACGCTAAAGCAGCGCCACGACCGGCGCTGAAATACCGCCTGATCCCGGACGACTTTGACATGGTTGATGGGAACGCCGCCATCTATTACCTCAAGGCTCTGGGATTTCTAGAGCAGAACTCTTCCCGAGAATGGCTGACCCAGTTCCACAACGAGGCACTCAAGCGGGCGGCGAAAGAGGGCAAAGAGTACAGCGAGGTGCCACCGTCAGTCTGGCGTTCAACACCACCCAGTCAGTTGCCTTTGAAAGAAGTAAAGGAGTACTTGCGGGTAACGTCTTTTCAACCGCAGTTCATTCGCGAAGCGGCACGGCGCAACCGATTTGATTTGGACCGGAACTACCGTGAAGTCGATGACCCGATCGCATATCTGTTACCCGACATTCAATCGATGCGACAACTTGCCCGCACCCAAAGTTTGCGCTGCCGTGTCGCAATTGCGGAAGGACGACTTGAAGATGCTGTTGCGATCATCGGCCAGCAGTTTGCGATGGCTCGACACCTTGGGCAAGACGAATTCATTGTTTCCAATTTGGTTGGAATCGCCATTGCCGGAATCGCCTGGAAAGACGCCCTTTGTCTGGTCGAGCAACCCGACGCGCCAAACCTCTATTGGGCGGTGGCGACTATCCCGAGACCGCTGGTCGATATCCGGTACGCTATGTCGATCGAACGGCAACTCCTGTATCAACAGCTGAAGGTACTTCGTGAAGTTGACGAGAAGCCACGCCCTGTTGGCTATTGGCAGGATTTTGTGGATCGTTTCCTTTCACAGGTGGGCTATCTGAGCAACGATCTTAAGCTTCCTTCAGCCAAGGAACATCCGAAACTCGCGCGCGCCGCCATGGTGGGTTTCATTGCGGAAACCTATCCAGGCGCTAAGGCGTATTTGATCAAAGAATGCGACTTGCCGGTCGAGCAGGTCAATGCCTATCCGACAGCTCAAGTTGTTTTCCTTGCGATGGTCCGATTCCATGACCAGTGGAGTGACGAGGTTTTCAAATGGACCCACCTCCCATTCTGGCAAGTTCGCGCCAAGACGAGTCGGAACCGTGAGTATGATCGCTTGTCGGCCGCTTCCGACAAATACGGAAAATGCAGTTTACCCACCAACATCCTCTTACCGGGCGCGATGGCCGTTGGCGATGCCGAAGCACGCTGCGAACAGACCATCGCGCTACTGCAAACGGTGGAAGCAATTCGCATGTACGGAGCGACGCACGATGGCACACTGCCTTCCTCTTTGGAAGACTTGCCCGTACCAGCCCCCATCGAGCCGTTTACTGGCAAGCCAATAGATTACCAACTCCAGGGTGATCATGCCGTGCTCAATGGGCATCGTCGTGCCGGACAACAACAATACCGGCTCGTTGTCCGCTTCGCTAAGCGGGCGAAGTGAGTAGCGGAGAAGGTTTCCATCCGGGCTTGCCCCGGTGGGACCACAACTGACAAGCTACCAAGAAGCCGTCACTAACCAAACGTCTTTGTATCATGGGACCGAGGAATTAGCGGTCCACAACAACGGCACTCAGGCGAGGCCCAATCCAGCCGCGTCCTGTTTCGGTCTCGGTCAAGTGGCGATTGATAGAGAGCTTTACACTCGACCGACAAGCGGAGAGGAGGAGCGGTTGGTAGCTGACCAGTCGTGCCTGCCACTGGGACAAGCCCAAGTGGAGGGCAGTTGTTGGAAAGCGGTTGGTAGCTGACCAGTCGTGCCTGCCACTGGGACAAGCCCAAGTGGAGGGCAGTTTTTGAATAACAACAAGTGGAGATCTAACATGCGCACTACATCGCCTCGCAGCCGGTTCTGCAATGCGGTTCGCCGAGCCAGCATCATCGCCGGGACGATCTGTTGTCTGGCCATACCACTCAGCGCAAATGCCCAGCAGCCATCGTCGTCAGCGAGGGACGCCGCGAATGTGCAGCCGTTCGTCGGCGAGACTACTTGTTTGATTATCAAAGCCGATCCGACGCGGCTGACTTTGCCGGCTCTGATCGACTCGATGTCAGCAGAATCGAAGGTGATTAAGACGCAGGCAAAGGAAAACCTCGCGAGACTCGGAACACTGTTTGGCGACCAACCGATCTATGCCACAATCGGGCTCCCCATTTCCAAGTATCGCCAGCCCACGTTCGTATTCGTGAAGAAGACAGACAAACTCGATGCGGATCGTCTGCTCGATTTCTTAGACCAAGAATTTGGCAGGAAAGGAGAGGTATGCGAAGACTACGTTGTGGTGTGTCCTAGCAACCGAGTTGATACCAGCAAACAGCTGTCCGTGATGGTCCCAACGCCCCGCAACGAGATCACCGCCGCATTTGAAGAAGTCGAGCAATACCCCGTTCAGGTTCTTTTTCTTCCACCGCAATACGTACTGCGTGCCATGCGTGAACTGCCGTTCGAGTTGCCGCCACAAGTTGGTGGCGGCCCCAGCAGCCTGCTGTCCGATGGAATCCAATGGGCCACGCTTGGGATCGATCCCACTCGGCTACGTGGGGAACTGGTCATCCACTCGGCCTCCAATGTGGCAGCAAACAGACTGGCTGCCCACCTTCCACAGATGTTCGACGCGGCTTTTGACGCGACGTTTGCGAGTGTCTACAAACAAATCCCCATAAAGTTGTTCCGGGATCTCAAAGGATCAGTGAAGCCTCTGGTCAAAGGTAACCGCATCACGATTCGGCTCGACGGAATTGCAGACCAACAAACCAACTTGAAATTGCACACGGCCATCGCTCACCTTCTCGCCGAAAAATCGCAGCGCCACTCAGACAAAACGCGTTTCCTGGAAATATTGCTTGCCATGCATAACTACCACGATCTCTACCACGTCTTTCCGCCCGCCGACAAGTACCGCGGGAAGGATGGCAAGCAGCACCTGAGTTGGCGTGTACATATTCTGCCGTTTGTCGAGCAGCAGAAGCTCTACGAACAATTCCATCTGGACGAACCGTGGGACAGTCCCCACAACAAACCGTTAGTTGCAAAGATGCCCGACATTTACAAGAGCCACTCGTTCGAGGCGCGATCGACAACGGGCATCAAACCAGGGTACACAACGTTCTTGGCGCCCGTTGGCAAGGGAACCGTCTTTGGCGGTCCCAAGGCAATACGTTTTCGAGATATTGCGGACGGGACCAGCAATACGGTCGTGCTGGTGGCCGTGAAGCCTGAGAATGCGGTTCCCTGGACCGCTCCGGAAGACTATGC
>JAJRVM010000146.1 GCA_024277285.1 Planctomycetota bacterium
AGTGAGGGGGCGAGGGGGTGAGGGGGTGAGGGGGTAAGGGGGCGTGGGGGAGAGGGAGTGAGGGGGCGAGGGAGTGAGGGGGCGAGGGGGCGAGGGGGAGAGGGGGCGAGGGGGTGCTGACTAAAAAGCCGAATACGGGGCAAACTGGGGGCACTAGGTTTTCCGAATCTGCCCGGCCGCGTCGCATACCCGGGCGTTGAAAGAGCACGAGCCGACATTGACCGTCACGGGCCGTGAACCGCTACAAAGACCGGACGGTACGACAGGCTGTTCCTGCTTCCCGCAGAGTATCGATTTGTTCAAAAACCGAACATCGAGTCAACGACGACCTGCTCCAGCGGTTTCAGCCGCCCAAGGCGCAACAGGCCACCACGCAACACGTTAAGAAATCGACCAGGCCCCGAGAGGGGAGATCCCTCTCGCGTCATTTTCATCGTGCGTGTAGAATCGCTACGGGACTCCAATCGTCCGAAGCTCACGCGTCAGCCTATCAACAAGGCTGAACCCGGATGCCGTTTCGCGGTCGTCGACTGCCGAGGGTGTGGCTGCGGCGGCCTGTTTCCTGATTGGTGGAGTTTGGCAACGGATTGCGGGGAGAGGTGCTGACATGCCGAATCTGAGCGGCTGGGATATCGCCATCATGGTGGCAGCCACCTACATCTCGATTGTGACGTTGGTGCGATTGATGCGCCGCCGTCGGGATGAAGTCGTAGCCCAATTACACATGCAGATCGAGACGGCGAAGCAACGCAAGCGTGCTGAAGAGCGAGACGAGAAGCGACGTCAAACGCGTTCGCAACATACGCACCGGTCACGCACGGAGAAATCACCAGAGCGGGAAGCCGCCTGACCGACGTTGGGTGCGTCAACGAACTACTCGCCCTTCCAGCGCGTTGTCACGTTCGCTCGAGGGTGCCCTTGCGAGGCCCGAGTTGTCGCATTTGAGTCGAGAATTTCAACATGACGAAGCGATTGTTTATCGAAACCGTGGGCTGCCAGATGAATCTACTGGACAGCGAGATGGTCGTGGCTGCATTGCGCAAACATGGCTACGTCACGACCGACGATGCCCAACAAGCAGACACGATCCTGTTCAACACCTGCAGCGTGCGTCAACACGCGGAGGATAAGATATACAGTGCGTTGGGCAAGTTGCGACGTTGGAAACAACAGTATCCCGAAAAGGTGGTCGGCCTGCTAGGGTGCATGGCCCAGAAGCAACAACAGCAGATCTTCGAGCGCGTTCCGTACGTCGATCTGGTAGTGGGACCGGGCCAGCTGCATCGCATCGCCGAACTATTGGCATTAGCCCATTCCGGCCAACGCCAGCAGCTGGCGGTCAGCTTGGACCGCAAAGCTGGTTCGCTGGACCAGATCAAACGAAGTCACGAGACGTTCGATCCGTTGCGTGATCCGACCATGCGACCGACGCCTTTTCAAGCGTACTTGCGAATCCAGATCGGATGCGACAAGTTCTGCAGCTACTGTGTCGTGCCGATGACGCGCGGCCCCGAACAGGGACGTCCGCCCGAGCAAATCCTCGCCGAGGCCAGAATTCTGGCTCAGCAAGGTTGCCTGGAAATCACGCTCTTGGGGCAAACGGTCAACAGCTATCGCTACCGCAAGGGCGAGCAAACAACAAGGTTGGCTGACTTGTTGGGCCAGTTGCACGACATCGAGGGGATCGAGCGGCTGAAGTTTGTCACCAACTTCCCGAAAGACATGACGCGACCATTGCTGGAAGCTGTGCGTGATTTGCCCAAGTGTTCGCCCTACCTGCATGTGCCGCTGCAGAGCGGTTCCAATGCGATGCTTAAGCGGATGAAACGCGGCTACCGCGTTGAGGAATACCGCGAGATGATGCAAAGCATCACGGAAATCATTCCTGATGCGGCGGTGTCAAGTGATTTCATTGTCGGTTTCTGTGGCGAAACGGATCACGATTTCGAGCAAACGGTCGCGGCGGTCAAGGAGTTTCGGTTCAAGAACAGCTTCATCTTCAAGTACAGTGAACGCCCCGGTACCAGGGCAGAAGGAAGTCTGCCCGATGACGTTCCCTACAAGGTCAAACAGTATCGCAACAACCACTTGCTGGCCGTCCAGGACGCGATTAGCGAAGAGGACAATCGCGGTTTCATCGGTCGTACCGTCGACGTGCTGGTGGAGGGTCCTAGCAAAGCGTCGGTCAAGAAAGCAGCCGAAGGCCCCATTCTACAACTGGTTGGCCGTACCCATTGTGATCGTATCGTAGTATTCGACGGAAATACTCGGCAGATCGGCAACATCTTGCCGATTCGCATTTCCGACGCTTCAACGCATACGTTGTTTGGACAAAGTGTCATCGAGCAGGCGACGTCGGACCTTGTTCAATTGCGTTAACACGCGACTCAGCAAGGACGCGATGCGTTGGAGCACCTCACGTTCGACCGACAAGCGGGGGCTAAGGCAGTTTCTGGTAGCTGCCCCGTCGTGTCTCCTGCTGGGGCAAGCTCAGCGGTGTTTTTCTTGCGTTAGCGTTCGTCCCAAGATCGGCGCCGCAGGAGCGAACACTACCTATTGACGGATTGTCATTGTGCCGTTTCCGTCGATTGGTTGACGCCTACTCGCATTACGACTAGGCTCGCAGCCTTGTCAACCGTTAATTGGTTGGCGTTATTGGTTGGCGTTATTGG
>JAJRVM010000147.1 GCA_024277285.1 Planctomycetota bacterium
GCGTGGTCAACGCGTTGGTCGGCAACGGCTGTTTTTTGTCGGTGAGCGAATCGTTCCATTCGATGCGATTTGCGTCCGATAACGATTCAGCCAGCTCGTGGGGAACCAATTCCGAATGGATCACCAACGACAGTGTTGCGTTCCCGGGCAGTGTTGCGTTCCCGGGCAGTGTTGCGCTCTCGGGCAGGGGCGGTTCGGCAAGTCTTCGTCGTGCCAGACGCTCGATGTGCCCACCCGCCCGCATGCGCAGCACAAGGACCTGGCGGCTTGCCGCCATCACCAAGCGATCGCGCGGCGGCAGAACTGGATCAGGGTCGGCATCGAAGGGCGGAGAAACCAAGGCGGGCCAGGTTAATTCAGACGTGCCGCGCGCTTGTTGCGGCCCATCCTTGTGGCGTTGTGACCACTTGAACCAACGTTCGACATCACGTTGAGGACCGACGAACTGGAAGCGGAGCAATGGCACGGAAAACAATTCGCTGCAGCGTTCGAGAAACGGGCACGATGTGGTTTTTTCGGCCGTGATCAACACGGTGTCTTGATTCGCCAGATCGATGCAGATATGACGCAGTGCGGCAAACCACGTTCGGTAGCTTTCCAGGAACCTGCCCAATCGTGAACTAACGATGCCGACGCTCGAACCTTTAGGCAGGCCACGCGGCCACCAAACCAGTCGTTGGCCGAGCGCCGCGTGAACGCGTTCGTTGCGGGTTCCCGGCATGCCCCACGTCAGTGCCGCGTTGTTGGTAACATGTGTTTTGAACACATTTACCAAGCGCGCCGCACATTGACGTTCTTGGCGCGAACCACTGTTGTCGCGGATCTCGGACCATACCTCGACCAGCAACGGGTAGAGATTTTGTTCAGCGACCAACCTGGCGACCATGTCGACGGGCATAGTAGCCCCCGGCAGCACGTGGTACCGCCGCAACCAATCGATCATTCGGGTTATTTGTTCAGCATTCACTGCAACGCAGAAGTACCCGCGTTTCTGCTCTCCTCAATACCGGTGATGATGCGAGTTTGCGTTCTTACGCAACTCGTCCTGACTCGAGTACCTGTTCGACTCCGTCCGCCTTGGCAATGACGACAACTCCACCGGGACTGACGGTAAACCCGCGCGCGCGATCTTGGTCAAGGTCATAACCGATCTCGACACCCGGAGGGATCGATACGCCCTTGTCGATGATCGCACGTCGCACCTTGGCATGCCGACCGATGTCAACGTCCTGAAACAGAATCGAGTCTTGCACACGTGCATAACTGTTGACACGCACCCACGGCCCCAGAATACTCCGTTCGACACGTCCCCCGGAAACGACACTTCCTTGGCAGACAATGCTGTCTAACGCAGTTCCCTGGCGATCGATCTGCCCCATACTGCCGAAGACGAATTTCGGCGGCGGCAGGATGGGCTGGTACGTGCGAATCGGCCAACGGGAATCGTACATATTCAACAGCGGATCGATTCCGACCAGGTCCATATTGGCGTCGAAATAGGCGTCGAGTGTACCGACATCGCGCCAATACGCGTCTTGTTTCCGGTTCTCGTCTCGAAACGGAAACGCAAAGACACGACAATCGTCGATGATCGATGGGATGATGTTGCGGCCGAAGTCATGAACGCTTCCCGGCTCCGTCGCGTCTTTGCAAAGCTGATCAAAGAGGAAGCGAGCGGTGAAGACGTAGATTCCCATCGAAGCAAGGCAGTGTCGATCGTCGCCGGGGATGGTCTTAGGATGGTCTGGTTTTTCTTCGAATCCGATAATTCGATCTTGTGGGTCGACCTGCATGACGCCGAATTGCCGCGCTTCTTGCGGGGTAACACGCAACGCTCCGACCGTGAGGTCCGCATTGGAACGTTTGTGATACTCGACCATCGTGCGATAATTCATCTTGTAGATGTGGTCGCCAGCGAGAATCACGACATATCGAGGCCGTTCTTTTTCCAAAGCATAAATGTTCTGGTAGACAGCATCGGCAGTTCCCTGATACCAATGCTCGTCAATCCGCTGTTGCGGCGGTACCACATCAATGAACTCGCCCAATTCGCGACAAAAGAAGCGGCGCCAACCAAGGTTGATATGCCGATCCAGGCTCATCGCCTTGTATTGCGTCAACACCAGCATTTTGCGGATGCCACTATTAAGGCAGTTGGACAGCGAAAAATCGATGATCCGGTAACCACCTCCAAAGGGGACAGCCGGCTTCGCTCGATCACGTGTGAGTGGTTCGAGTCGCGAGCCTTTGCCACCTGCCAGCACAACCGCCAACGTATCTAACATCACAGCACTCCATTATTGGTGTCCCGTGAAAGACCGCTTGTCACGCATCTCACTGGCGCGATATCCGCTGAGCTATCCCCAATCCGGACATTCCAGTCGGGACATTCCAGTCGAGATTCGGTTTGGCCGGTATTGAAGCGGATGGTGTTGCACGGTATTCCACGGGGACAAACCCAGTCGCCGGAAATAAATCAGGGTTAGTATCGACGAATTCCGTCCCTCTGAGCATGCTGATATTGTAGCCGTTGTGCGGAACTGACTAAATAGGAGAATCGCACCATTGCTGTGTCCATAGCTCGAGAACGAGCAGTGCCCAGAGGCGGTAGGCATGATCAAACTCGCCTTGCTCATGCTGCCGAATCAGCTCGGCGACGTTTTCGGTACGAAACAGGTGTCGATCCCGAGCGCGGCGGCCCAGCAGCACATCGTGCGTCAATTCCTTCAACTCGGCACGAAACCAATGGTCCAATGGCACGCCAAACCCCATTTTCTTGCGCGACCAGATCGCTTTGGGCAGCAGGTGGCCGAACGCTTTGCGTAACATGCGTTTGCCCACTCCGGCCCGTAGTTTCCACGCCACCGGAAACGAGGCCGCTAACTCGACCATGCGGAAGTCGAGGAATGGTTGGCGGCATTCCAGCGCGTGCGCCATCGACGCGATATCGACTTTGGTCATCAAATCGCAGGGCAGATAAGTTTGCAAATCGGTCAATGCGATCGCAGTGACCGGGTCGCGGCCCTGGATGTGGCCGAGTGTTTGCTGCAGGAAACCGATCGGATCTTCATTCGGTAACTGTTCGGTGAACGAATCCTCGTACAGCATCGCACGCCGTTGTGTATTGAAGATGCAGATCCAGTCGAGGTAGCGTTGGAGAGGGGATAGCCGCAGGGACTCGCTGAATCGCTTGAATTGGCGGACCTTGGATTTTTGCCGTGCGGAACATGGGAGTGATTGCCAAAAAGGCGACCCGAGCAGGTGCTTGAGCGGCCCCAACCGATCGAGAGATGTGCCCAACGCCATGGCACGATAACGTGGATAGCCAAGAAACAGCTCGTCGCCACCGTCACCGGTCAGCGAGACCGTCACGTGTTGCCGCGTTAATTGCGACACGTACCAAGTCGGTATTGCTGAACTGTCGGCAAACGGTTCGTCGAAGTGCCAGACCAGCTTTGGAAGAATGTCCAGCGCGTCGGGCGTCACTTGGAACTCGTGATGGTCTGTGTGTAAGTGCTCGGCGACCTGCCGTGCATAGCTTGTTTCATCATACTCTTTGACGGGAAATCCGATGGAAAACGTCTTGATCGGCTGCGACGCCAGCTTGCGCATGATGGCTACGATAAGTGACGAGTCGACGCCGCCCGAAAGAAACGCACCCAATGGCACATCGCTCTGCATACGCAACTCGACCGCCGACTCTAGTGTTCCTTGCAATTCGGCCAGTGCCTGTTCTTCCGTGCCTTGCCAGGTGGCATTGAAATCGGGGCTCCAGTAACGCTCCACTTTCAATTGGCCGCGGCGATAGATGGCAAAATGGCCGGGTGGCAGTTTGCGTATGCCTTGGAAAATCGTGCGGGGATGAGGAACATACTGATAGGTCAAATACTGATCGATTGCCGCGGGATCGATATCGCGTGGTATCCCTGGCACTTGCAGCAAACTCTTCAGTTCGCTGGCAAACAGTAAACGCCCAGCTTCCTGGCGATAGACCAAAGGCTTCTGGCCAAACCGGTCGCGGCCCAGGACAAGTTGCCGCTTGCGCGCATCCCAGATAGCGACGGCGAACATCCCATTGAGGTGGTCAAAGCAATCGACCCCCACATCCTCATACAGGTGAACAATCGCCTCGCCATCGCCGCGCGTGCGAAACTGGTGACCGGCGCCTTCCAAGCGGTGCCGCAACGCCGCGAAGTTGTAGATTTCGCCATTGAATATGACCCACACCGAGCCGTCTTCGTTCGACAGAGGTTGCCGAGCCCCTTCGACATCGATGATCGACAGGCGGCGGAACCCCAACGCAACGCCTGGAGTTGCATCGGTTGCGTTACGCACCTGGCATTGGCTGGTATAGGTGCCCGAGTCGTCGGGACCACGATGCTGCAGTACATCGGTCATGCGTCCCAGTAGGTCCGCGCCGATAGCCATCTCGGCGTTTGTCCAGACAGCACCGGTGATTCCACACATGTCTAGCCACTTGTCCCATTTTGATCGGTATCGAACTGCATTCGGTCGCGGCCCATCGTACAGCGATCAACAGGTGCGAGGAAGTCCGAGTCTGGCAGGACGCTGCACATCCCCTTTGTGGCATTCACATCTTATCGAAGCGTCGTCGTCTCCGCCCTCGCGATCATCACCGTAAGTAGTTGACAGTTTTCACTTTGCGCGTCGCTGGGCGGTGAAGTGACCGATGGGCCAGGCCTTGTTTGTTGTCTTGTAACCGTTCACGCGGTTCAATCCACAACCGGCTCGTCACGCCGACCGCGGAACCAATACCCCGCCTCAAGTGGCGTCTCGGTTGAAAGGCGAGCGGCTAAAGTTGAAGCCAACCGCGTCTCGATTCGGCCTCAGCAAAGCGACGGTTAATGGAAAACCTTACGTTCGACCGACGGAAGACGAAGAGCGCGTTGCTGGTAGCCGACCAGTCGTGCTCCCAGCCGGGGCAAGCCCGGCGGAGAGCCTCTTCATCTTTGGCATGCAATGGCACTAGCGCGCCACACGCTGTACGGTTGGCAACAACCGGACCGGACCGAGCAGTCCCGATTCGTGCAGGGGGACTTGTTTCCAAGGTTTCCCTGGTGTGCCGGAACGGGTGATATTCGTGCGACAGACGCGTTGGGACTTGGGCACCAACGTATCTCCCACCAAGCGATTCGACCAGGTGTTTGCCACTTCGACGACCAACTGGTTTGTCCCCGCTTTGATCCAATCCGTAACGTCGATGCGGTACGGAGGTTTCCACTGGATGCCCGCATCATGGCCGTTGACTCGCACGCGACCGACTGCCCAGAGCTTGCCAAGGTCAATCCGCACACCACGTCCCTTGGCCAACCAAGATGTGGGTAGTTCAAACGTCGTTTCATAGCGGGCGATGCCCGAATAATACTTGATGCTCGGTTGGTCGAATTCAGTCCACGAGGTCAATTTGTCGATCGGTAGCGTGGCAGGCGCTCCGCGGCCACTGAGGAATTCCAGTTTCCAGGGACGTGTCAGTTCGATGGGAGCCGGCAGATCGCGCACATCGACTGACCAGTGGGCACCGGCGGTGGCCGTGACTTGGTAGGAGCCATTGTGTTGCAGGACGAGCGTGGCCTCGTCTTGTTGCACAGCTACCACCTCGGTATTTGAATCGGCAGCGGTCAGATGTGGCCGTTGTTTGCCGTCACGAAAGACGACGAACAGGCTGCCGTCGGCGTCGAGTGTCAGTGGCACGTGAATAAGTCCGTCACGTTGCCGGTAAACCTCGCACGGTCGGATCTGGCCGGTGTCGGGGAGCCAGAATTCGGGTAACCGATTCGGAACGCGAAAGGTCGCTTGTACCTGTGCCTGGCGATCTTGCATGTTGCGCACGAAGTAAATATCGGCTGACGATGTGCGCCGGTGAATATAATCCAACTGCACGTCGTCACGTTCGGCGCTAAACTGAAAGTCCGGTTTCACACCGCGTGCGGCAAGTGTTTCGCGCAGCGTTGGCCCCCAAATGACATGCCCCAGACCGTAGTCGTTTCGTGTGGTTGTCTTGCCATCGCACGCTCCCCAGACTTTGTCGGCTAACGCTTTGACCTGCTGGTCGCGGCGTGGAAAGTCGGTCAGTCCATTGGTGCGAACCGGTTTGGGACCGACGATCGTTGCTCCCTGCCGCACCAGTTGCTCGATCTTGCGCAAGACGTCCAGATCGATGTCTTCGCGTTCAGGCAGGACCAGCAAAGCGTATTGCATGCCATCGGGCAGCGTGATGCGGCCGTCACGCACCGACATGCGGTCGAGCACGACTTCCGCATTGGCAACGTCGTAGTCATAGCCAAAACCGAGCGAGGGGTTGATATGTTTTGGAGGGACAAAGTTCGCCCCTTGATCGCCGTAATAGTAACAGACATCACCGACGAAGAGTCCCTGCTGCAGCAGATAGGAGCAGCGTGCGAGGTAGTCGATAAAGGGTTTGGCCATCGGCCACCAGACGAGGTTGGGGGTCAGGTGGGTGCCGGCACCGTAGACCCAGCCAGGTTTTCCAGCTTCGGGCGGTTGATGTGACGCGGTGTGCCAAACGACATGATTCATGCCTTCGCAAAACGCCCGGTCCGCGGCCGGTTTCAGAAAACGGGGGCCACTGGCCCAATGATGGAACCCGGTGAATGACTCCATGTGCACGCGTCGGTGGCCGTAAACGTGCGCCGCACAGGCCGTCTCTTTGACGACCCAAAGGCCATTGCGATCGGGACGCCATGGCCAGAACTCGCCGCGCATTTCGTCGATCGCTCCGAGCGCTTGCAGGGCGTCGACGGGCACATGGTGAGTTGGTGGCCCAGGTCCACCCGCTTCGGCTTCGATTCCCAATCCGGCCTTTCGTGCCGTCTCGCTCGCCGTCCGGTAGTACGCGTCCACGAGTAACTGGCCAAGCGTTTTTTCGAAATCGTACAGAAACCGCTGCGTCTGCGCTTCACTTTCCACGATACAGCCGGCAAAAACGGGTAGATAGGCTGTCATATCGTAACGGCGATAGTGCTGGAACTGGTCCAGGAAATCAGGAGTCCACTTGGCGCCGACCACCTCATAGCTGGGCAGGTACAGCTGTTTTAGGCCCGCACTGGGCAAATCTCCCAAGCGTTTCTCGAGCCGGTCGATCACCGTCTGCAGGAAGGTACGAGTTGCCTCGGCGTTGAAGTGATCGGTCGCCAATCCGTCGGAATCGGGACTGGGCACTTTCAACCGCTCACCAGTATTCGCACAAACGAAACGCATGATGGTCCACTTCCCCTCAGGAGCCGTCCAGCGCAAGCGGCCGCTGGCATCAAGATGCTCGGTGATATTGAGGATCTTGGTCTTGTCGCGAATGACCAAAGGTGGTGGACCGGTGAACGACCAGATACCATCGGGACGCGACTTGGCGCCATCGTGCAGGTTCGCCGCAGTCCATTTCCCTCCCGTGGCGGCTTCCGAGCTGTACCACACGAGGTCTGCGGCATCGCGCGTATAGCTGATCGACTTGGACCCGCCGATGTTGATCCCCTCGGTCGAGTAGATCTCGAACTCCGCTAACTGAACCGTGTCGGCAGTGGGATCGTGTCCGTTGAAGATGGTCAGTCGCACATAGCGCGCATCGGTGGCATCGAAATCGAATCGTTGTGGCCGCGCATTGGGAGCTAATGTGCCAGTTACGATTGGCCGGAAGGCGGAACGGTCGTGATTGGTCGTGCTAACGGCGACCTCAAAGTCCTTGCTGAAGGGGAGCGTTTTCCGCGTTTTTTTCGAGCTCTCGGCCGGCGCGTTGTACAAAACGATGTGATCAATGCGTTGGAGTGCACCCCGTGGTAGTCGAAAAATGAACTCGTGGCCAGGCAAACGTTCGGTTTCGGGGACCGCAAGGACCGCGATATCGCGGTAGAACGCGGCCGTCCCGTCGTCGTTGCGCGGAACGGCCGCAGCCAGCTTCGGGAATGGGAGCGGCGTGTCAAGCTGGCGCGGTCCGACAACGCGCAGCTGCGTCCGATACAGTGCCATACTGGCATGCTCGGGGCGTACCCATGCGCCACCCAGATCCCAACTGCTGCAAGGGGCCAGCTGGACGGCCAAACCGACTTTTCTTGCGGATGCGGCCGCGCGCGCAATCAGTTCGACCGAGGCGTCGCTCATGAAGGGGGGCCCGGACGGTGGAAAGAACTCGGCATTCCCGCGCGCTCCCATGTCAAAGATGCATAGCCCGCCGACGCCCTGATCGGCAAACGCGCGCAGTTCGGTGTCGAAGTAGTCGGCGTTGGCGTAGCCGTTAAGCCATAACCAGTAAGCCGACGGTTTGGCATCATGGGGTGGGTGATGGAACCCGGTTTCCAGATCCAGTTGCGGATGCGGTGGTTGCTGGGCCAGCGTGGGGAGGGAGTGCCCCAAGCCCCAGACGCTGCAGGCGACGAGGAACAAGAGACGCAGTGCATGTGGCCGGTAAAATCGGGGGCGGTGCTGATCAAACATGATGGTCTCCACTGTCAGGTCGCCGTAGCGAATGGCGATCTCGAATTGGTGTATGAACGTCGGCCAATCGAACCGTCTTTTGGTCGATTGTTGGCAGCCAATCAGGCGTGGTCTTCGACTTACGAGCCGGTGGTATCAATGACCACGGACTCGATCTCCAGTATATCCGCGATTTGTTGCAGCGTTTGCCCATGGTGCCCCACGCCGAGGGCAAAATGGTGTGTCGGCCCTGCGGCGACCCAGCGTCGCAGAAATGTGCGTATGTCGGGCTGAAAGAAGCCACGCGTGTTAGTGTTTCCCGTTGGTGGAATCGGGCCGTGCACGCTTTCTCCTTCGCCGATGACAAATTTGAAGCGGCCTTGGGCCGTGACCGACAGGCTGAGCATCGTGATCGGGCCTTCTTTGATCTTGAACTCGACGCCGGCGCCAGAACCTGGTTTGCCGTGGTACTTGGCCAAGCTGCGCAAGACCGGTTGGCCTTCGGCGATGTTGATATGATGCGGGCCATCATGCCCCACCAATACGAAGCCCTCTTGGAAATCGATCGGGTGGAACTCGGCAAAGCTGCCGCCGATATCGAGTCGGTCCATGATCATCATGGCGATGCAGGTCTTGAGGTCCGATTCGCCACACATCGGGAACCCCGCCGCCGTCAGCAACGAGTTGCCCACAATCAAGTTGGTGACAATGGTACGCAGTTTGCTGCCCGGTTCACCTTCATAGTAGTAAGCCAGGCCGTCGAGGTTGTGCAGCGCGACAAACTTGTCCAAGGCCACGGCAACGCGTGCCGCGGTATTCAGATCGTGCGTGGTAAGTTTCTCGGTGAGAGGGTCGGAGACCGGGTCGGGCGTCTCGAACAGCGCCAAGATCTCGATCTGCTTGGAAGTGATCTCGTCGGCCGTAACTTCGTCGTGTAACGCGATCAAGTCTTCCGCTTCCGTTTGCACGACATGGCAGCCGAACGCAGCCGTTAACGCGGCCTGGTCAGTTTGCATGTCGAACATATGTTCGATCGGATGGCCGAAGTGCCCGATGCGTGCTCGTTTCAGATCGTGTAAGACCATGGCAATGTCGCACCACTGCTTGACCTCGTGCTCGGCAATCGGGTCATCGTGCAGCGTGCCAAGAACGACCGGCGGCGGCCGCCTGCCCATGCGGATGGCGACTCCCGCGAACTCCGGGACAGCGCAGAAATCATCGTTGCACAATTGCATGTAGGTCGATGCCTGGCCGTAGTCCATTGCCTTGAGGGGCTGTAACGCGACCAATACGATGGGAATATCAAGCTGCCGAACGATCGCGGCGAACGAAGCCGATGTGGCATAGGTCAGCATGTCGCAAAAAACGAGATCGAGATCGGCCGCGGCCAGTCGCGGTAGCAATGCGTAGGCGGATGGTGCATCATCGACCATGCCAAAGTTTGTCACGGTCACGCCGTGCTCAGACACGCGACGGCAAAAAATATCGAGTTTTCCAAGGAGTTCGTCCAGCAAACCGTCGAATTGAGCCCAGTACTTGTGGAACCCGACACCAAAAATCCCTACGTTCGCGCTGCGTGCCTTACGTCGTTCCACTTGCATTGGTGTTGGCTCTTTTCGTTGCGGTTCCAGGCCGTTTGCCTCAGTGGCGTTGTCCTCAGCCGAAGGGGCGATGACGCGTTTTGATGGAATTCACGATGTCTGACCATCCGGAAGAGGAGTGTTCTTCCAGAGTGTTCCCGCCAGTGCCTTGGCAGAGGGTGGAGGGAAGAACAGGCTGGCGAACCAGCCAACTGTGAACGTCGGCACGGTGGCGAACAAGCCCAGCCAAAAGACGGGCACCGAGTAGACGAACTTTGCCAACAGGATTGCGGCGATGCCGGCCAGCAAACCGATCAAGACGCCCGGCAGATTCGCGCGCGGTACGAACATGCCCAGCAGGTAGACGGCCAGCAGCATGCCGAGCGACGTCCCGGCAATGCCGGTGATGACGTTGATGACATTGTCCTGGCGTGTGTGTACGTAGAGTGCGGCGACGACCACGACAACCCCCAGCGCGCCGGTTAACGTTCGGCTGTGGCGTAATGATAGCTCGCGGCCACCAAGCCAGTCGTAGACGATTACGGACGACACGCCGTTGATCCCGCTGTCGATCGTGCTCATCGCGGCGGCAAACAAGCCGGCCAGGATCAAACCGACCAAGCCAATTCCCGGCACCTCGGTCGCGACAAAATAGGGAAGGATTTGGTCTTCGCGTGCCAGTTGGACGCCTTCCACGGGTAGACCGGCACCACCCTTTTGCATGTAGAACGCAAATAATGCCGTGCCCACGCAAAGAAACAAGAATCCCAAAACGGAATTGATGATGGCACTCAACGCAACAACTCCTCGACCACCAGCCAGCGAACCGGAACAGACGTACCGCTGGATCATATTCTGAGCGACTGCGTAGCCGGGTAGGTACATGAACAATCCAACCGCGATGGCCGAGAAGATGGACGATGGATCGGTGAAGTTTTCCTGCGCTGTCCACGGACTCTGCAGATGCAGCAGGCGGAACTTGTCGTGATCGGTGGCAATTTCCCAAAAGCCCGACCAACCACCGTCAATGCGTCCGACCGCCAATAGCATGACGGTCAGGATTGCACCGCCCAACACAACCGCTTGCATGACGTCGGTCCAAATCACGGCTTTCAAGCCGCCCAAGACCGTGTAGACCGTGGCAAACGCGCCGATGCCGATCAGCGTCAACAGGTATGCAATATCGCTTAGCCCTAACACGATTTGCAATGTAATGCCAACGGCATAGAGCATGGTCCCCATCCACAACAGGGCGTAGACACAGTAGAGCAACGAGCCGATGCGCTGCGCCAATACGCCGAAACGCAAACCAAGATACTCGTAGCCGCTGCTGACACGCAGGCGGGTGTAGAGTGGTACAAATAAGAACCACAGAATCGGTGTGATTATCAACGGGATACAGAGAATCGTTACGTAGAAGCTAAAGTCCTGGTATGCCCCACGCTGTGGCAAACCAAGAAATGACAGCGAGCTGAAGCTGGTGGCGAACATCGAAATGCCAACGACCCACCAGTTCACGTCGCGTCCGCCCAGGAAATAGTCCTCGTTGTCTCGCTGGCCGCGCGCGCTGATCAGTGCCAAGCCAAAAACGACTGCCAAGTACAGCACGCAAATCGAGATGTCGAGCCAACCTATTTGTGCCACGTTCGTGATTCCAGTAAAATGTTCATGATATAGAAACGCTTATCGCGATACTGGTTTTGATTTCGCCTGAAATTAGCATGCCCCGGAGTTGATCGCAAGCTTCCCCGACTATCGTGTTTCGGTATGACGAACAGCAGGTTTCAGGTGGGCGTACTGGAGAACGCGGTTTGGGGCCTGAGTTGGGGCAGGGTACTTGGTGGGTCACGCAAACTCGGCTCCCAGGTGGTGGCCTCACGGCAAGCGTTGTTTCACTGAGGTTGGGGAGAGCGACCGAGCGCGTCGCACGCGGAATTGTTCGCCATCGAGCTGTGTCCGAGGGCTCATGGGGAGTTTTTGGGGCGAGTTGTAAGGGAAAGATGTCACGCGTCAGCACGATCGACAAGAGTCTCGACATTTTGGAAGCGGTCATGCGTGCCGAGCGCCATGGGCTCGGCGTGCGGGCGTTGGCGCGACAGTTGGGAATCAATGTCACGTCGGTACACAACATGTGCCACACACTGTGCGACCGAGGCTATCTGTGGCAGGATCCCGCAACGAAGCGGTTTCAGCCGGGGTTAGCGTTAGTGCTGTTAGCCCGAAGCGAGCACGTATGGCATCGTTTGGTGGCGGATGCCGAGCCGATCGTGCGTCACTGTCAACAAGAGCTCTGCGAGTCGATTCTGTTGGCCACGATCAGTTCGACGGAAATCATCACGTTGGCCTATTTTCCATCCTCGCAAGCGCTGCGAGTACACGAGCCGCACACGATGGGGGCGCGTGCGTACGGTACGGCGGTTGGCAAAGTGTTATTAAGTGCGTTAAATGACGAGGAGCTGGCTCGCTATGTGCGATTGTTTCCCCCGCACCGCTTCACCGATAGAACGCTCACGGACTTGGAACACATTCAAATCGAGCTGCAGGACGTGCGCGATCGCGGCTACGGGCAGACTCACGACGAGTTGAACTTGGGTGTCAGTGCGGTGGCGGTTCCGATCGAGGAACCACATGGCCAGCTGTTTGCCGCGTTGGGCGCTAGCGCCCCAACCTTGCGCATGGATGCTGATCTTATGCAGGAAACACGGCGCAAGTTAGCGAACTACGCGGCGCGCATTCACGCCTGTTGGCGGCGCAAGCATTTCTAATGAATTGATCCGGGCGGAACAGAACCGGGGCGGGAGTCTGTTGCGACGTAACCGTTCACGACGGGAGGCCGCGAACGAGTGCACTTGATCATACTTATTTGTTCATGACCTGCGTTTGGCCCTTGCACGCAAAGTGAGCATTTCCAGTGGGACGACAACACTCTACCGGCTCGAACCAAGCGCATGGTTCCGCGATGCGCCGGCGTCTATCGAAGAAGCTATCAGGCAGGTGCTCCCAGCGCCTCGACGTCACGGCGCACGCGCGCCAGGTCGGTCGTGTCCAATTCCAGGGCGCCGGCCGCGGCGTTATCGATGGCTTGCGACGTATTACGAGCTCCGACCAAGACGTGCGTGGCGCCTGGCTGAGCGGCGGTCCAGGCGATTGCCAGCTGCGCCAGCGAGCAGGCGTACTTGTCGGTCAGATCCGCCCAACTGGCCAATAGATCGAGCACTTGGGCGCGATTGTCTTGCTTCAGCCAGGCATTCCAGGCTTCGTTACTCCGAAACTCGCCTTCGCCA
>JAJRVM010000148.1 GCA_024277285.1 Planctomycetota bacterium
CTAGCCCAAGCGAGGTATCAAGAAACGAAACGAAATCCTCGACGCTGCGCGATCCCATGATCTGATTCACGACTGCGCCGTCCGCGTTGAGCACGACATACGCCGGCGTGGCAAAAATCTGGTACTTTTGCGCGGCACCGAGGTGTTGCTCCGGATCGATCCGCACCGGTACGTAACCTTCCAGTGCCTTCTGAACGGGCGGTTTACCCAAGACGGCCCGATCCATCACATGACACGGTGGACAGTGAGCCCCGTGAAAGGCCACCACCACGAGACGGTGACTCGTCTTGGCCTGAGCCAATGCCGCCTCGAGATCATCACCCCAACCCACCGGCGGTCCGCTGGAAGGAGGACGATAAAACACCACAAAAAACACGAAAAAGATAACGGCCCATAGCAGATACCGACGACGCCGACCTGATCGCGGTCCGTCCCCTGATGTCTCATCAAAGGGTGAATCCGACCCGGTCAACGCGGCTTCGGCGATATCGTCTACCTGATTCATCGAATGGCCACGCGGGCTATGCCGGCGAGCGGACGGCCGCGTTACGCGCGGTCAGACGTTTCGTTCTCGCCGATGATCTTCGCTTTGACGTCGCCGCCCTTGGTCAGACGCAGTTCCATGGCCTTGTGCGTACGTGAGCAGGTCATGTGGATTGTCGTCTCCGGCATGTCGAACGAGTGTGACTGGTGACAGGCCGGACAATCAAATCGAACGAGCATTTCAGAACCGACTCCTGCAAACCCCACCGGCTGCTACAACACAAAAAGCGTTATACGACACACCCTCCAAGGCATACAATAGCACGCCCCACGGCTACAACACAACGTGTGTCACACGAACACATCCCTCCCATACCGGGTGCCCCGTTCTTCGCCGCCGGCGAAGGGCGGGGACGAACCGGACGGGATCGACCACGTGCGAACCCACGCCGCCCACCGTGAGAGCGGTCCTCCGCTCTGGGGGCGCGCCGCGCACTCTACAGGAAGATCAGCGTGATGACAATCAGCACCGGCAGCAGAATACCGCAGCTATAGGCCATGTATCCGAAGAAGCTCGGCATTTTTACGCCTGACTGTTCTGCGATGCTCTTCACCATAAAATTCGGTCCGTTGCCAATGTAGGACATCGCCCCCATAAACACCGCCCCCAGCGATATCGCCACCAGCATCGTCTGGATGATGGTGCCGCCGTCGGCGAGTGTCAGCACGTTGGCCGCACCGGCCGGCGTCATGGATTCGGCCGTCTGGAAGAAGACCACATACGTCGGTGCGTTATCCAAGAAGCTGGAAAGTGCCCCGGTCAGCCAGAAGAACTTGTGCGGGGAGTTGAGAATCGGCTTGAGCTGCTCACCGCTCGCCTGCAAGATTTCGATCGGCACCTGCATACAAATAAAGATGCCCACGAACAGCGCGGCCACCTCAAGGATCGCGTGGTAGTTAAACTGATTGTCATTGCGAATCGACTGTGGCGTCAGCTTCACTGACAGCACCACGAATCCCATCATCAACAATTCACGCAGCAACGGCGGTGTTGTAAACCCGAGCAGCGGAAACGCTTCCCCCGGCTTCACCATCGCCACACACAGCACCACACCCACCAACCAGAGCAGGTTCACCTTGCCCGACAGACGCAGCTTCGTCGTTCGCGTCTCGTCGGTAATCAGATCGCGCAGGGTCTCCTTTTTGTAGGCCCGCGTGTCCCAGATGAAATACACCACAAGAAGCATAGCGCAGGTCGCCGCCCACGGTGCCCACAGTCCAAGCGTCCACATGAACGGTACACCGCGAAGATAGCCGAGAAACAAAGGTGGATCGCCGATTGGCAGCAGGCAGCCGCCAATGTTACTTACTAAGAAGATGAAGAAAATCACCGTGTGGCGCACGTGCTGCCTTTCGGAATTGGTTTGCAACAGCGGGCGGATCAGCAACATGCTCGCACCGGTCGTCCCCACGAAACTGGCGATCAGCGCCCCCACGGCCAGAAACCCCGTGTTCGTCGCGGGATGAGCCGCAAGATCACCCTTGAGACAGATACCCCCGCTGATGACGTAGAGCGCGAACAGCAGCACGATGAAGGGGATGTACTCGGCCATCAGCGCGTGGTCGAGAATGCTCACGACCTTACCCACGCCCGACGTCGCCGCGTAATACAGCAGCGTGACGCCACCGAGGGTCAGCGCCACCATCAGCCGGTTTTTGTTGCTTTCCCACCAATGCTCGGTAGCGGAAATCAACGGCAACACCGCGATGCAAAGCAGCAGCGCCACAAACGGCAGCACGGCGAATAAGCTCGGGGCGTGTGCGTCGGCCGACGCGTGCTCTGCGCCGTGATGTGCCGTCAAGTGGTTGTAAATCAAGAGCCCCGCCGCGATGACTCCGAGCACGATGGCTCCGCGATCCACACCGGTCAGCGGCTTACCGTGTCCGTGATCTGGTTCCGACATTTTTATGGCAGCTTCCACGTTTCTCGTCTCCCGCAAGTGGCGAATAGCATGACACGCTACCGTCGGTCCGAGACCCACGCCTCCGACTGACGAAACGCATCCCCGGTCGCATCAGCGCCAAACCCACGAAACTACGAGCGGAACCCTACAAAGTCCCACACCCCCGTGGCCGCCGGCCCGGCTGGCGACAAAGTCATGTGTCGCAAGTCATATCGGCAGCTCACGGTAGACAATCGCCCCAGCTACGACACCAGGACCCCCACCGACCGATCCCGCGCCGGACCGATCGGGCCGGTAATCATGCGCGAAATGACCGAAAAACGCCACCACGGCGCACCGGGGATAATCAAAGACGATGTACGCGCCCGCACCCCCCACACCCGGATCGAGATAGCGGACGCCAACCGGCCAATATAGGAGAAACAATTACCAGATGAATAATCGTGGAGGCTTGTTTTCGACCTTTACCATGTTGAGCGGTAGCCAGCGTCTCGCGGAGCGGTCGTGTATGAACCGTACGAGCAACGGGTGGGGTGGCAGATCGCCAGCCGTTTGCACAATCTCGAAATCAGCAAAGACGATCTCCCCATCGCGATTGGCGATCTCTACTGCAGAAAGCCGATTGGGGACGGCTGGCCTCAACTCGCTGGCCAGCGCAGCCGCCACCGGCAACGTCTTCAATGTACGCAGAAAGTGCGAAGCGTGACCGGCGTTCTGGTCCCACTCGTTCGGATCAACGTCGTCTTTTCGCAGGAAGCCAACGTGTACATAGCACGAAGTCCACTTGACTCGCTCAATCGCCGGACCACCATCGAGACCAGGCATCTCACCTTCAACGTACATGCGCCACGCGAAATGCGTCACACCGAGCCCGTCAGACGGCGGTGTACCCCAGTGTGGATTCCACGTCCTCGTCACCGCGTCGATCCGCTGACGCACCCGAGAATCGTCCGGATTCGCCATCGTCGCCGGATCACGAAAGGCGATGTACTTTTCGAAATCCGTCGAACCGTAGGCGATAAGAAACGCAGCCAACGTTTTCTCAAGCGCGGCCAGCACGGCAGTCGACAGACCCGCCTCGTCGTCCACGCTCAGGTACTTGTGGAGTTTGGCCGGGATGTCGGCACCGGAGAGTTTCGTGAACCGCCCCGCCGCCCACTCGGCATACAAATCCTCTCGGCTAACTACCGGTATCTCCTCGGTCGTTGTCTCCATAGTGGCCGCCGATGGAGGGGGTACGTTCTTGCGACAGGCTCCTCCCGGTAACGCAATCAGACACAGTACGAACAAACAGGTCACTCGCTTCATGGGTCGTTCCCCTTTCCTGTCAACATTTGGCAACCAGGGTACTATGGATCAAGCGGCGGGTTCCCCGGCAACCCAAAACGCATGTGTTTGATACGGTCCAGAGCGTGGCTTCCGTTGCCGGTTTCCCAGGTACGCGCCTTGCGTACGTCCACGTGCCCGTCGCACCAGAGGATGTTACGCTGCGGGTGCCGACCGGACAGCCAACCCCAAGGCTTCGTGCCGCGATCAAACCCGACGCGCGGGTGAGGATAACGCCAGGGTTGGCTTGGAAACTCCAGTTCGACAGTGTCTCCGGATATCGGCTCCCACAAGCCGCTCTCGTGGACCATGACACCCTGACCGGGCGAAGGAATCGAGGACAACAGCCGGTCACTACAATACGAGTTGAGCAACCAGCACGAACCGGGGCGGTCGTCGAGATCGGCTATTTCCGCACCTGCGAGAGAAGGGAAAGTCAACGCCGCCGTCGGACACCGTAGATCGAACATCCAAGGGCGTGTCGTCCGACCGAGGACACGGTGAATCTGCCATATCCACTCGTCCCCGGCATCGCTTGGATCGGATTTCTCGGAAAACCCTACGCCGAGGCTATCCATCTCAACCTCGTTCCAGGGTCGCCTGTTAAGCGGCAGGCGATCCCGGTGGTCTCCTGCGAAAATAAAGAGCGCCTGCCCGATCGAACGCATGCTTGTGGCACACTGGGTGAACTTGGCCTGATCGCGTGCTCGACCGAGCGCGGGAACCAGCAGCCCGATGAGCACACCCAGGATCGCGATAGACACCAGCACTTCGACGAGCGTAAACGCGTGAATGCGGTGTCCGTCTCTCATGGCGCAGGGACAATCCCACACTCATCGGTTTCATAGACAGCTCGAACTACGAACGGTTGTTCAATGCAAGATAACGTCGCACCGTTCACAAAGGACCATGCCCCTTGAAGGCAATCGTAGGCCCGGTATGCCCCAGCATGAGTTATCGATTGCGAAACAACTCGTTCCCTTGATGCACGTTCTTCGCTGCGCCGGTGCCGTGCCCAAATCACATTCAACGGCCGCGATGGCACACGTTCCCCCCGAACAACCGCTCCCGCTCCCTGCATCAGCTAATGCAGCTTCGGCAACGACAACAAAAACCAAAGAACTACATAGTCGTCCCTGAAAAAGCAATAGTGTGACAGGGACGTATGATATCTTCGTTGGCATGGTTGTCGGACGTATTGCCTTTGTCAGCTTGCGGGGGCCA
>JAJRVM010000149.1 GCA_024277285.1 Planctomycetota bacterium
ATCCGACTGTCCGGTAAAGCGTCAACAACCTTTCCCACTCGCGCCGCAAATTCCAAAAGCCTTGCGCGATCCATGAAGTATGGATACCGGATTCTGGTGTACCGGCGCTCGCGTTATGGGCTCACCGATTGCCTACGCCAGTCGAGCGAGCTGGTCACACCCTACCCATTTTTCATTTGTCATTTTTCATTTGTCATTTTGCACTTACAACTTCCCTCTTACCCGGCCGGCACTGTTTGTTCTTCCAGCGTGCCATTGTGAACAACACAAATTCGGTCCGCAAAATGAAAGATACCCTGGTCATGTGTGACCACAATCGCTGTCTTACCTTGTTCGTTAATCAATCGGCGCAAAAGTGTCATTGCCTCCTGGCCACTCTGGTCATCCAATGACGCAGTCGGCTCGTCAGCCAGGATGATCTCCGGGTCGGCCGCTAACGCTCGGGCGAACGCCACTCGCTGGCATTGCCCGGCACTCAGGTTGTTCGGGTGCGATCGTGCCTTATCCGCCAGGCCCACAGCGTCGAGCAGCTCCATGACACGCTCTTTGGCCTGGTGGGCCCGTACACCACGAAGCAACAACGGCACATGGATATTGTCGAAAGCGGTCAGGCCTCGGATAAGCTGAAAACGTTGGAAAACAAAGCCGATCCGATCGCGTCGGAGTCGTGTACGGGCAACGTTGCGCAAACGGCTGACGTCCTGGCCAAATAATCGAACCGTCCCCTCATCAGGCGTCAAAATGCAACCGAGGATCGAAAGCAATGTCGACTTGCCACTTCCGGACGGCCCGGCAAGGAATAGGCACTGGCCCTGCGGGATCGACAGGTCAATGCCGCGCAACACCGGAGTGACCGTTGTCCCTCGACGGTACGCTTTGTGCAGGTTCGTGACTTCAACAATCGGTCGTGTCATCGGATGAATCCGTCTTTCGGATGCTCAAATTCACGTTCTATCAAGGCCGCACTTTTCACTTTGCACTTCCTCATCTTCCCACTTCTCTGTTCCCTCCGTTTCCTCCTGTTCCTCTTCTTCTGCATTTTGCCGTCTATCCCTGCAGAACCATCAGCGGATCGACTTTTCGGATCCTTGAGTAGGGTAATAATGCTGAGATCAGACAGATCCCCAGCACCAGGACACAGCTGCCCAACGACAGCCAGAACGGGATCAGGATCGGGGCACGTGGTGTATCGAAGAAATGCTGAATGACCGCAACCAGCGACACACCGATCAATGATCCGGCCACGGCCATGACAACCGCATGCGACAAAAGAATGGTGAGAATCTGAAAATCGTTCGCACCAATCGCCTTCAGTGTTCCGAACTCGGAAAGCCGATCCAGTACCATGGCGTAAAGCGTCTGGGCCACCATGACCAGTCCGACAAACACTCCCAACAAGGTCGCGGCACCAAAACTGATCCCCAGTCCGGTGCGCGTCATCCAATAGTTCACGGAGATCGTGCTGTATTGGTCGCGTGTGTACGCTTCGACCGATGGAATGCGCTGCTTGATCGCCGCACAAAGTGACTCGGGATCGACGCCCGGTTCCACTTGCACAAGGAAATACGAACATACGGTCGGCCGTTTGTGCATGAACTGGGCCGCTCGGGCATACGTCGTGAAGACATAAGGATTGACCAGGAACCCCATCACCCCGCGACTCTTGGCCACGACGCGCGCCCGTACGCCACCGATCTCGCGGAGGTCGCCGACCGCCGGGCTGTCCAGCTTGGTGTCTTCCAATTCGTCCAGGATAATACCGTCTGTTTTCAAGACATCGTGCGGCGTCCCCTGTTTCAGATTCCAAGCATTACCAAGCAGACTTGCCTCATCAACGCCCACGACAAAAACGGGCTCAAATCCACCGCTCGGAAGCGTCATGTTGATGGCACCAACCAGGTATGGCTCGGCCCGCAATACACCCGGCATGCCGCGAATCCGGTAAAGCCACCGCCGCGGTATGTCGTTTGGAAAGTCAACGTTGTGGACCTTTCGATGACCGATCCAAATATCGGCCTGGCCATGATCGACCAGCATGCTGGCCTTGCGCACCAACCCCAGATACAATCCGCCCTGAATATTGACCAGCACCACTGAAAACGCGACACCAACCAGTGCCGTGAACAGCTTTCCACGATCGGCGACGAGTGTTTTTATCGCAATGGACCACATGGTTTTTTGACTGGTTCTCGATAGATGAAGGGATCGGAACTATTTTCTTCTGGCTGTCTTTAGGGACATCGTTCGCACGCCAAACGATCTGCGATTACCGATTTCGAACGTGAGAGAATGCAGGTCCTGCCGCTAAGAGGTTCTTAATAAAAAAGGATAGCTCATGGCAGAGTCTAAGTGCCTGTCAGACAAGGTTCCCTCAGCGTCTGGTCGGAATACTCCGGATAATCGTTGTTTCCAGACTACGGATTTCGGGCGGGTAACCATACAGAAATCGGCACAATTGGAAAAGGGCGATTGATTGCTAGCATTGGAGATTTGAACAGGGCAGATGCGAGGGGGATTGGAACAGGAGGAAACAGAGAAAACGGAGAAAGAGACGCGGGCGGATGGGCGGCGACGGAATCGGCCGGGGGAGAGGAGTGGAAAGTGATGCGATAAGAGCACGGTGAAAATCCTATTGAAATCAAGAATCGCTACGCACATTGTCGGGAAAAAGTCAGTTGGGCCAGCTGCTCGTAGAGTCCCAATTCGTAACGGCCGAGACGCGCCGCCTGCAGCCGAGACGCGGGGATCGGATCCGCGAAAAACGCGTCCCAACACGCGGGGCGATCGCGGTCAATCGTCTGGAAATCAAGACATGATGCAACAGCCGGGCGATTCTGGACCTTCGGATACGCTTTTAACTCGCCGAACCGCTGAAAGCCCATAAAACGCTCGTAGAACCGAGCGTGTTTTGGATTCGCCGCGATCAGAAGTTGATCAACACCTCGAT
>JAJRVM010000150.1 GCA_024277285.1 Planctomycetota bacterium
CAGCACTTTCATTTGCTCCGATTCCATGGACGGTGCGGGACTCGCAGCAAAACGAATTCTACTACGTCCTGTTCGCCTGCATTCACGGATTTCGCATGCCGCTGTTCTTTATGCTCAGCGGGTTCTTCACAGCGATGCTCTGGCGGAAACGAGGACTCGCCAGCTCGGTCTGTTCGGGCAAGCGCGATGACGCGTTAGTGGTCCTCCTTCAGCTGACGCGTCAGGAACTCCTGCATATCGGCGCTGCCGGTCTTGCCATCACCTCGATAGCGAAGTTCGGACGTTACCCCCAAGGACTGTAACTTTCGTTGAAGCATGAGGCCGGACACCGCTGAGTGTGTGGGGTCAGTCTGCTTTTCGCCGCGGATGGGCGCTCCGTCGTGTGCTGGGAATTCCATGAATAGCGGAGGGTCGTCATTGCTGGCGTGTTCAATCGGAGAATAACGCTTTATGTATGAAAGAACGGAGTCTCGCGAGTCGAGAAAGGACGCAAAAGAATCCGGACGGGTTGTGCCCGGAAACCCAAACGCCTTGCCTCCGTATTCGTAGTTCGGAATCCAATCGCGTAGTTGCTGCGGGTCGAGTGACGTTTGCGGTGCCTTTCCTGCGGCACACAGCAGACGCGTCGATTCGCGGGCAGTGGATTCGCGGGCAGTGGAATCGTCACTTTGAGGCTCAGCCATCTCGTCATGCAGGGCTAACCAGAGCGAGGAGCATCCGCCGGCACTGACCCCGCAGGCACCAATGCGGGCTTTGTCAATCTTCCACTCGCCAGCCTTTGAACGCACGAACTGCAGCGCACGTGCGGCATCATTCAAAGGCCATTGCAAAGGCGGGTTGACATTTGCCGCATTCGCATCCTGCAGCAGGCGATAATTCACGGAAGCGACGGAGATGCCGGCTTTCAGGAAAGCACGCACATCGAGGTGCTGATGAATATCCGTCTTGTCCTGTGACGCCCAGCCGCCACCGTGGAGGTAAAACACTAACGGTGCAGGTTTGTCTGACGGTGCCAACCAGACGTCCATCGTCTGACGAAAATGCTTTCCATAGGGTATGTCAGTGAAAGTGGCTGGCGTGGCATCTGCCTTGGCCGTTGCAAATTGTTTTTGCACGACTGCTGGTGGCATCCAGCCGGTGGGGCGTACTTCGTCCGGTGTGTAGGTGCAGGTGATGAAAAAGAGTTCCGTCTTGTTGGACTTCTCAGGTGGGACGTGCACATGCACTTGCGTGAAACCATCGGCGAACCAGCTTTCGTAACCATCCGTGGCGCTGGGCTTCAGGACTTGTCCATTGAGCTGCACTTCGAGGTGGGTTGGCTTCGAGTAAGGCAGCCGCAGACGGAAGCTGATGCCGTGTTCGATCTTCACGTCGTCGGTTTCTTTCGCGGCAAGCAGCTGTGAATTGGGCGTGTCCATTGCCAGTGTAAACTCCGGACCCGCTTCGATGAAACGTCCGATGTTCTGTGCGTCATCATCGAACTGGTCGAGCAGACTAACTTGTAATTCACGAAGATTCTTTGCGGCAACGGCCCGTTTCGCCGCTGCTGTGATCGCACAAACCAAGCTCTCGCGGCCAACTGTCTGTGGATACGTGAACCCGAGAGCGAACTTGCCTTGTTTAGACCACAGCTCAACCCGACTCTTGCGGCGCTGGGTAGCCGAGTTTCCATACGCGGTCACAAAGTGGCCGACGAAATGTTTCATTCGATTTACCGGATAGCTTGGCTGCCGCTCGTCATTCCATGTTCTATTGCCGATGCGAAGCAGTCCCTTCATTCGCGCGACAACGCTTTGCTCCCACGCCACCTCCTGAGTGCAGACCATCGTGTGGTATTTGGCATACGAATAATGTTGTGAATAGAACATTGGCATACCGTGCCACAGTTTCTTTCCCAACGGAGCCAACTCTGCACCCCAGAATGTGCGCTGCGCATCCGCCTCGAATCGATCTGAGGGAAATCCTGCCGCGTTGCCCGCGTCGATCATCGCTTCGGTCACGCGCCAGTCCCACGGTCGTAATGCATAGTTGGAATACGCACCCCCTGTGACCTCCGTCATTATTTGACCGTGGTAGGTCCGCCGAGTGCCGAGTTGATCGGGTGGATATTCCTGAAGACCCGTCCCATGAAAATCGGCATGGATTTCCGGCTGGAATTCGTCAACCACCGAAAGCACCGCCATCAATTCCGGTGCATTCTCTGGATTGCGAACCGTGAGAGTTTTCACATCCCAGACCTTGCCTTTGAGTCCCAGTCCAGCATACGGATCGACGCCATGTTCATTGCGCCAGCGGTCCGTGTGAAACAGCGATAGAGGGTTGACGACCGGCATGACGAGAATGATCTGCCTGCGACGCGTCTCCACCGTCAGTGGATCATCGCTCAGCATCCACTCGACAAAGGCCATCGCTCCCGACGTTCCGGTTCGCTCCGGCCCGCAATGTAAAGTAGTGATCAAACAGATTTGCTTGTCTGTATCGAGTACGGTCCGATCCGTGATCTTGAGCAGATACACGGGCATGTTCTGACCGCTGATTCCCCGCGACTGGAGAGTGACAAAATCGGGATACGTGCTCTTCCATAATCGTAACGTGCCTTCATATTCCTCCCACGTCAGGCGATGCATGGGCGCATAGGAAAGTGGAATGTCCTGCGCATTTGCGGTAGCCATAACACAGAGAACTACGAGAAGCTGGAGGACCGGATCCAGTAGCGGACGTACAAAGAACGATTGTCGTCTTGAGGCACATGACATCATGTTCGTTATTCCTTGCTTGCTGAATCAGTTTGCATGGCTAGCCGGGGCACCGCCGAAAATGCCCCCTCTCTCCCCCGCGTCTGCCGCCGGAGGCGGCAGACGCGGGGGAGAGAGGGGGGAAATCATCTCGATTGCGATCTAGCTTGGCAAACTGATTCACCTGCCTGACAAGCAGGCAGGGGCCTTAAGGCCAATAACCTATTACCTAGAAACCTGTTACGAGTTGTGGTTCAGATAAAGTGGCGTTGTCGAACTAATCCGCGATGTAAGCCGCATACACGTGTGCGCCACTGCCGACGGGATAGCGAACTCGCAATGACCGTTTTCGGCTCGCGATCGCAGGCCTTGACCAAACAACAGGAACGTGGACGCCGCTGGTGGAAACCTCCGTTGAGTATCCCGGTATCAGCTGGGCTCGATGATCCAGCAGTTCGACCATCAACGGTGCGTCGGGCGAAACTCCTGAAACGTTCAGGTAGATATTGTCGTTGTCACCGAGCTCAAAAAAGTCGGTAATGAACTCGGAGTCATTGTCTTCTTCCTGAGCGGACAGGTAACCGAAACCGTCTCGCCGCAAGGTAGCCAATCCGATTTCCATCGTCTTGAGTTTACCCGAGGTGTCCCAGTGGGAATACCAGATCATCGTCTTGTCACGATGATTGACGAAAGCATGGCCCTGCAGTAAAGCGGTGTCATCCCATGCACCCGGTTCACCACGTGCGATGATCTTGAAATTGGGTACCGGTTCGCGGAAATGGATCCCGTCGTTGCTGATCACGAGACCGAGATCGATGTGGACGCCATTGTTCCAGTGTTCTCCTTTTTCCGGTTTCGTCGTGGCGTCCTGCCACATACCATGTAGCCCGACCAGTACGTTGCCGCGATTCCACAATCCCATGCCCATGTGCATCTGCTCGCCCACCACCGGCGGGTTCGTGAGTTGTCCCGGACGCGAGTAGGCAAGAGCCGTCGCCTGTGACCAGTTCTTGAAATTCGGCGACCGGTAGACCAGTACGTTGCGTCCGGTCTTGCTGCCGTCAGGACGCCAGCTCCAGGGCGATATCAGTTGTCCGGTCGAGTAGTAAAAACCACCGAAGCGATAGAGTGACGACACTTCAAAACGCTCGCCGCCCGCGTTCGCAGGATGATCTCCGACAACTTTCCAGCTTAAGCCGTCGGCACTCGTCGCGCAGATGGTCGTCGCAACGCGGCGTTCTTTGACACCGACGTTGCTCATGCCGCCCTTGATGTCGTCGTATGGCATGTGAGCGATGTAGGCCACTTTGTATCGACGACTCGGATCAGGATCGTCCGGTTCGTACAGGACGGAGAGGAAATCGTTGACCCGCGTCATCGAATGGATGGGCCCCTCTATCCGACAGATGTTGTTCTTTGTGTTGCCGCTGAATTCAACTAATCTCAAATCAGGCTTCGTCCAGTTCACGCCGTCCTTGCTTTCGGCGTAACACATCGGTCGCCACCAGCCGGGAGCCTGCCCATTCTCAATCTCGGTTTGGATCATGCCGAGATACCACATGCGAAATGTAACACCGTCTTTGAAAACGGTGCCGTACAAGATCGCATGGCCGTGATCTGGTGTTCCCTTGGGCCCGCGACGCAGAACAGGGTTCGCAGGATGCTTGTCTGCCTGAACCAGCGTGACTTTTAGGTTATGACGCCACGGAATGCTATGGTCATCGAAAGCGAACAACACGCGTTCTTTGGCGTGAGTCGGCGAAAGGCTCGTGATACATGCCAGAGTCAGAATGGCGAGTATGGCTCGAAGTTTCATGAGGTGTGTCTTTCGGCGACGAGTTGTGGACAAGCCCAGAGTTCCGTGTTTTACGGATCGCGAAGATGGGACCGATAGGGCCTCGGCACAACGGTGTTAATGAGCTGGCTCAATTTGGCACCGGGGGATTTCGCATCGTGAGGATTCGGCTGGCCATTGATCAAGCACGCGTCGAAAGAGATCTCGCTCAGCACCGCCCCAGCCTGCGTTCATGTAGACCCGTGGCATGGCGACGTTCATTCCGCTTGGATGTTGGGCATCAGGGTACGAACCAGGATGCCACCAGCCGTGTTGAGATTGTATCCGGGCGTGCCTCAAACCGTTAGCATGATGGATGTTGCGGCTGGCTGCACTCTCATCGAGGAGTTTATATGGAAATCCCGCCGTAACCGTTTACGGCCAGAGGCCGTGAAAGGTTACGTTCTGCCGTTCTTAGGGTTCAGCGACACCCAGGTCGCGACAGATTTTCCGTGCCAGGAAATCATTGTTTTTCCGATGTCTCGGAACTGCGGATGTCTGGTTGTTTTCCGGATTAACGTAAATGCTGTGTTTGCCGCCTTCGCGAAGAAGATTACAACCGTGCGATTCTAAATGACGAATCAACGTTTGGCGTTTCATGGCGAGGGAACGAAGGGTTCCTTCGTCACGGTTTTGCCTGCAAGTGATTTTTCCGCGAGCTCGCGGTTCGCTTCCAAAACCAAAGCGGTCGCTTCCTTGAGATTCTCCCTAGCTTCTTCGAGCGTGGCGCCTTGAGTATTGGCGCCGGGAAGTTCTTCCACAAACGCGATATAGCCTTCGGGGACTTGTATGTAGACAGCGGTGAATTGCATCAGGAATCTCCTTCGGATGCGCGTGACGGCGCGGCAGCACAGTCCCCGCTATTGTACACGGTGCAGAGTGCGACGACCATCTCCAGGATCGCTTTGCATCACTGAACACATAATTCGACACTCACGAACCACCATGTGAAATCAGAACCGCGATGCGTCTGAATGTGCAAAACGTCGGTCCCTGGCTTTCCTCTCGCTTGAAAATCGTGCCAAGTTGCAGCCAGTTTCCGCCGATCCCTAACGGCCTACCGTTGCCGATACCGTGGCCGTCAATCCCTCGAAAGTGACCGTTATCTGTGCCTTTCCTGGACGCAGGCCCTTCGTGGTTCCCTTGGAATCAACGGACGCGACTGTCGGGTCGGATGAAACATAGGAAGAGAATTGCGTTACGTCGATCGTGACGTTGTCGGAATACTGTCCGGTTACTTTGAGTTCTTGAGTATCGTCGACATGCAGTTCCATCTCGACAGGGTCCGTGACAAGACGGCGAAGCGTCACCAATCGAGACGAGGCGTCCTTTCCCGTCGCTTTCTTATACGCGTCAAACTCCTGCGCGCTATAGGACTTCCCATCGCGCCAGTGGCCCCAGCCGACAAGCGCCTTGTCGGCCGGTTGGTAATACACATTGTTCTCCAGGACCAGGTCTTCCAATCCGTTCCAGCCTTCAGCGCGTATAACGATGGCCGAGGCTTCCGCTCGGTGAAACACGTTGTTTCTCACATAGAAACGGCTGGTCCGTGCCGAATTCTCGAAGAACGCTAAATGCATACCTCGGTTATACGGCTGGCCGTGGCTCCAGCCTCCTCCTGCGTTGAAACAGACGTTGTGTTCAAAATAGATATCGTGCGTGATCGATGTTTCGGGCCGGTTCCAGTACTCGAAAGAGTACTCACAATTCCAAATCGTGTTGTTCTTGTAGACGATGTTGTACTGCTGGTTTTTCGATCCACCTTGGTTCGTCACGCCGGCATCGTAGATATCCCAGATGCGGCACTTTTCGACGAGATTGTCATGGGCGCTGTCCCAGAACTCGATGCCGTTGCCATACCTCACATGCCGAAAGCCGTGGGCCGTTTTCTTCGAGTACTGGCATCCGCCGCCGATAAAGCACAGGTCGCAGTTTCTGACGATAATGTGGTGGGTGCCACCACCACCAATCCCGTGAGCGGCTCCGTAGGCCAGGTGCAGACCGTCGTAGATGACGTAACTTCTGCCGCTCTGGTTGATGATGTGCCTCTTCAGCGCGCACTGGACGTCATCGTACAATTCCGCAGGATTGCGCGAAGAGTACAACTTGACGACCTTATTCTCGCGATCGTACCAGAATTTATTCGGTTCATCCAAGTCCGCTGGCTCCCACACTTTGAAGCCGCAGACGGCGCCGTCATTGAAAATGATACTGCCGACATCGACCGCAAACGGGGCCGCTGACCAGATATTCTCTCCGACCTCCTTCCAGTCGTCCGGGGCATTCTTTTCCACGGAGCCCAGCAGCAGTGGCTTGGGCCCCTCGCCGTACGACGTGTACGTGACGTGTCCCTTCTGGCTGCCGCTGTGAGGAACGAGCTGTCCGCGCCACGTGGCGCCGCGCTCGAAATGAACAACGTCACCCGGAGCAAAAACGAACCCGTTTATTTTTTCGATACTCCGCCACGCATCGGGCGAAGTTGTTCCAGAGTTGTTATCGTCTCCGGAATTGCTGACGTAGTAATGCGCACCAAGCGTTGGGGAGACACAACCGATCCACAGAGTACAACCGAACAGCATCCGGCAAACGATCTCTGCGTCGAGTACCTGCAATAGTTTTCTTCTCACTCGTTTTCTCCTTTTTGCGATCGTGATTCCAAAGCAGCGCGCAGAACGCTATTCTCATGATTCTTGGTTCCTGCCTGGCTGCCTGGGCAGCGTCGCTTAGCGAACGCTTCGCGTTTGGACGAACATGACTTGCTGCCTCCGAGCGTACAGGTGTTACCATGCCGTGGGGCCGCGCCGCACTGCGCCGCGGAATTCGCGGCCTGTTGTTGCGCGGCGCAGGTCATCCATGCACTGCCGGAGAGCGTTGCCCCCAACACGGCCCCGACCGTCGAACCGGAAACAGAACCGAGAAACTCGCGACGATTCGGCCTGCGTTGATCGTGAGTCATGAGCAATCCGTCCCCTATGCGAGATTCGATGTGAGGCAAGTCGTGATGACAGCTTCGCGGAAAGAACCGGGGCATGCGCCGAGCGAGTTCCGGAAACCACGGAGAGACACAATACATCGGCGTTGCGCCTTGGAAACCGGGCCCCAATCCACACACCGGCGAGGCGCTGGGGCCCGTGAGCAGGCATCGGCTTGGGCGGCAACGGCCGGCAATCCTGAGAGCCGGCAAGCCACCTGGCCCTACTTGCGCTTGGTTGCCACCACCATGAATTTCGCCTTATGCGGATTGGGCGTGGACGACTTGGCCGCGAATTTCACCTTTGCGAAGCCTGCGGCGCGGAGCCTGGCGACGTAGTCTTTTTGCCGTAAGAGTTTCAGGCCCATCCGGGCTTCCCAGCCCTCTTTTGGGGAGAGGGCCTCGTCCGGAGTGTCGTTATCGACTAGTAACAGTCCAATCCGAGTCCTCGTCTCGTTTGACGAAGTTCGGATGTCGCTTGAGAAAAACCGCGTGCGGCGCTCACTCGCAGTGTCTTTCCGCCGCTAATTCCACGATCATCGGGCTGTTAACTTTGAGGATAGCAAAACGGTTGCTGTTTTGCGCTGTGACGAACAGAAACGTGAAAAAGAGAAGTGGTACGTGTATGCAGAGCGACTGAGCGGGATGAGCTTGTCGTCTACATGCGGCCGCGCACATTCGTCACTGACTGAACCCATTGCAGACATCTCCCATTCTGCCTCGATCGCCACGATAAATGTACCACTCCCCTCGTTTCCGCTTCCCGGTACGTCCACGCTTTGTATTCTTGGGTTTCGGTTTAACCATATCCGACGAAGGCCGCTTTGAAGAAATCTGCGAGTTCTTGCGAGCTTTGGCCAGTTCCGCTTCAAATTCCACGGTGCGTGCCTGCAACTCCTGGATAACGGCACCAGTTCTTCGTGGGTCGGTTTTTACTTCTCATTTGTCGTTGCCATAACGACAAAAACCTACCCAACATGCTAGAATCCACCGATGTCAGTTTTTCGCCCGTGAACGGTTACGTCTTTAGACCTTTTCTATTCTTTCCAGTAACTTACTCCGGCACCCGAAAACTCGACGTTACGCTGAACCATTACATCCTCTGTCAATAACTTCCCACAGGAAAACGATGCCCACGTCCATTTTTCAACCCGCCGCGCCCGTCATGCGGATGAACCAGATATATGACGAACTCTTCAATAATCCTCATCAGCACGATTGTCTTTTTCAAAGGCAATGCCGATGAATGACGACACCTCCACCGAACAACAGATCGATGATGCAACTGTCAATCGCTATTTTAATGGTGCAGGTGGAGGCACAGCAGACACGGTCAGCATGATGGCCCATGAGCACAATCTGCCAACCAGCGCGGCCCGATATCGAGTACGCGAAGAGATACGCACTGTTGGTGATTGGCTCGACGCCGTGGGTGCCTCAGGGCGCGTGCTTGACCTTGGCTGTGGGGCGGGGGCCTGGACCGAGATTTTCGCCAAGCGTTACAAGGCTGTCGTTGGGATCGACCGTAGTCCCTTGATGGTGAAGGCTGCCAGGGAAAGAGTGGCTCGCCTGCCCAATGTTGAGATCTTTGAAGGTGACGGCCGGAAGAACCTTCCGGAAGAATCCTTTGACATGATCTTCTTGGGTGGCCTGTGTATGTATCTGAAGAACGCGGACGTCGTGACGCTGCTTCACTCTCTGAAGCACCGCCTTAGCAAAGAGGGTTCGATCATCCTCCGCGAGTCGACTGTGCGGCAGGGCGCATCCTTGGCACAAGGCGAGTATCAGGCAGTCTACCGAAGCGTAGGTCTGTACAA